>CAYWPZ010000077.1:982-17687 GCA_964460135.1 uncultured Caldilineales bacterium | reverse complement strand
AGACAGCTTCCTGCTCCCGCCAGCCCTGGAAGCCCGCCCTGGCCGCCACCCCTACCATGCCGCCGGACTCTACTACCTGCAAGACCCCAGCGCCCTGGCTGCGGCCCTGCTGCTGGACCCTCGGCCCGGCGAAATGGTGCTCGATCTTTGCGCTGCGCCTGGCGGCAAGGCCACCGATCTGGCGGCGCGACTGGCCGGGCGTGGGCTGCTGGTGGCCAACGAAGCGGTCGGGGGCCGCACCTCGGCCCTGGTCGCCAACCTGGAGCGCTTCGGGGCCGCCAATATCCTGGTAACGAATGAAACGCCAGAGCGCCTGGCCGGACGCTGGCCGGAGTGGTTCGACCGGGTGCTGGTAGACGCCCCCTGTTCGGGCGAGGGCATGTTCCGCAAGACCCCCGCCGCCCGCCGCCAGTGGCGGCCGGCCGCCGTGATGGGCTGCGCCCTGCGCCAGGACGCCATCCTGCTTTCGGCGGCTCGGCTGCTGCGCCCCGGCGGACGGCTGGTCTATGCTACCTGCACCTTCGCCGCCGAGGAAAACGAGGCCGTGATCGCCCGCTTCCTGCGCGCCCGGCCCGATTTCGAACTGCTGGCCCCGCCCCAACTGCCCGGGTTCGACCCCGGCCGCCCGGATTGGATCGACCGCGACCTGGCCGCCGGGCTATCGCTAGAGCGGTGTGTGCGCATCTGGCCGCACCGGGCGCCGGGCGAGGGGCATTTCTTCGCCGTCCTCGCCCGCGGCGGCGCCTCCACCCCCTCCTCTCTTCCGCCGGCCGGCGGAACGCCGCCTCCTTTGCTCCGCCGCTTTTGGGAGCAGACGATGCGCTCGGCCCTGCCCGAAACCGGCTGGGCGCAGTACGGCGAGCATCTCTATCTGACGCCGGTGGGGCCGGAGTTCTGGCAGGGAGTGCGGGCGGCGCGGGCGGGGCTGCGCGGCGGCCGCATCGCTCACGAGCGTCTCGAGCCTGACCACGCCCTGGCGCTGGCCTCGGCCGATGTTCTGAACACCGTCGCCGTCTCGGAGGCGGAGGCGCTGGCGTGGCAAGGCGGCCAATCGTTGGCCGGCGAGGGGCCGGACGGCTGGGTTTTGATCACGCTGGCCGGGTTTGGGCTGGGCTGGGGCAAGCGAGTGGGCGGGGTGATCAAGAATCACTATCCCCGGCATCTGCGCCGGGCATGAAGATGGATGACATAGCCCTGTCTTCGATCACGAATGACACAAATGGACGAATAGCATGAATGGTTTTCAGGTTTGTTCGGGTCTTTCATTTGGCCGCGCAAAAGCGCCTGTGTAGAATGAGCCTATGAAAAATGATTTACGAGCGCCGGAGAAACAACCATGAGCCGCAGCCTCTTGCGCGGGGGGATGGCGGGCGCGCTGCTGGCCGTTGCTTTTTCGGTCTTGGGCGTGATCCCGATCTGCGGCTTCGCCGCCCTGCCGCAGCGCCTCTTTGCCTATGCCTTTGGCGGCTTTCTGGCCGGGCGGATGGCCATCCAGTCGGGCTACCGCAACCGGGCGGCCGTGGCGGGCCTGGGCGCAGGCATTTTGGCCGGGATAGTGGACGGCCTGGCCAACATCGCCCTGGCGCCGGTGCGCTTCAACCTGGCCGGCGACACCATGACCAGCTTGCATCTGTTGCCGCAGGGCATCATCGAGGTCTTTGCCAACGCCGGCATGGACTTGATGCGGCTGGACACGGCGGGCGGCAGTTTGTTCTTTTCGGTGCTCTTGTGCGGCGTGATCTGGCTGGCGGGGGGGATGATGGGGGCGTTGGGTGGGGGCCTGGCCTCGGCTGTGGCCGAATGAAGGGCGCTTGCTCGGAGGCTGTGATTTCGCCGCCCGCCCGCCTTTGCGCTACACTACGTCTCAACTCCCCAAAACCACATACCCCTTTTGAGGAGACTAACCCTTCCCATGCCCCTTTTTCCCTTGCGATTTCGCGCCCTCTTGCCGATCTTGTTCGCTCTCAGCGGCCTGCTCATCGGCCCCGTCGCCTCGCTACGCGCCGCCCCCGCCAACCCCACTGCCAAGAGCTTTGATGTCGCCTGGCAGCGCACGCCGCCCATCGTCGATGGCAACCTGAACGACTGGAGCGGCTACCAGAAAATCCAACTCGACCGCGCCACCGCCAGCTTTCCGCCCATCGGCGAACGCCCACAGCCCGATGACCTTAGCGCCTGGGCCAGTCTGGTCTGGGATTCGGACAAACTCTACATCGCCGTCGATGTCACCGACGACAGCGTGGTGCGCACCTCGCGCAACTGGCATTTCGACGACATGGCCGCCTTCACCTTCGATGTGGACAACAGCGGCGTCTTCAGTCTGGGCGACATCCGCCTCACCTTCAGCCCGGATGGACTGGCAACCAACAGCGGCGGGCTGGCCCTGGGCGTCGAATCGCAGACCATCCGCCGCGCCAACGGCTGGCTGACCGAAGCCTCGATCCCGCTCGATCAGTTCGGCTCCGATTTCCTCTCCAACGCCCAGATCGGCTTCACCTGGGGCGCGCAGGATCGCGACGTCGGGCTGGGCCTGCACTATCTGGTGTGGGAGGGCGAGACCTACAACACGCCCACGCCGGCCCAGGGGACGATGCGTTTCGTCAACGGCCCCTCTCGCCGCTGGATCATCGCCCGCCCCGGCGTGGACGGCTATGACGGCGTCAGCGAGGGCAACCTGAACGGCTGGGAGCCGGACGTGAACAACGGTTCGTCCAAAGTGGCCTCGATCCGCGGCGACAAGCAGTGGCACCTGGCCATGAAGATCGTGCCGCCGGTCTTGGGGCCGGGCGTCAAGCCTTTGGCAGCGAAGCTGCACATGAACCTGGTGGAGGCCGGCAACAACCCCAACAACAGCGGCAGCAGCCGGGCGCGGCTCTATCGGCTGCTGCGCCCCTGGGACGAGGCCGCCGTGACCTGGAACAATGCCACTGCTTCGCTTCGCTGGACCAAAGCGGGCGCCGACAGCATCGGCGTCGACCGCTCCGACCAGATCATCGCCGAGGTCCAGCTGACCCCGCAAGTCCGCACCTACACCTGGGACATCAGCTCGCAGATCCAGGACCTGTACGCCCATCCCGACCAGAACTACGGCTTCCTCTTCCGCGGCGAGCAAGGCTCGAACGTCTGGTATCAGTTCCATTCCAGCGAATGCACAGCCAACCCCACCTGCGCGCCCTGGATCGAAATCTACATCGAAGAACCGCCGCCCTGATCGCGCACCCCCGTCTGCCCCCCTGCCTTTTACCCAGCCCCAGGCAACGACCTGGGGCTGTTGTCTTCCTTTGCCATTGGTGGTGTTATGATGGCGGTGGTCAGTGGTCAGTCGTCAGTCAACGAATCCCCCGCTCTCCCCGCCTCCCGCTCTCCCGGTTTCCCGCTCTCCCGGCCCCCGGTCTCTTCCTCCCCCCATGCCCCGCTACCTCCGCTCCCCCTCCTTCTGGGCCACAACCCTGTTGTGCGTCTTTGCCATCGCGCCTTTGCTGCGGCCGGGCTACTTCTGGGGGGCGCACGACGCCCGGCACGATGTCTATTTCATCCTGCAATACAATCTGACCTGGGACGAGGGGACGCTTTTCCCGCGCTGGTCGCCCGACTGGGCCTTTGGCTACGGCTACCCCTTCTTCAACATCTACGCCCCCGCCGCCACCTTTTTGGGCACGCTGCTCTATCGCCTGTTGCCGCTCAGCCTGGAAGGGGCGGTCGAAGCTACCTTCATCGTTGCCATCCTGCTGGGCGCCTGGTGCATGTGGTTCTTCGTGCGCGACTGGCTGGGCGAGCGGGCGGCGCTGGTAGCGGCCGTGGCCTTTGTCTATGCGCCATACCATCTGGTCGATGTCTTTGTGCGCGCGGCCATGGCCGAAAGCCTAGCCCTGGCCCTGCTGCCTCTGGCCCTGCTGGGCGCCCGCCGCGCCGTCCTCCAGCCCAGCCCGACCAGCATCGCCCTTGCCGCCCTCGGCTATGCCGCCGTCCACCTCAGCTCCAACCTGGTCGCCCTCATCTTCACACCCCTGCTGGCCGGCTACATCCTCATCCTGGCCGCCGGCATCGTCCGCGGCAGTCAGGAGCGGAGTCGCCGTCTGAGAATCGGGCTGAAGGCGCTGCTCACACCGGCCCTGGGGATGGCCCTCGGCCTGGCCCTGGCCGCCTTTTTCGTCCTCCCGGCCCTGCTCGAAGCCCGTTTCGTCAATCTCGACCAATGGTTCAAGGGCTACTACGATTTCCACGACCACTTCGTCTACTTTGCCCAGCTTTTCGACCCGCGCTGGGGCTTTGGCGTCAGCGAGCCTGGCCCCAACGACCCCCTCAGCTACCAGCTCGGCCTCGTTCCCTTTGCCCTGGCCGCGCTGGCCGGGTGGCGTTGGCTGCGCGGCGACGTCCGCTCGCGGCTGGAGCTCAGCTTCTGGCTGACGGCGCTGCCCGCCAGCATCTGGCTGACCACGGCCGCCTCGGCCTGGGCCTGGGATCGCCTGCCGTTGGTGGCATCGGCCCAATTCCCCTGGCGCTACCTCACCCTGACCGTCCTCGCCCTGGGCATCCTCGCCCCCACCGTCCTCGTTGACGAAAACGAAGGCTGGCTGCCGCCCCTGCTCTTGGCCGGATTGCTCATCCTGGGCAGCGCGCCCTACCTGCGGGTCGAGGTCGCGCCGGCCCCGCCCGGCGGCGCCACCCTTGCCGGGCTGATGGAATTCCAACGCAGCGCCGACGAAATGACCGGCATGACCATTACCGCCCAGGAAATCCCGGCCTGGTCGCCCATCGCCGACCTGCACATGGCCGCGACGCCGGTAACGAGCCAGGTTGATTACAGCCTCACGCCCCAGAACGAAACCCTGGCCGCCCACAGCATCGAACACAGCGTCACCGGCGAAACGCTCTGGGTTCATGCCGGAACCGAGGGCCAGCGCCTGCCCTTCCTCCGCCAGTGGTACCCCGGCTGGACGGCCGCCATCCTCGACCCCGCCACCAACGCCGTCCTCGACCGTTTTGCCCTCACCCCCGCGCACACCCGCCCGCCCTACGGCCTGCTGGATGTCCCCATCCCCGCCGGCGACCATCTCCTTCGCCTCAGCTTCGAGGACACACCCATCCGCCGCGTTGCCAAGCTCATTTCGCTGGCGGCGCTGGCGGCGCTGGCCTTGCTTTTCATCTGGCATTGGAGGGGACGAGTGGGGCAGGCAATCAGGAGAGATAGGCGACGATTGACTCTTTTTCATCACGAATGACACAAATGAACGAATGCCACGAATGATCTAAACTGAAGTCACTTCGAGATCAGTGGTTTTGACAATGACGATAGACCATAGACGATGGACGATCAGCCCGTCTGGATGAGGAATTCGCTATCGTCCAGGCCAATGCCAATTGGCACGTTCAGGCCAATGCCAATTGGCACGTTCAGGCCAATGCCAATTGGCACGTCCAGGCCAATGCCAATTGGCACGTCCATCGTCACACCAGAAGCGGAACCTATGTTTTCAAAGTGACTTGGGTTTAACAAAGCTGCATCAGACATCACTCACGCCCCACGCCTCACGTTTCACTCATCACTCATCACTTGTCTACTTGTTTCCTTATCTCCCTTGCGCCGCTCCCCCCTTCTCCTCCTTCTCCTCCTCACCCTGATCGGCTGCGCCCCCCTGCTGGCGCCCGGCTACTTCCTGCGCGCCCATGACGCCGCCCACAGCCTGTTCTGGCTGGTGGAATTCGACCAGGGCATCGGCGATGGCTTCCTCTGGCCGCGCTGGGCTGCCGACCATGTCTTGGGCTACGGCTATCCGCTCTTCACCTTCTACGCGCCGCTGGCCTTTTTCATCGCCGAGGGCTTTCATCTCCTGGGGGCGGGCATCGCCGCAGCCGTCAAACTCACCTGGGCGCTGGCCTTCCTTCTTTCGGGCTTCACCATGTACCGCTTCGCCGGCCGGCTGTGGGGGGCGGGGGCGGGCTTCGTGGCCGGGCTGCTCTACGCCTTCGCCCCGTACCACCTGGTCAACATCTATGTGCGGGCGGCGCTGGCCGAATTCGTCGCCTATGCTCTCTTTCCCTGGGTGCTCTATTGCTTCTGGGACCTGATCGAACGCGGCGGGCGGCGCCGGCTGGCCCTGGCCGGCCTCAGCCTGGGCCTCACCCTGCTCACACACAGCGTCACCCTCCTCATCTTCCCGCCCTTCCTCATCGGCCTCATCCTCTACTGGCTGCTGTTGCGCTGGCGACAGAGCCGGCGCTTTCCCTGGCGGCAGAGTTTCGCCGTCCTGCTGGCGGGCCTGCTGGCGGGCGGCGTGGCCACCATCTTCCTCCTCCCCGCGCTGGCCGAAAGCTCCTACATCGTCCAATCGCAGTGGCTGCCCGACGCCTACAACTACGCCAAACAATACCTCTACCTCTACCAACTCTTCAGCCCCGAATGGGGATTCGGCCACGCCCTGCCCGGCCCCGATGACGGCATGAGCCAACAGATCGGCCTCTGGCTGCTCGTCCTCGGCCTGGCCGCCCTGCCCCTGCTGTGGCGCACGCGCCCGGCCCGCCGCGGCCTCCTCGCCGGCTTCCTGAGCGCCGCCCTCATCGCCATCCTGGGCATGTTGGCCGTCACCCAGCCGCTCTGGGCCGCCCTCCCACCCCTGGCCCTGATCCAGTTCCCCTTCCGGCTGCTGGCAATGGCGGACCTCTTCCTGGCCCTGGTTGTGGGCGCGATGGCATCCGCCCTCCTCCCCCGGCTGCAGGCATCCGAGACCCCCGCCGCCCCGCTCCCCGCCGCCGCCCTGGCCATCGGCCTGGCCATCGTCCTGGCTTCCTACCCCTACACCCGGCCCGAACACACCCCCGTCAGCGCTCGCAGCCAAAGCCCCGCCGCCATCACCGACTTCGAACTTGCCTTCCCCGACATGCGCGGCTCCACCGCCTTCGCCGGCCAACCGCCCACCGCCAGCCCCAAACTAGACGCCTACCTGACTGGCAAAACCCTACCCCTTGCGGGTATCATCACCGGCGAGGGCGAAGTCACACCCCTCCGCCACGGCGGCGGCTCCGAGCGCGTGCGCGTGATCGCCCGCACCCCCATCACCCTCCAATTCTACACCTACTGGTATCCCGGCTGGCAGGGAACAGCCAACGGCGAGGAAATCGCCCTGCGCAGCGCCGGCCCCGACGCCCTCATCACCCTCGACCTCCCCGCCGGCGAACATGACGTGAGCATCCGTTTTGGCAACACCCCCTTGCGCACCACTGCCGCCCTGATCTCGCTGCTTTCGCTCCTCGTACTGATCACCATTCTCTTCCTCGACTATATCGCCTATTTCCTATTGCGCATCTCCTCCTGATCGAAAGAAACGATTCACCTGCTCAATCCGCAATCCGCAATTCATCCCCGTGCCCTCCCACCCTCCTTCCGCCCGCATCTGCCCCAACTGTGGGGCGCGCGTCAGCCACAGCGCCGCCGACTGCTTCATGTGCGGCTACGACCTGATCACGCCCGCCCGTCATCGCTGGCGACCACCCTTTGCCGACATCGCCCTCATCTTGGCGGTCGTCGCCGTGGTGGCCTTCTGGTGGCGATGGGATAGAGCCGAGCGCGTCCTGGCCCTGACGCCCAGCCCCACCCCCACCCTCACCCCCACCCCAACCCCCACCGACACCCCCACCCCCACCCCCACGCCCACCCCCACCCCCACGCCCACCCCCACCCCGGCCCCCATCGCCTACACCGTCGTCTCCGGCGACACCCTGCTTGGCATCGCCGGCAACTTCGGTCTCAGCCTCGACCAGCTGCTGGCCGCCAACAACTGGACGACGCCCCCACCATTGATGCCCAACATGGTGCTCGTCATCCCGCCGCCGGCGGCATCCCTGGCCGAAACCGCCGCCCCGGCCAATGGCCCCGCCACCCCGACGCCGGTCACGGGCACCGTCAACTACCAGGTCAAGCCCGGCGACACCCTTGCTGGCGTCGCCGAGACGCTTGGCGTCGCCATCAGCGACATCATCGCCAACAACGACATCGGCGACGCCAACGACCTCATCCCCGGCACCATCCTCGCCATCCCCGTCGGCCTGGCCCAAGAAGAAACCGGGGCCGCTGCGACCCTCCCCACCCCCATCTATCCGGCCCCGGCCCCGATCAGCCCCCCCGACCACAGCGTCATCCTCAGCGACCAGGCGCTCACCCTGCGGTGGGTGACGGTCGCCCTGCTGCCCGAACGCGCCTGGTACGCCGTGCACCTGGCCTACGCCGACCCCACCCTTCCCCCCATCGAGACCATCCTCACCCGCAACAGCAGCGTGCGCCTCGACCCCAACCTGCGTCCGCCCCCTGGCGAACGCACACCCGAACTGCTCTGGTGGGTGAACGTCGTCCGCCAAGAGGAAGACGGCCGCCTGATCCCGCTCAGCCCGCCCAGCCGCGTCCGACACCTGACCTGGTGAGGAACCAACGACAATGACCGATCCCATTGCTGCCGAACCCCACAACCCCCTGCCCGCACTGACCTTTGGCGACCTGACCCCCGCCATGAGCGCCGCCTGCGCCCGCGCCGCCTGGACCGACCTGATGCCGGTTCAGGCCAGAGCCATCCCCTATTTGCTGGCCGGCCGTGACATGATGATCCAGGCTCGCACCGGCAGCGGCAAAACCGGCGCCTTCCTGCTGCCCCTGCTCGAACGACTCGACCCCGGCCGCCCCGTCCCCCAGGCGCTGATCCTGACCCCCACCCGCGAGCTAGCCTACCAGGTGTGGCGTCAGGCCGAGGCCCTGTGCGCGCCGGCCGGTTTCAGCACCGTCGCCGTCTATGGCGGCGTCGGCTACGGCCCGCAAACGCAGGCCCTGCAACAGGGCGCCCACATCGTCGTCGGCACCCCTGGTCGCGTTCTCGACCACATCTTGCGTCGTTCGCTCACACTCGAACACCTGCGCACCCTGGTGCTCGATGAAGCCGACCGCATGTTGTCGATGGGCTTCTACCCCGACATGGTCCGCGTCCGGCGGCAGTTGCCCAACCGTCGCGTCCACACCTGCATGTTCTCGGCCACCTTCCCCTCCTATGTCATGCGCACAGCAGCCGAATTCATGGCCGCGCCCGAATTCCTCTCGCTCAGCCATGACCATGTCCACGTTACCGAGACCGAGCACGTGTACTATCTGGCCCCGGCCATGGACAAAGACCGCAGCCTGGTGCGCATCATCGAAATCGAAAACCCCGCCTCGGCCATCATCTTCTGCAACACCCGCCAACATGTGCACTATGTGACCGTCGTCTTGCAGCGATTCGGCTACGACGCCGACGAACTGAGCGCCGACCTGGCCCAGAAGGACCGCGAGCGCGTGCTCGATCGCGTGCGCCAGGGCAGCCTGCGCTTCCTGGTCGCCACCGATGTCGCCGCCCGCGGGCTAGACATCCCCGACCTGTCGCACGTCATCCAATACGAAACGCCGGAAGATATCGAAGCCTACATCCACCGCGCCGGGCGCACCGGGCGGGCGGGCGCGGCAGGCGTGGCCATCTCGTTGATCAGCATCCTGGAAAAAAACGCCCTCGACCGCATTGCCCGCCGCTACGAGATCGACCTGGTCGAACGACCCTTGCCCACCGACGCCGACGTGGAAGCGGTCGTGAGCGAACGCCTGATCGCCCACCTGGAGGCCAGATTGCGCGACCGCGACAAACTCCAGGCCGAGCGCAGCCTGCGCTTCATCCCCCTGGCCCGCAGCCTGGCCGAAAACGAAGAAGAATCGGCCGTCATGGCCATGTTGCTGGATGACTACTACCAACAGTTGTTGCATGCGCCGGTGGCGCAGCCCTCGGCCACAGCCCCTGCGGCGGCGGGCCCGCCCAGAAGCGAAAGCGGGCGGCGTCGCAGCCGGCGCCGGGGCAGACCGCACTGACGCCGCCAAAGACTCGGAGGAATGAACCACACCAACGGCTGAATTTGGGGGCGCAGAAACGATCCTGATAAAATGTGAGCGTCGTCACTTTGCGTTTGCACCCATATCGGGGCTGAATCGATGGCGCCGGCTCTCACCATCCACCTGTTCGGAACCTTGGAAGTGCGCGTGGGTGAGCGTGTTATACCCAAACCGCCCACCCTCAAATCACAATCGCTGCTGGCCTATCTCCTCGTCCACCGCCGCCAACCCCACCCGCGCGAACGCCTGGCCGACATGTTCTGGGGTGAGCGACCGCCCGCAAAGGCCCATCACTCGCTGGCCACGGCCGTCTGGCACATCCGCCGCTGCCTGGGCGATAGTTTCCTCCTCGGCGACCAAAGCCAGGTGCAGATCGAAACACACGCCCTGCTCTGGCTCGACACCGAGGCCTTTGCCATCGGCGCCGCCAGCAATGACCCGGCCCGCCTGCAAGAGGCCGTGGACTTGTATCGCGGCGATTTCCTGGATGGCTTCTACGACGACTGGGTGATCAGCGAGCGCTACCGGCTGGAGGCGCTGTACACCGAGGCGCTGACGCGGCTGATGACCGGCCGCGAGGCGCAGGCCGAGCACGAGGCGGCGCTGGCGGCAGCACTGCGCCTGCTGGCCTGCGACCCCCTGCGCGAAGACGCCCACCGGCTGGCGATGCGAGCCTATTGTCATCTGGGCCGGCGCAGCGTCGCCCTCGACCAGTACCACCGCTGCCAGGAGGTGCTGCAACGGGAGCTCGGCGCCGCCCCCGCGCCCGAAACCGCCGCCCTGGCGGAGGCGATCCGGGCCGGGCGCTTTGCCGCCGCCGGCGCGGGTGCGGCGACTACGGGCGCGGAAACCACGGGCGCGGTTTCCGCGCCCCTACTTGGGCGCGACCCCTTCGATGTCCTCGCGCACGGGAGCATGGTGGGCCGCGAGCAGGAGATGGCGCACTTGCGGGCGCGCTGGGCCAAAGCAAAGGCGGGCCAGGGTTCGGCGCTCTTCATCCGCGGCGAGGCCGGGCGGGGAAAGACGCGCTTGGTCGAGGAGTTCGGGCGTTGGGCGGGTTGGCAGGGCGGCCGCGTCCTCTGGGGACGCTGCTTCGAATTCGAACGGGTGCTGCCCTACCAGCCCGTGGCCGAGGCCCTGCACGGTTTGTTGCCCGCGCTTTCGGCGCAGGAACTGGCGTCCCTGCCCGCCTGGGCCGTGGCCGAAGCCGGCCGCCTGGCGCCCGAGATCGGCGAACTGCGTCCCGACGCCCGCCCCACCCCGCGGCCGGACGCCGATCACGAGCACCTTCTAGAGGGTGTGACCCGTTTTCTTGCCGAGATGGCCGCACACGGGCCGATGCTCCTGATCCTGGAAGATCTGCATTGGGCCACCGAGCCGACGCTGGCCATGGTGCACCATCTGGCCCAGCATCTGGCCGAGACAGCGCTGCTGCTGGTGGTCACCTTCCGGCCCGAAGCGCTGGAATCCGATCATCCCCTGCCCACGTTGGCCCGACGCCTGAGTCGCGACGGCCGGGCGGAAACGCTCAGCCTGGCGCCGCTGACGCCGGGCGACGTGGAACAATTCGTGATCGAGATGTCGGGCCGGGGCGAGGAGGCGCTGCCGTTGGCGCAGCGGCTGCATCGCGAGACCGAAGGCAATCCGTTCTTTCTCAGTCAGGTGATCAAGGCGCTGTTCGAGACGGGGGCGCTGCGGCTGCAGGGCGGCGCCTGGCAAGGCGATGTCGGCCAGACGGCGCGGGCCAGGCTGCCCTTACCCGCCAGCCTGGGCGAGGCCATCCTGGCTCGCTCGCGCCGGGTGCCGGCCGCGGCGCAAGCGGCTTTGCCGGCGGCGGCGGTGTTGGGCCGCGAGTTCGATTTCGACCTGCTGGCCGAGGTGTGGGGCCAGGACGAGGAGACGACGCTGGCGGCAGTGGACGAACTGCTGCGTCACCGGCTGATCGAAGAAGGGGCCGGGGCCTTGGGCCGCGACTATGCCTTCAGCCATCACAAGATCCAGGAGGTGCTGTATGCCGATCTGTCGCAGCACCGCCGCCAGCGCCTCCATGGCGCGCCGGGCGCCGGCAAGGAGCGCGTCTATGCCGGCCAGACCGAGGCGTTGGCAGGCGAGTTGGCGTTCCATTTCGAACAGGGCCGCGGCCACGACCCGGCGCTGACCGCCAAAGCCCTGCACTATTTGTGGCTGGCCGGCGACCGGGCGCGCACGCTGTACGCCAGCCAGGAGGCTATCGCTTACTATCAGCGGGCGCTGGCGGCGGCGCGGGCATCAGGGGATGAGGAAGCCACTGCTCACACCCTCCTGCGTCTGGGCCAGACCCATCATAGCATCTTTGCTTTCGACGTCGCCCGCCAATTCTATGACGAAGGCTTTGCGCTCTGGCAGCAGACCGAGGCCGCCCGCGCTGGCGTCGTCGCTTTGCCGTCAGCGCCGCATCCGTTTCGGCTGCTCTATGTCTATCATCCCCTCAGCCTCGATCCCATCCTCGGCGACGCCAGCGTGACGCATCATGTTTTCAGCGGTCTGGTGGAAGAAAGCCCGGAGCTGGAGGTGCTCCCGGATGCAGCCTGGCGCTGGGAGGCGCAGGATGGCGGGCGGCGCTATCTCTTCCATCTGCGCCCGGACGCCGTCTGGAGCGACGGGGCGCCGGTGACGGCCGGCGATTTCGAGTTCGCCTGGAAACGAGTGTTGTCGCAGCGAGAGTCGCCGGCGGCGCGCTTTCTCTACGACATCGCCGGCGCGCAGGCGCTGCACGAGGGCCAGAGCGAGGATCCCGGCCAGGTGGGGGTGGAGGCGGTGGATGATCTCACCCTGGCCGTGACCCTGGCCCGGCCGGCGGCCTATTTCCTGCATTTGCTCGCTCTCCCCGCCGCTTTTCCCATTCCCCGGCATGTGGTGGCGCGCTGGGGCGACGCCTGGACGCAGCCCGCGCACATCGCCAGCAACGGCGCCTTTCGGCTGCTAAGCTGGCAGGCCGGGGACAAGATCGTGCTGGCCCGCAATCCCGCCTATCGCGGGCGCTTCACCGGCAACTTGCAGGAGATTCACCTGCTGCTGAATGCTGAGGCGCGCAGCGATTGGCGGGCAGGGCTGGCGCTGTACAGCGCCGACCAGATCGATGCGATGATGCTCGGCAACCTGCCGCAGGCCGCCTTGCTCGAGGTCGAGCGGCGTTTTCGTAGAGAGCGCACGGTTTTCCCCTATCATTACACGGTTGCCTCTGGTTTCGATGTGCGGCGACCGCCGTTCAACGATGTGCGCGTGCGCACGGCGTTCGCGATGGCGATGGATGTGGTTCACGTGCGGGCGGCGCAAGGCAAAGAGCATTGGGCCATCGACCGCGGGGGCTGGATCCCCGTCGGGCTGCCCGGACACCGGCCCGGCGCCGGCCTGCCCTATGATGTGGAGCGGGCGCGCCGGCTTCTGGCCGAGGCCGGCTACCCCGAGGGCCGCGGTTTCCCGCCCATCCGCTTCCGCACCTTCTACACGCCCGAGGCCGAACAGACGGTGCCGGCCTGGGTGGGGCAATGGCGCCAGGGCCTGGGCGTCCCCATCGATGTCGAGCTGGCGCCGCGCAGTGAGTATCTGGCCGGGCTGGCGAGCGATCGGCCGCACGTCTTCGGGCTGGCGTGGTGGGGCAACTATCCCGACCCGGATGACTGGCTGCGCCAGGCCATGGCGCAGGTGCGGCGCTTCACCGGCTGGCAGAACCCCATCTACGACCGGCTGATCGAGGAGGCCCGCGGCGTCTTCGACCCTGCCGCCCGTCTCCAACTCTACCACCAGGCCGAAGACTTGCTCTTGCAGGAGGCGTCGATTGCGCCGATGTTCTACCCGCATGTCCCGATGCTGGTCAAGCCGTGGGTGCAGCACTATGCTTCGGCGCCCACGCAGGGCGAGCAGGGCTGGAAGGCGATTGTGATCCGGGAGCATTGAGGGGAGACAAGCAACAGTCGACAGTCAACGGTCAACAGTCAACGACTACCTGCGACCTGCCACTTTTTGATAGATTTTTGATACCCCGGCGCGATGTTATGGACGTCGACACGACGCCGGCGCACTGGCGAGAGGGCGCACTCGGTTGAGGGGCGCTGTGTGGACAGCTCCGGGGCCTGGACCAGACGCTTTAGGCCCCGGACGCTGCCTGCTTACTCAGCGCAACACGCATCAGATTGTCACCGGCCATGCCCAAAACGTCTCCTGCTCTTTGTTCCTCGCCATCTGCCACGTGCACGTTCGTGCTCCGCCTGCGGCGGGAATGGGGCGAGGACGGCCATGTGTGGCGCGGGTGGATCGAGCATCTGCCCAGCGGGGAGCGAGCGGCGGTGCAGGATTGGGAGGGGGTGGAGGCGTTCGTGAGGAGGTTTGGGGTGGGGGTGGAGGGCGGAGGGAGGTCAGTGGACAGAGAGCCTGCTCTGAGTGCAGCTAAGGGGCGGAGGGCGGAACATGGGGAGGGTGAAGGGGATGTGGTAGAATAAAGTTCCAGAAGTGGCCATACCCCACGAGAGAGATGAAGATGATTTTCCATTCTATCGATGTTTCGCATGATGAACTGACAGCCTATTGTCAACGCCATCATGTGCTCAAGCTGGCATTGTTCGGCTCGGTGCTGCGCAATGATTTTCGGGAAGACAGCGATATCGATGTCTTAGTCGAGTTCGAGCCGCATGCACGGGTTGGTTTCCTGACACTTGCCGCCATGCAGCGAGAGCTTGCCGAGATGCTGCGCCGGCCTGTCGATCTCGTGCCTGAGACTGGTCTCAAACCGCTCATCCGAGAAGATATTTTGGATAGCGCCGAGGTGTTATATGCGGCCTGAACGGCTGTATTTGGCAGATATGGTGGAGGCTGCTGATGCCATCCGGCGATTTCTCGTGGATGTTGCGACCGAGGAATCCTTTTATGAGGATGAACTGCGGCAAAGTGCGGTCTTGCAGAAGCTGATCGTGATCGGTGAGGCTGCTGCGCGACTGCCACCTGAATTCAAGGAACAACATCCCGAAATCGAGTGGATGGATATTGTGGCGTTTCGGAATATCGCGGTCCATGCCAATTTAGCGTTGCCTGGTCGATCGTGTGGGTGACGGCAACGGAGGATGTGCCTCGTCTGCGCCGCCGCCTTGTCGAGTTGTTGAAGTAAGAAAGCAACCGAGGATCATCATGGACATCAACAACAAGGCGCCGCTGGCGGCGCACAAAGAACTGTTCATCCAGGCGGCGCCGGCCGCCGTCTGGCAGAAGCTGGCCGATATTGGCTCGTACAGCCGGTGGCTATCCGGCGCCGATGCAGTCAAGCTGGACGGCCCGGTAGCGCCCGGCTCGACATTCCACCTGAAGGGCGGCAGCCTGACCTGGCATGCCAGGCTGCGCGTGGTGGAGCCGGAGCGGCGGATCGAGTAGACGGGCGCGACGTTGGGCATGCAGGCCATCCACCGTTGGGAGTTGCAGCCGCAGGGCGAGGGCACGCTGGCCATCACCGAGGAATCGCTGGAAGGTTGGCTGGCGCGGGTGCTGAAGTTGCGCCAGCCGAAGTTTCTGGACGAGACGCTGATGGTGTGGCTGACGGCGTTGAAGCAGGCGGTTGAGAAGAGCTGAACCCAAGTCAATATGAAAACATAGGTTCCGCTGCTGATGTGACGATGGACGATGGACGTGCCAATTGGCATTGGCCCGGACGATAGCGAATTCCCCCCATTCAGGCGGGCTGATCGTCCCTCGTCCCTTCGCTTCTCTCAGGGCAGGCTATTGGTCTAGCGCCATTGCCAAAACTCCTGATCTGCTTATGACATCCGACCATAGAGACCCCTTCGGCTTTGCTCAGGGCAGGCTCTGAGTGCAACGAAGGGGTGACACAACAAGGATGTCATTGCTCGGGCCCATGCCGCCGCGTGGCATGGATAACTCGAAGTGACTTCAGTTTAGAAAGGAAATTGGGAAGGAAAACTAAGTTCCTGAAATTGGGGTTGGGAAGGGCGCAAAATTTGATAGGTTCTTGATAGACGCTTGCTATCCTGAACCAGAAACCAAGTTCATTCAGGTGCATCGCAGCCACCGTTGTTCGCTCGGAGGTGCAGCGCTTGCATTCGGTGCAACGACTCTCTGTGTTCAAGGAGGCGCGCTATGTCTCTCCCCTGCACCCGCCGCCAATTCCTGGCAACGGCCGGTCTGTTTGGCGTCAGCGCCATCCTGGGCGGCCCCCGTTCGACTGCCGCCGGCCCCGAAGCCGGGCAGAAAACCTTTTTCCCACAGGTGCGAGTCGACGCCAACCCCAACCGGCTCAACCTGATCACCATTATGTGCGACACCTTGCGCTACGACCACCTCGGTTGCAACGGCAACGGCTGGATTCACACCCCCAACCTCGACGCCTTCGCCGGCCAGGCGGTCGTCTTCGACCGGGCGCACAGCGGCGGTTTTCCCACCCTGCTCAATCGGGCCGAACTGTTCACCGGCCGCTGGTTATACCATAGCATCGGCTGGCAAGACCTCCCCGCCAGCGAGACGCATGTCGCCTCGATCCTGGGCGCCAGCGGCTATCTCACCGGCATGGTCTTCGACAATTGGCTGTTGAAGGATGAGTGTCGCAGCTACGAGCGCGGGTTTGGCTCGTGGGAATGGATTCGCGGGCAGATCACCGACCGCTATCGCTCGGCGCCCGTCCAGCCGCCCCTGCCCGCCCAGCCGCACAAGCTCCGCCACGGCGCCGCCGACCTCACGCAGTATCTGCGCAACATGAGCGACCGCCAGGGCGAGGAGGATTATCTGGCGGCGCGGACGATGCGGGCGGCCATCGGCTGGCTGGAGCGCACCCAT
>CAYWPZ010000077.1:0-972 GCA_964460135.1 uncultured Caldilineales bacterium | reverse complement strand
GCCGCCGGCCCGTTCTATCTGCACATCGATTGCTACGACCCACACGAGCCCTGGGACCCGCCCCGCCGCTATGTCGATCTCTACGACCCCGGCTATGTGGGCGAGGAGGTCATCTACCCAGCCTATGCCCCGCCCGACTATCTCAGCCCGGCGGAGTTGAACCATGTCCGAGCCTTGTACGCCGCCGAAGTGACCATGGTCGACCACTGGTTGGGCGAGCTATTCGCCGCCCTCGACCACCTGGGCCTGAGTGAGAACACGGCCGTCCTCCTCTTTTCGGACCACGGCTTCCTTTTGGGCGAGCACAACGCCGTGGGCAAGACCTGCGACGATGTCGATGAACCCTGGGCCTATCCGCTATGGGAGGAGCTGGCGCACATCGTGCTGATGGCCCGGCTGCCGGGCGCTGGCCCGCGGCGCACGGAGACGCTGGCCCAACCGGCCGACATCGCCCCCACCCTGCTCGACCTGGCCGGCATCGAACGCCCCGCCAACATGCAGGGCGCCTCGCTCGCGCCTGTGTTGCGCGCCCAGGCTGCTGCCCAAGAACCAGCCTTGCGCCCGGTGCAAATCTCAGCCCGCTCCTTGCTGACGCCGCTCTCTCTGCGACCCCGGATCACGGTCAGCGATGGCGGATGGACGCTCGTCTACGGCGGCGGCCACGCGAGCAGCAGCCTCTATCATCTGCCCGCCGACCCCGGCCAACAGCTGGATGTGATCGCCCAGGCGCCCGAAGTCGCCCGCAGCTTGCACGCCCATCTGCTGGCCTTCCTCGAAGCCTCGGCTGTGCCCGCAGACCGCATCGCCCCCTGGCGCCCGCCGCCGTGTTAAACTAAAGTCACTTCGGGATCAGAAGTTTTGGCAATGACGATAGACCATAGACGATGGACGATCAGCCCGCCTGAGTGGGGGAATTCGCTATCGTCCGGGCCAATGCCAATTGGCACGTCCATCGTCCATCGTCACACCAGA
>CAYWPZ010000076.1:0-17737 GCA_964460135.1 uncultured Caldilineales bacterium | reverse complement strand
TTCGCCCGTTCAAGCAGGCGGGCGCGCTGGTAGCCAGCTACAAGCTGGACTACGACTTTTTCGACAAACCCCCAGGCGGGGGCGACAACGAGCGGCTGTACACCCTGCGCAGCATCCGACGGTGCAGCGACGCCGGCATGAGCAATTGCCTGCCCGCCACCCGCTTCACCAACACGCGCACACAACTGACAAAGGTCGACAACGGCTATGGCGGGCTGGTGGGGCTGGGCTATGGGTTGGACAGCATTGTGGTCAGTCGGACGCTGACCGACAGCGTCACTGGCGTCGCTCACACCTGGACCTACACCTATGCCAGCCGTGTGGACGGGCCGACGGGGCTGATCGGGTATCGCAGTGTGACCGAGACCTTGCCATCGAGTCTGGGGGCGGGGAACTGGTATAATTGACCCCGAAAACTGGACCACGAGCTAAGGTAGAGGCTCATTTGATCGACTATTTAGTTTTCTTGACACGGATTTCACGGATAAACACGGATTCGATCAAATTTGATCCGTGTTCATCGGTGTTTATCCGCGTCTCCATTCCAGAAACTAAGTGGACGCATCACTCAGGCATATGACCCAGAATCAGGAAGCTCGAACCAATGTCACGCAGCTAATGCCTTCATCGCGTCGAATCCAGGCCAACCGGCGCTGATCTGAACCCCCGCTGCAACGCTTGGGCAGGGCCGTGGTCGGCGGCGACGGCAGCCAGGGGGTGGTTTGACTGCTGTGCGCTATGCCGGTGCTGGCCGCCTCTCCCAAACCAGGCTTTCATCTTCCAGAGGGACGGTAGCTACCCGACTTCCTGAACCTGCCACCACACACACATGCACGCCCACCTCCTGCCCTCCCCCCAACCTATCGCTGCCCGGCCCCTGGTGTGGGCCGACCTGCCCCGCCCCCAGCCTGGCCCCGGCCAGATCCTGCTGCGAGTCACGGCCTGCGGCGTCTGCCACACCGACCTGCACACGGTCGAGGGCGACCTGACCCTGCCCCGGCTGCCGCTGATACCGGGACATCAGGTGGTGGGGCGGGTGGAGGAGGTGGGCGAGGGGGTGAATGCGTTCCGGGCGGGCGAGCGGGCCGGGGCGGTGTGGCTGCATCGCACCTGCGGCTGCTGCCGCTACTGCCTGAGCGGACGCGAGAACTTGTGCGAGCGGGCCGAATTCACCGGGCTGCACGCCGATGGCGGCTATGCCGACTACATGGTTGTGGATGCGGCCTTCGCCTACACCCTGCCGCTTGCGCTCACGGATGCCGAGATTGCGCCCCTGCTCTGCGGCGGCGTCATCGGCTATCGGGCGCTGCGGGTGGCGGGCGTGGCGCCGGGGCAAACGCTGGGGCTGTATGGTTTTGGCAACTCGGCCCATATCACCATCCAGGTGGCGCGCTTTTGGGGCTGCCGCGTCTTCGTCTTCACGCGCAGCGCCGGGCACCAGCAGCACGCGCGGGACTTGGGCGCGGCCTGGGTGGGCCTGGCCGGGCAGACGCCGCCCGACCTGCTGGATGCGGCCATCATCTTCGCCCCGGCCGGCGAGCTGGCTCCCCTGGCCTTGGGCGCAGTGCGAGCGGGCGCGACCGTGGCCCTGGCCGGCATCCACATGTCACCCATCCCCTTGCTGCCCTATGCCCTCCTCTATGGCGAGCGGGTGCTGCGCAGTGTGGCCAACAGCACACGGCAGGATGTGCGCGACCTCCTGGCCCTGGCTGCTGCCATCCCCATCCGCGCCGAAGTCACCACCTTCCCCCTGGCCGCGGCCAACGAGGTCCTGGCCGACATGAAGGCCAGCCGCTTCAACGGCGACGCCGTGCTCATCCCATAGATGATCGGCGAAGAACGGGAAGAAGCGCGCAACTCCGCTTCTCCTTCGCGTCCCTTCGCGCCTGATTCCGGCGTCGTCGGCCAGGCGCACACGCGCCGCGCAAAGCGCCGCTTCCCCTTCGCGCCCTTCGCGGATCAAACCCTATTTCTCAATTTTCACCCCGCGCCAAAAGGCGATGTAGCCTTTGATGTTGGCCGCAGCCGGTTTGGGGTCGGGGTAGTACCAGGCGGCATCTTTGTTCACCACGCCGTCTACCTCGACCGAATAGTAGCTGGCGATGCCTTTCCAGGGGCAGGTGGTGTGGGTGCTGCTAGAGTGAAAGTAGTGGTGGTCGATGGCTTCGGGCGGGAAATAGACATTCCCCTCGACCATCTCATAGGTTTCGGTTTCGGCCAGGACGGCGCCGTTCCAGATCGCTCGTGGCATGGGTGGGAATCCTTTGGGCAAAAAAGAGAAGCTGCATGGTCAGGATTCTTGACCAGGCCAGAATGAAAAATCTTACGGCCGCCAATCGGCAAAGCGATCCTCGCCCTCGAAATCCGTGATCTGGCGCTCGTCACCGCCGCTGAGATCGATCTGGTAGAGGTCGAAGTTGAACATCTGCTCGCCCGCAAAGACAATCGCCCGGCCATCGTTCACCCAGGCCGGCGTGCTATCGCGCTCGGGGTGCGTCGTCAGCCGGCGCTCGTTGCCGCCGTCAGCATCCATCACGTAGATGTCGCGATTGGCGTCGCGGCGGCTCTCGAAGGCGATCTGCGAACCGTCCGGCGACCAGCGGGGGAAAACATCGTCATCGGGGTTGTCGCTCAGCTGCGTGGCCTCGCAGCCAGGGTCATCGGCCTTGCCCGCCTGTCGCGCCGCCAGACACGCCTGCACATCCATCTTCCACAGATCCCAGTTGCCGCTGCGGTCGCTGACGAACACCAACCAGCGGCCATCGGGCGACCAGTCGGGATAAGAGTCGAGAAAATCGTTTTGGGTCAGGTTCAGCGGCTCGACGCTGCCATCAGCAGGCACGAGGTAGATCTCGTACTTGACGTCGCGCGTGGTCACGAACGCCACCCATTTGCCATCCGGCGACCAGACCGCGCCCCACTCATAGCTTTCGGGCCAGCCGGCCAGCCGTCTGGCCTCGCTGCCATCGGCGTTCATCGTCCAAATGTCATTTACTTCGTTGGCATTGCTACGCGTGCTGCTGAAGACGATGCGACTGCCGTCCGGCGACCAGCGCGGCTCGACATCGTTGGCGGTGTCGGTCGTCAGTTGGACGGGCTTTGCGGGCGCGGCCATGTCCATCAGCCAGATGTCGAAGTTGCCGCCCCGTTGCGAAGCAAAAAGCAGCCGCCCCGTTCCCAGCGCGCCCTGGGCGGCCGTCGTCGCCGGCGACGCTTCGGCCTCCACTGCCGGCAGTTCGGAGGTGAAGGTGCCTTCGCTGGCCGGCTCGGCGGTCGGCGCCGTTGTAGGCTGAGGGGGCGGCGTGGCTTCGGCGACGGGCGTGGATGCCAGCGGCGGTTCGGTCGTGGTGGGGGCAGGCTGGCGGAAGATGAACAGATAGGCCGCCGTTCCCCACAAGAGGATGGTGATCAACAACAGGAGCAGACGGCGCGAACGCAGACGGCCAAAGAGGGCGCCGCCAAGCGCGCCGACGCCGATGACGAAAAGGATGGCTGCGAGGATGAGAGTCATCATGTCCCTGAGGGCAAACGAAAGAGTGAACAGCTTGGATGGGGATGATACCATCATGGCCGACGGGTGGCAATCTGCATCATCGCCCTGTTCATTTGGGGACAAGCGGCGGCATGGGCTAGAATAGCGTTCAGCAGCGCGGCGCCCTATCGAATCTGGGCGCCGCCTGTTTTACGATAACGACCTGACGGGCGTCGAACCCGCCAGCCTGACCTGACACGAACTGCGAGGCGCTGACTTGATGGCGGCCTCGCAGGTTTCTTGTCCGACCCTCGATGGAGTTCTTTATGATGGCAGTTGCCACGAATCACTCACTCATCGCCCCCTACGGCGGCAAGCTCGTCGATCTGATGGTCGCCGACGACGACCTACCCGCGCTCAGGGCCTATGCCTCCACCCTGCCCTCGGTCAAGATTTCGGCCCGCACCGAGTGCGACCTGGAGATGCTTGCCACCGGCGCCTTCTCGCCGCTGGATCGTTTCATGGGCAAAGCCGACTACCAGCGCGTCCTCGACGAAATGCGCCTGGCCAACGGCTGTCTCTTCCCCATCCCCATCACCTTGCCAGTCGAACCGAACCCCGATCTGAAAATCGGCGGCGATGTGGCCCTGCGCGGGGCCAACAACGACCTTCTGGCCGTGATGACCATCGATGAGATGTACGAATGGAACCGGGAGGAGGAGGCGCTAAAAGCCTACGGCAGCACCGACCTGCGCCATCCCCTCGTGGCCGAGATGCACCGCTGGGGGCCGATCAACCTCTCCGGTCGCCTGCGCGTCCTCCAACTCCCCGCCCACTACGATTTCAAAGACCTGCGCCTGACCCCGGCCCAGGTGCGCGCCCGGCTGGAAACCTACGGCCATGCCAATGTCGTCGCCTTCCAGACCCGCAACCCCCTGCACCGCGTCCATGAGGAACTGACCAAGCGGGCGATCGACGAGGTGGATGGCGTCTTGCTGCTGCACCCCGTGGTGGGGATGACCAAGCCCGGCGATGTCGATCACTACACCCGCGTGCGCACCTACATGGCCCTGGCTCAGAATCATTACGACCCCGACCGCATCCTGCTCTCGCTCTTGCCGCTGGCCATGCGCATGGCCGGCCCCCGCGAGGCTTTGTGGCACGCCATCATCCGCCGCAACCACGGCGCCAACCACCTCATCGTCGGTCGCGACCACGCCGGCCCCGGCAACGATTCCAGTGGCAAACCGTTCTACGGCCCCTACGACGCCCAGGACCTGGTCAGCCAGTACAGCGAAGAACTGGGCGTAAACATGGTGCCCTTCAAAATGCTGGTCTACCTGCCCGAAGAAGGCCGCTACGAAGAGGAGGACAAGGTAGCCAAAGAGACGCGTACGGCCTCGATTTCGGGTACGCAGGTGCGGGATAAGTACCTGGCCGTGGGCAAACAACTGCCAGAGTGGTTCACCCGGCCCGAGGTGGCGGGCATCCTGGCCGAAGCCTACCCTCCCACCCATCGCCAGGGCTTCTGCGTCTGGTTCACCGGTCTCAGCGGCTCCGGCAAATCGGCCACGGCCGATGTCCTCACCGTGCTGCTGCTTGAGCACGGCCGCCAGGTGACGGTGTTGGATGGCAATGTGGTGCGCACCAACCTGTCCGAGGGCCTGGGCTATGACAAGCACGACCGCGACGCCAATGTCCGGCGCATGGGTTTCGTTTCTTCCGAGATCGTGCGCCACGGCGGCGCCATCATCTGCGCTGCGGTCAGCCCCTATCGCGCCACCCGCAACGATGTGCGGGCGATGGTGGGTAAGGAGGGCTATATCGAGGTCTTCGTCGACACCCCGATCGAGATCTGCGAGGCGCGCGACACACAGGGCATGTATGCCAAAGCCCGTCGCGGCGAGATCAAGGGCTTCACCGGCATTGACGACCCCTACGAAGCGCCTCAGCATCCCGAACTGCACCTGGATGGAGCCAACAACACGCCCGAAGACAACGCCCGCGCCATCTTCCAGTACCTGCTCGACCGCGGCCTCATCCGCCCCCTGCACCAACAAATTGCCGCCGCTGCCTCTGCGTGATGCGTGAAACGTGATGCGTGGCAATTGCCGCAGTCTTCTCACGCTTCACTTCTCACGTTTCACGCCTCACCCCTCACGTTTCACGTCTCAGGCCCAAATCACACGGAGTCATTCAAGATCATGGATCGAACACTACCCAAAGGATTCACCATCTGGTTCACCGGTCTTTCTGGGGCCGGCAAAAGCACCCTCACCGATTATCTGTACAAAGAACTACACGACCGCCGCGGCCTGGCCGTGGAAGTGTGGGATGGCGACGTGGTGCGCACCCACCTGAGCAAAGGCTTGGGTTTTAGCAAAGAAGACCGCGACACCAACATCCGCCGCATCGGCTTCGTCTGCGCCAAGCTCACCCGTTACGGCGTTATCAACATCGCCGCCGCCATCAGCCCCTACCGCGACATCCGCGACGAGTGCCGGCAGATGGTCGGCGCCGATCAGTTCGTGGAAGTCTTCGTCGATGTGCCGCTGGAAACAGCCATCCAACGCGACGTCAAGGGGCTGTACGCCAAGGCCATCGCCGGCGAAATCCCCCAGTTTACCGGCGTCAGCGACCCCTACGAAGCGCCGTTGAACCCGGAAGTGAGCGTGAATAGCGCCACCGAGACCGTGGCCCAATCGGCCCAGAAGATCCTGGACTACTGCGAGCAGGTCGGACTGCTGCCCAAGAACGGGGCGTAGGGCTACATGCGCCGAGCAGGGCGTCTGACAGGTATTCTACGACCTGTCAGACGCCCTGCTCCTCATCCAGCAAACGCACTTGCCCGGCATGGACGTGCAGCCGCAGGGCGCGGGACAAGAGTTCGGGGGGGAAATGCTGCCAGTCGGTGGTGGTGACGACGGCCTGGGGAACGCCGATGAGGGCGTCGCGCAGCATGGCGCGGCGGTTGGCGTCCAACTCTGACATGACATCATCCAGCAGCAAGAGCGGCGCCAGGCCGGTGACCGCGGTCATGATCCCGATCTCGGCCATCTTGCTGGCCAGGGCAGCCGTGCGCTGCTGCCCGCGCGAGCCAAAACCGCGCAGGTTGCGCTCGCCCAGATAGAAGCCGAGATCATCGCGGTGCGGCCCCACCAGCGTCAGCCCGGCCGCCAGATCGCGGCCCCGGCCGTGATGCAGGTGGCTAAGATAGACGGCGCGCACGGCCTCCGGCGTCAGGTTGTCGTAACGGACGCCGGTCGTCTCGTCGTCAGGGGCAGCCGAAGTGGGCGGCGGCGGCCGCCCGGGGTCGAAACTGGGCAGATAGCGCAGCTTAAGGCGCTCATAGCCGCCGCTCAAATCGAGGTGGATCAGGCTCGCCTCGCGCTCGATCTCGTTGATCAGCCACTGCCGCTGTGTGACCACCAACCCGGCGGTCTCGGCCAGCTTCTCATCCCAGAACCGCAACTGGGCGGCGGCGTCGCGGCTGTTTTGCAGACTCCGCAGCAAGGCGTTGCGCTGTTCCAGGGCCTTGTTGAACTGGCTCAGCGCCCGGCAATAGGCGTGGTCGATCTGGCAGAGGGCGATGTCGAGATAGCGGCGGCGCTCGCCCGGCGCTCCCGACACCAGATCCACATCCTCCGGCCGGAAAAACACCACCAGCAGCATCCCCACCACATCCAGCGCCCGCCGCGGCGCGCCGTTGATCCGCACCTGTTTGCGCAGGCCGCCGTTGCCAGCGGCCCCCGGCATCAGGGTGATGTCCACCCGCTCCAATCTATCGCCGCGCTTCAGGTCGGCGGCCAGCCGGGCATAAGGGAACGGTTCCTGCTGCGTCAGCCAGTTCACCATCTCGGCGTCGGCGTTGGTGCGCGGCGATTTGCTCGTCGCCAGATAGGCCACCGCCTCCAACAGATTGCTCTTGCCCTGGGCATTGTCGCCCTGCACAATCGTCAGCCCCGGCGGCAGGCTCAGTTCCAGACGCACATAATTGCGAAAATTCGTCAGCGACAGGCGTTGCAACAGCATGACGAACAGCTTAGCACAGACGCCGGACACTTGCGAACTGCCGGGGGCCATCTTCTATAATGGGCGGCATGGATACTTCTCCCTCACCAACCACCCTGCTGGTCGTGCGCCACGGCGAGACCGCCGCCAATGTCAGCGGCGCCTGGCAAGGCTCGACCGATAGCCCCCTGACCGAGCGCGGCCTGCTGCAGGCCGATTTTCTGGCCCAACGACTGGCTGCCGAAGGCCGGGCCGTCAGCGCCATCTACACCAGCCCCCTGGGCCGCGCCCGCCAGACGGCCGCCATCCTGGCCGCCGGCCTGGGCCATCCCCCCATCATCCCCGACCCCGGCCTGGCCGAGTTCCACCTGGGCGAATGGGAAGGCCTGAGCTACGACGCCCTTCGCTTCGAGAAGCGCCTTTGGGCCCAGATGGCCGCCGACCCTCACTTCAGCGCGCCGGGCGGCGAATCGGCCGCCGCCTTTGCCATGCGCCTGGCGGCCTCGTTTCGCACCATTGCCGGCCAACATCCTGGCCAGACCGCCCTCATCGTCAGCCACGGCGGGGCCATCGCCACCGCCCTGGCCATGCTGGCGGTGGGGGATGGCGGGCGCTGGCTCGAATTCCAGATGGCCAACTGCGGCCTGAGCGAGATCATCTGGGGCGAGCGACCGCAGGTGCTCTGTCTGAACGACACCACCCATCTGAACGGCGCCGCCAAACCCCAAAGCTGGGGAGCGGAATGACGCCCGCATGTTCCTCTTCCTCTCCAAATTCCTGCCGGTTTTCGTCTATCCGCTGGGGCTGGCCTGTATCCTGCTTGTCGTCGCCATCCTGCTCCGCCGGCGGCGCGGGCAGACGGCCCTGCTGATCGCCATCCTGCTGGTGTTGTGGCTGGGGGGCAACCGCTGGGTCGAGTACGGGCTGGTGCGCTCGCTCGAAAGCCGCCATCCCGCCCCCCACCCTCTGCCCTCGGCCCCGGTCATCGTCGTCCTGGGCGGGGGCACGCGCGCCGGCGATGCCCCGCGTCCGTTGAGCGAGGTCAGCGAGGCTGGCGACCGCCTGCTTTACGCCGCCTATCTTTACAAACAGGGCAAAGCGCCGCATATCCTGGTCACAGGCGGCAGCATCGAGTGGCGCGGGCCGGGGAATGCCGAGGCCGAGGACATGGCGGCGGTGCTGACCCTGACCGGCGTGCCCGAAGAAGCCATCTGGGTCGAGCCGGCGTCGCGCAACACCTACGAAAACGCCGTCTACACCCGCGCCCTGCTGGCCGAGCGGGGCATCGACGCCATCCTCTTGGTCACGTCCGCCCGGCACATGCCGCGCTCGCTGCGCCTGTTCGAGCGCCAGGGCTTCACCGTCATCCCCGCGCCCACCGACTATCTCACCGCCGATACCGACTGGGCCGGCCTGACCTCGCCCGACCTGCGCAACCAGCTCATCCAGCTCCTCCCCGACGCCGAATACCTCTACTGGACCAGCGACGCGCTGAAGGAGTATATCGGCATGTTCATCTACAGCCTGCGCGGTTGGATGTAGCGCCTCCCTCCTCCCGCCTCCCCCCTCCCCATGACCACCTCATCCACCGACCTGACCCTCCTCTCGTGGAATGTAAACGGCATCCGCGCCATCCAGCGCAAAGGCTTTGCCGGCTGGCTGGTCGCGGCCGCGCCCGACATCCTCTGCCTGCAAGAGACGCGCGCCGAGGTCGAGCAATTGCCCGACGACCTGCGCCAACCGGCGGGCTATCAGGCCTGGTGGCACGGTTCCGAACGCAAGCGCGGGTACAGCGGCACTGCCATCCTCAGCAAACTCGCCCCGTTGGCGGTGGAATTCGGCCTGGGAAGACCCGCATTCGACGACGAAGGCCGCACGATCATCGCCCACTACCCTGATTTCACCCTGATCAACTGCTACTTCCCCAACGGCAGCCGCGACCACAGCCGCGTACCGTTCAAGATGGGCTTCTACGATGCCTTTCTGGACAGGATCGAGCGCCTGCGGGCCGCGGGCAAAGCGGTCATCTTTTGCGGCGATGTCAACACCGCCCACCAGCCCATCGACCTCACTCATCCCAAGTCCAACCAGAACACGACCGGCTTCCTGCCCATCGAACGGGCCTGGATGGACAGGCTGGCAGCGCAGGGTTGGGTGGATACCTTCCGCCATTTCTATCCCGACCTGCGCGACCAGTACACCTGGTGGTCTACCCCCACCGCCGCCCGCCAGCGGAACGTGGGCTGGCGCATCGACTATTTCTTCGCCGCCGCCGAGGTGATGCCGCGCATCCGCGACGCCTTCATCCTGCCAGAGGTGATGGGCAGCGACCATTGCCCGGTGGGGATCAGGCTGGCGGCAGGGCCAGGATAGCCCGGCCTCCCGCTAGACAGCTATCTCGCTTCTGCATACAATAGCGTCAAATTGACACCAACCCCTTTTCATTCTCACCACTCCCACGGAGGAAAGGCATCATGGACCGTCTCAAGAAGGATTTCACGACCCTGTCGATTGTGATGATCCCGGTAGCGATTGCGATCAACATCGTCGTCGGCCAGCTCATCTACGCCCTCAAGGTCCCGCTTTATCTCGACTCCATCGGCACCGTACTGGTGGCGGTGCTGGCGGGGCCGTGGGTGGGGGCCTTGACCGGGCTGCTCTCCAACATGGTGTGGGGGCTGAGCGGCCTCAACCCCACCTACACTCCATTTGCGGCCGTGGCCGCCGTCATCGGCCTGCTCGCCGGCCTGCTGGCCGAGGCCGGCTGGTTCCGGGTCTGGTGGAAAGTGATCGTCGGCGGCCTGATCACCGGCCTGGTGGCGGCCGTCATCTCGGCCCCCATCTCGGCCTATGTCTTCGGCGGCGTGACCGGCAGTGGCACCGACCTGGTGACCGCCTTCTTCCGCGGCATGGGTGCAGGCATCCTGCCAGCCTCGTTCGCCCAGGGCGTCAGTTCCGACCCGCTGGACAAAGCGATCACCTTCCTGGTCGTCTGGCTCATCCTGCTCGCCCTACCGTTGCGCTTCAAAGCCCGTTTCCCTCGCTCTGAAAACATCCGCTAACTTCGCACAGGGCGCCGCCTCAGTTCAGGCGGCGCCCTGTGTCTTTTCTAGCCGCCCATGAGCCAGGCTTTCAGCCTCTACCTGCCGCGGGAAAGTGGGCTGCACCGCCTGCACCCCCTGACCAAGCTGCTGCTGGCCTTGTTCTTGCTGGTCTGTGGGCTGGCGCTGCCAGGCGTGGGGGCCGGATACATCACCTTTGCCCTTCTGGTGCTGCCGCTGGCCTTGTGGGGTGGCGTGCTGCGACCCTTATTGCGGGCGCTGTTGCGCTCGGTGGCGCCCTTCGCCCTCTCTCTGTTCCTCATTCAGGGCTTTCTCTGGCCGCAGGGGACGCCGATCCTGGTCTTGGGGCCGGTCTCGCTCAAACTCGAAGGTCTCCTCTTCGCCATCCGCAGCACCGGCCGCATCCTGATGGTGGTCAGCAGCTTCCTCTTGCTGGCCCTCGCCACCCGGCCCGATGCCCTGGCCCTCACCCTCGGTCAGCGCGGCGCGCCCAAGAGCCTGACCTACATCCTCGTCTCCACCTTGCAGATCGTCCCCCGCTTCCAGCTCAAAGCCGCCACCATCCTCGACGCCCAACAAAGCCGGGGCCTGGAAATTCGGGGCAGCCTGCGGCGGCGGGCGCGGGCGTTGGTGCCGCTCATCGCTCCGCTTGTGCTCAGCAGCCTGGTCGATATCGAAGAACGGGCCATGGCCCTGGAAGCGCGCGCCTTCAGCCGCAAAGGGCCAAAGACCTCGCTCCTGGTGCTGCACGATACCCGCGCCCAACAGGTCGGGCGTTGGCTCTTGGCCCTGGCCGCCGCCGCCATCCTCCTCGCCCGCCTGTTCTTGCTTTGAAACCGCCCGTTGCAACCCAAGCCATGATCGAGATCGAAGCTTTGACCTACAGCTACCCGGCCGCCACCCGGCCGGCGCTGCACGATCTCAGCCTCAGCATCCCGGCCGGCCAGTTCTGCGCCCTGCTGGGGGCCAACGGCGCCGGCAAATCGACCCTCTGCTATGCCATCTCCGGCTTCGTGCCCCATTTCTACCGCGGCCACCTGGAGGGGAGCATCCGGGTGGCGGGGATCGGCATCGAAGGCGCTTCACTGGCAGATCTGGCCGGGGTGGTGGGGCTGGTCTTCTCCAACCCCTTCAACCAGATCACTGGCGCCTGCTACACCGTGGCCGAGGAAATCGCCTTTGGGCTGGAGAACCTGGGTCTGCCGCGGGCAGAAATGCACAGGCGCATCGACCATGTGCTGGCCCTGGCCGGCCTGACCGACCTGGCCGGGCGCTCGCCTTTTGCCCTCTCTGGCGGCCAACAACAGCGCCTGGCCCTGGCCTCCATCCTGGCCATGCAGCCGCAGGTGCTGGTGCTGGATGAACCCACCTCGCAGCTCGACCCCGCCGGCGCCCGCGAGGTCTTTGCCATGCTGGCGGCCCTGGCTGCTGAGCGCGGAACCACCGTCGTCCTGGCCTCGCACGCTCTGGAATGGGTGGCGGTCTTTGCCGACCGTGTGATCGTGCTCGAAAACGGCGGCATACTGGCCGACGGCGCCCCCGCCGGCGTACTCACCACACCTGCCCTGGAAAGCTGCGGCGTGGGCGCCACCCGCTACACCCAGGCCGCCCGTCTCGGCCAACAACAGGCCCTGGCTCCCTCCACCCGCCCCCTGCCCGTCACCCTCGAACAAGCGACGGCTTTCTGGTCATGAACATCACCATCGCCGCTGTCAACTTCAGCTATCCCGGCGGTGTGACCGCGCTGGCGGGGGTCAGTCTGCAGGTGGAGAGCGGCGAGGCTGTGGCCATCGTCGGCGAGAACGGCGCCGGCAAGACCACTCTGGTCAAACACATCAACGGCCTGCTGCGCCCCAACCGCGGCCGGGTGACGGTGGGCGATTGGGACACAGCCGGCCACACGGTGGCCGAGCTGGCCGGGCGGGTGGGCTATGTCTTCCAGAATCCCGATGACCAGCTTTTCGAGCGCACGGTGCGCCGTGAGCTGGCTTTTGGCCCTCGCAACCTGGGTCGGAATCAAGCAGAAGCAAGGGCCAGCATCGACATGGCGCTGACCCGAACGGGGTTGGAGTCATTGGCCGAGACGCACCCCTATGATCTCTCGTTCGCCCAGCGCAAGTGGGTGGCCCTGGCGTCTGTTTTGGCCATGCAGACGCCCATCGTCATCCTCGACGAACCAACCGCCGGCCAGGACGGTCGCGGCATCGCCGCCTTGGGCAGGCTGGTGGAAGACCTGAAGGCCGAAGGCCGCACCCTGGTCGCCATTTCTCATGACCTCGATTTCGTCGCCGACCACTTCCCCCGCCTGGTGGTGATGGCCGATGGCGGCATCCTGGCCGATGGCCCCGCCGCCCAGGTCCTGGCCCAAACCGACCTCCTCCGCCGAGCGCAGGTCGATCCCCCCCAACTCGTCCGCCTGGCCGCCGCCCTCGGGCTGCCCGGCCTTCCCACCGGCGTCGAGCCGTTCCTGGCAGCCGTGAGGGAGAAAGCAGGAGGATAGGCGGCCGGTCACAGGCCCATCCCTTCGATGCGTTCAGCGCCTGTCCCGAACATCGTCAACGAGCAGACTCTGAGGGCAACGAAGGCTCTAACCCCTACCCCACACCCCCAACCCCCCACCCCGCACCCCACCATGGCTCTCACCCTTGTCGTCCTCAACGACCTCATCGCCGATCTCAGCCTGCGCATCTCGCAATTCCCGATCACAGCCAAAGCCCTGCCCAAGCTCAGCTACATCGAACTGGGGCCAGGCGGGGCCTGCAATGTGGCAATCATGGCGGCGCGGCTGGGGCTGCGCGTCATCGGGCTGGGCGAGGTCGGCGTCGACCCCTTCGGCCTGGCTGTGCGCGACGGGCTGCGGGCCGAGGGCGTGGACATCTCCGCTTTAGTGCACCTGGCCCAGACGCGCACACCGGTGGCAGGTGTGGTGGTGGATGAGGCCACCGAGCCGGCCTACCTGGGCTACCCCGGCCAGCTGCAAGCGACCGGACTCGCCGCCTCCTGGCGCACGGTCATCGCCGGCGCTCAGGCGCTCTTCACCGATGGTTGGGCCGAGCACGAAGGCGTGGCGGCCATCGGGCTAGAGGGACTGAGGGCGGCGGCAGAAGCGGACGTCCCCACTTTCTTCGACCCCGGCCCCGGCAACCCGGCCATCGACAACGCCTGGCACCGCGAGGCGGTGGGGCTGGCGTCGGTCGTGCTCGTCAACGAGGAGGAGGCGCAAAGGTTGACCGGCGAAGCCGACGCCCTGGCCGCGGCCCACGCCTTGCTGGGGATGGGCTGCCGGTGGGCGGTGGTCAAGCGCGGCCCTGCCGGGTGTCTGATGGTCACAACAGAGGGCATGGCCCTCGCGCCGGGCTTTCCGGTGGCGGCGGTGGATGCGACGGGGGCAGGAGACAGCCTGGCTGCGGCGGTGATCTACGGCTATCTGCATGGCATGAAGCTGGACGCCCTGGCGACGCTGGCCAATGCCACCGGCGCCGCCAAAGTTCAGAAACGCGGCACCGGCCACAACATGCCCACCGTAGCCGAGATCGGCGCCATCCTAACCCGCTTTGGTCTGCCAGCATCAGGGCTGCCCTTGCCGCCGGCCTGAGCAAAGCGGCCCTTGCTGGCCTGCCCCGTCGCCTTGCCTACAGCATCCAGTGCAGGCTCTGCTATAATGGCTTCCAGTTTCTGTAGGATTTCGCCGGTGTCATCGCCAAAATTGCTATGTCTTCTCGCCTCGCCAGCCGCCTGAGCGCGGCCCGCCGCGCCGTCTTCGTCGGCCGCGTCGATGAACAGCGCCTGTTCGCCGACGCCCTGGCCGCGCCCGAACTGCCCTTCTTCGTCCTTTACTTCTACGGCCCTGGCGGCGTGGGCAAGACCACCCTCCTGCGCCTGCTGGCCGACCTGGCCGAGCAAGAAGGCGTCCCCTCGGCCCAGGTCGATGGCCGCGCTATCGACGCCTCGCCCGAAGGCTTCGATGACGCCCTGTGCAGCGCCATGCAGCTCGGCCCCGGCGATACGCCCGCCGATGCCCTGGCCCGCCAACCTGGGCGCTTTGTGCTCTTCATCGACACCTACGAGCTTCTCGCCCCCCTCGATGGCTGGCTGCGCGAGCGCTTCTTGCCCGGCCTGCCCGAAAACGTCCTCGTGGTGGTGGCCGGCCGCGCAGCCCCCTCCGGCGCCTGGCAGAGCGATAGCGGTTGGCGCTCGTTGTTGCGCGTCGTCTCGCTGCGCAACCTCAGCCCCAACGAAAGCCTGAGCCTGCTGGCAAAGCGCGGTGTGCCCCCTGTACAGCACCCGGTTGTGCTCGATTTCACCCACGGCCATCCCCTGGCCCTGGCGTTGGTGGCCGACGCCTTCGCCCAGCGCAACGACTATGTCTTCCAACCCGAACAAAGCCCTGACATCGTCAAGACCCTGCTCGAACAGTTCGTGCAGAAAGCGCCTGGGCCGGCCCATCGCGCCGCCCTCGAGGCCAGCTCGTTGGTGCGGGTGATGACCGAGGGCCTGTTGGCCGAGATGCTCACCCTGCCGCACGACCTCGCCGCCGACGCCGACGATGCCAGCCACGAGCTGTTCGAGTGGTTGCGCGGACTCTCCTTCATCGAATCTCGTCCGGGCGGCCTCTATCCACACGACCTGGCCCGCGACGCCCTGGCCGCCGACCTGCGCTGGCGCAACCCTGACTGGTACACCACGCTCCACAGCCGGGCGCGCGCCTACTACACCCGCCGCATCAACCAGACCAGCGGCGAGGCCCAGCAGCGGGCTTTGCTCGATCTGATCTTTCTCCATCGCGACAACCCTGCCGTCCGCCCGTTCTACGATTGGCAAGTGGGCGGCGGCGCTCTCTCTGCGGCCATGCAAGAGGGTGATGTGGCCGATCTGGTGCAGTTGACGGGCCAACACGAGGGCGAACCTGCGGCCAGGCTGGCAGAATACTGGTTCCAGCGCTTTCCCGTCGGCACGCGCCTGTGGCGCGACGCCCGCGGGCGCACGGCGGGCTTCCTCACCTTCGTGCGCCTGCACGAAGCCAGCGAGGCCGACCGTGCCGCCGACCCCGCCATCGCCGCCGCCTGGCAGTTCTTGCAGCAGCGCGCCCCCCTCCGCGGCGGCGAGCACGCCCTCTATTTTCGCTTCTGGATGGCCGCCGAATCCTACCAGGCGGTGTCGCCCATCCAGAGCCTCATCTTCATCAACATCGTCCGCCACTATCTAACCACCCCATCGCTGGCCTACACCTTCTTCGCCTGCGCCGACCCGGATTTCTGGGCGCTGGTGTTGGGCTACGCCGACCTCCACCGCCTGACTGAGGTCGATTTCGAGGTGGGTGGGCGGCGCTACGGCGTCTATGGTCACGATTGGCGGGTGCGGCCGCCGTTGGCCTGGTTGGCCCTGCTGGCCGAGCGCGAGGTGGCGACCCAACCACAGACCGACGCCCCCCCCGAACCGGCCCCGGCCCTTGTCGTCCTCAGTCGTCCCGGCTTCGAGGCGGCTGTACAAGAGGCGTTGCGCTTCTATGCCCGCCCCGACCGTCTGGCCGGCAACCCCCTGTTACGGGCGCGTCTCATCGTTGCCGATGGCGCCCTGGCCGGCGACGGCGCGCGCGCCGAGCGCCTGCGCCAGCGTATCCAGGCCGCCGCCGAGATGCTGAAGGCTACCTCGCGCGACGAGAAGCTGTACCGGGCGCTTGACCGCACCTATTTTCATCCTGCGCCCACCCAAGAAGCCGCCGCCGAAATCCTGGACCTTCCCTTCAGCACCTACCGCCGCCATCTCAAGGCCGGGATGAGCGAACTGACCGAGATCTTGTGGCAGTGGGAGATTGGGGCGGGGTGAGGTTGCGGGTTACGGATCACGGGTCACGGGTTCCGGGTTACAGCTTATCTTCGTGACTTCTTTGTATCCTTCGCGTCTTTGTGTGGTGGTGTTGGGGTCAAAGTGAATAAGAACTGAGTAGTTTTTGGGCTGGAAAATGAATAGGGGGTGGCGCGAAAGTGCTGGTATCGCCCGGACGCCGGATTTCGACATCTCGGATTCCTCGCCGCCATGAACGCCGTTCTCCCCCACCCTCTCAGCAGCCTGATCGATGCCTGGAACGCGCACGACAGCGAACGCGTGTCATCGTTCTATACGGCCGATTTCGAGGGCGTCGATCTGTCGCAGGCGCAAATGGCCGTGCAAGGGTTGGCCGGCATCCGCAGGGTGCTGGCGGCTGCCTGGCGGGCCTTCCCCGACCTGGAACTGATCCCCGAAGAACTGATCGCCGACCACGACCGCATCGCCGTTTTCTGGCTGGCCCGCGGCACGCACCAGGGCCGCCTGCTGAACATCCCCCCCACCGGGCGCAAGGTGCAGTGGCGGGGCGTCAGTTGGCTAACCTGGAAAGAGGAGAAGATCGAACGGGCGACCTACCTGTGGGATCTGGCGGGCTTGCTGCGCTCGCTGGGCCTGCTGCCCGACCTTTGACTCGCCGCCCCCTCGTCCTCCGTCTCCCGCTACCATTCCAACCATCACACAAGGATATCCTCCACGATGTCGCACATGCTGATCAAGCATCACGTTCAGGACTATGCCAAATGGCGCGCCATTTTCGATGACAAGGCCGGCCTGCGGGTCGAGAATGGCGAGCAATACGCGCACGTCTTCCGTAACGCCGACGACCCCGACAACATCGTCATCATGTTCCGCTGGGACAGCCTGGAAAACGCCCGCCGCTGGACGCAGGACCCACGACTGAAGGCCGCCATGCAGGAAGCCGGGGTGATGGGGCCGCCGGAGATCCTCTTTCTGGCCGACGCCTGAATACGCATGGGCGTGGCGGATTCTGTGCTTGACGATGGATGGCAGACGGGGGCGATTCCTTCGTTCCGGCGGGCTTCATCGTCTATCGTCCATCGGCGAGGCAAGACTATCGATGCCGTCGATCACTTCAGTTGCCGAGGTTTTCAATGACCGATCGTTCTCTCATCCGTTTTGGTGGTCTCGCCGGCATCCTGCTGGCGCTCAGTTCGTGGCTGACCGTCGTCGTCTACTACGCCCTGGTTCCGGCCGCGCAACGCCTGCCCATCGCCGACGCTGGCGCCTATCTGGCCTCGCTGGCGCAAAGCTCCACCGGCTCGCAGCTCTTCAACGGCCTCTACGCCCTGATTGCCTTCTGGTCGTTCGCGGGCACGGTGGCCGTCTACTACCGCTTGCGGCAACA
>CAYWPZ010000075.1:6589-17776 GCA_964460135.1 uncultured Caldilineales bacterium | reverse complement strand
CAGGGCCACGTTCAGTCCGTTGGTTACCACGGTCAGATTCCGTCTCTCCTGCAGACAGAGCGCCATGTAGTACACCGTGCTGCTCGCATCCAATACCAGCGCATCCCCGTCCTGAACCAAATTTGCCGCCCAGGCGCCAACCATCTCCTTCACACCTTTGCGCACCTTCAGCCGCTCGGCAAAGGCAGCGCTCAGCGTCGCCCGGCCTGTGCTGGCATGAACGCCGTCGTCGTTGACCGCCACGGCGCCCCCGCGCACCCGCCGCAGCATCCCCTCGTCCTCCATCGCGATCAGGTCATTGCGCACCGTATTCTCTGACACAGCCAGCCGCACAGCCAGGTCTTCGATGGCGACCTCGCCGTGTTCGTTCAGCAGTGTGGAAATGGCTTGCCGGCGCTTGTAGGCTTCCAACATGACAACACAGCCCTCCTTGACTGCGGAATGTTGGAGAACTTTGTAATTTTGCTGTAAATCGCTGGAAGATAGTATAAGTCGGTAGGTGAAGATTGTCAAAATTCCAAACCGACGTCCCAGCCACCGACCAGCGCCGACTGTTTCCCAACCGCGTCTTCGCCCTACCTAGCCACGTCCCAGCCTGAACTTGAGGTACTCGATATAGTCGCAAAAGGCAGGCCAGGAGACATCAGGCGGGATGCTGTGGTCAGGTTCGGGGATGTAGCCGCCATCCTCGACCAGCGGCATCACCCGATCGACCTCGCAGCGCATGTCGTCGCCGCCTCTGGCGACGGCGCGCTTGTCGATGCCGCCCATGATGGCCAGGCTGTGGCCGAACTCGCGCCGCACCTTCACCACGTCCATGCCAGCCTGACGCTCGAACGGCCACATAGCGTTGATGCCCGAATCCACCCAGATCGGGATCAGGCGGCTGACATCGCCATCGCTATCCAGCCAGATGTGCTTGACGCCCCTGCTGCGCAACCAATCGTTGATGCGCCGATAGTGCTTGAAGGCGAACTTCCTGAACATCGCTGGGTCGATGAGCGGGCCGTGGTTGTAAGCCATGTCTTCCCAGTAGCCGAACATCTCGAAGTCCGTATATTTCATCACCTCCTGCGTGATCTCGATGATGCGGTCGGCGCGCTCCCCCATCATCCGCTCCACCAGCTTTGGCTGGTCGTAGAAGGCCAGGCAAAGGTTCTGCACGCCCATCATGTTGCGCAGCGAACCGAAAAAACCGCCCCAGCGGTCGGCCCAGCAGATGCGTGGCAATTCGGCCACCCGGCGTGCGTCTTCGGGCGAGACGTAGTCAGGCTCGCTCTCTTCGCCGGCGGCCTTGATATTGGCGGCGCCGGATACGGAGTGCAGCCGGCCCGTGGCAATCTGCCGCTTCCACACCGCCGGAAAACGGTCGGCAGGGTTGAGCGCCAGTCGTTCGGCGGCAAACGCCTCGAATTCGGCGGCCGTCTCTACCGGGAATTTGATGAACTGCGGCATGCTCGTGTCGCTGTGCTCTTTGAACTCACGCATGATGATGCCTTCGTGATTGACATAAGTGCGCGTGCGTGCATCTTCTGCGATCGTCTCGTCGGCAAAGTCGGGGGCGGGGCCATACCACGGATCGACGCGCAGCAACTCGTCCAGCCCAAAGCGTTCGGTCAGCCCCTCGCCATGCCAGCCCAATTCTGGCCCATCATAGCCTTGCTGCCGCCACTCCAGCTCCGTTTCCGGCCAGACGAAGGCCCCCCAGCGCACCCAGGGCGGGTCAGCCTGTTCGTAGTTCAGGGTTTGCAGGAAACGCTCGCGCGATGTTGTCATGGTCAGCTCCTGTGCTGGTGCCGGGTTGCACCCGGCGTCGTTGAGCCGCCGGCAAAATGCTGCCGACGCAGCCAAGTCTAGCACACATTCGACGGCCTGTATGCTTGTGTATACAAGTATAAGCAGGTGCATAATGCAAGTTGCTAACTGGCGCCAGCAACTCTTGTTATGCCAGCAGATCCCAATCCAACGGGTACTGCCCGTAGTAGTGAATGGCGTCGAGCATGACCTTGTACAGTTCAGGATCGACGCCGGAATGGATGGAGTTCGAGGAAGAACAGACATAGCCGCCGCCGGCGCCTGCCTTGCGAATGCACTTCTTCACCTCCGCTACCACTTTCTCCGGCGGGCCATACATCAGCAGTTCGGTCTGATCGACATTGCCCTTGATGGCAACGCGGTCGCCGTATTTCGCCTTCACCACGCCCAGCTCCATGCCGCCGGACGGGTCAATCGGGTCGATGCCATCGGACCCGGCGGCGACGATGCTATCGAGCAGGGGGTACATGTTGCCGTCGGAGTGCTTCCAGTGGTAGAGGCCGCACTCGTGGATGGCGGCAACCAGGCGTTTGTAGTGGGGCAGCAGCAGCGACTCCCAGATGGCGGGGGCGAACATCGGCCCGCGATTGTCCGCCACATCATCGCCGCTGAAGACGATGTTGACGCCTATCTCCGCCGCTCGCTGGATCACGGCGATGTAATGGTCGACGCACTTGATCACCACACCCTCCACCAGGTCGGGCTGCTTTTTCAGGTTGACGAAAAGCTGCGCATAGCCGATATAGTCGCGCGGGCCTGACCAAACATCGCGCATTTGCAGGATGATCGCTCGCTTACCGCCGAAACGCGCCACGACCTTCCTAATCGGCTCGTAACGGTAGGGGTCATTGGGGTCAGGCGGCTGCCACTTCTCCAGGTCAGCCAGGGACTGGATCGGCGCCTGTTCATCGACCGGCATGGCGTAGTTATCTTTGCCGATGCGGCGCACAGCGCCCCATTCGTCCACAAGCAGGTCAGGTTCGCCCAGCGTCTGTTTGCGATAGGCCGGCGCCGCCATCACGCCATCGATGTCGTATTGTTCGATCAGGTCGTAATAGTCGCCGCCGCCCGTCATCTTCTTGATCAGGTCGACGTCATGCACCCATTCGAAATGGGGCACGCGGTCCGGCTCCTGATGCCGCAGCGCTGCCATGACGCGTTCGAGCGAGGTCATGGCCGGTTTAGCGGGCAGACGGCGGGGCGGCCGCGGCATGACAAAGCCGACGCTTTCGACGCGGGTGTATGTCTTGGTCGATTCGACGCCGTTCTTCTGCAGCAGGTAGGGCGAGGTGTCGGGATGCTTGAGGAAATCGATGGCGATGCGCGTGGCTGTGCTGGCCTCCTCGGCAAAGCCATCCGCGCCTACATGCCGGGCGAATTCTGCCGTGATCGGGGCGCCGCCAACCATCACCTTGACCTTGTCGCGCAGACCGGCCTCTTTCAGGGCCTCGATGTTGGTCTTGAACATGGGCATGGTGGTGGTGAGGAAGGCGGAGAAGCCGACGATTTCGGGCTGGTGCTCCTTGACGGCTTCGATCAGTTTTTCGGGTGGGACATTGACCCCCAAGTCGATGACGCGAAATCCCGCACCCTCCAGCATCACCCGCACCAGGTCCTTGCCGATGTCGTGGATGTCGCCTTTGACGGTGAGAAGGACATAGGTGCCGATGGGCTTGACGCCGGTGTTTGCCAGCACCGGCTGCAGCACGTTCAGCCCGGCTTTCATCGCCTTGGCCCCGATCAGCATCTCGGGCACGAAGTATTGACCCTGTTCGAACAGGCGCCCCACCTCTTCCAGGCCGGGGATCAGGGCGTCGTAGAGGATTTCCTCGGCGCCGAGGCCTTCTTCCAACCCTTGTCTGGCCCCTCTGGCGACGCTGATCTCGTCGCCGTCGATGACGCCTTCGTACAGTTCATCTTTGAGTTGTTCAAACTCCGACATAGAGAAGCTCCATTGTCAGTCAGGCGGCAATGATCTCGATGTTGTAGCCGGCAAGCGAGGAAGCGAAGGCTTCCGGGGCGTCGCCTTCGACGATCAGGCAGTGAACGGCATCGAGCGTTGCGAAAGTCAAAAAGGCTTGTTGCCCGAATTTGCTGGCGTCGAGCAGGATGATGACCTGCGCCGCTGCCTTGACCATGGCTCGCTTGACTTCGACCTCGCGCAGATCGGCGTCGGTCAAGCCGCGTTCCAGGGTCAGTCCACTGGCGCTGAGGAATGCTTTGTGCGCGTGCAGCCCGGCCAGCATCTCGACCGCGTAGGGGCCAACCACGCTGGCAGTCTTGTCCCGCACCACCCCGCCCAACAAGATGACTTCGATGGCCGGGTTCATCGCCAAAGTCGCCGCTGCATGGATGTTGTTCGTTACAACCCGCAGGTCAGGCATCTCGCGCAGGTTCAGCGCCAACTGGAACACAGTGGTGCTGCTGTCGAGCAGGATGGTGTCGCCGGGCTGCACCAGAGCCGCGGCTGCCTGCGCCAGGCGCTGTTTTTCGGCGGCGTGCTCGCCCAATCGCGTTGCAAACGACTGCTCGAATTGCATGCGCGGCGCCAGCTCGGCGCCGCCATGCAGCCGCTGCACCCATCCTTGCGCTGCCAGCACTTGCAGGTCGTTGCGGATGGTGACTTCCGAGACGTGCAGTTGCCGACTGAGTGTGTGCGTGCTCAGGCGGCCGCTCTCTTGCAGGCGGCGAATGATTTCGTTGCGACGTTCGAAAGTTTTCATAAAGCAAATAGTTTCGTAAATCTTTCGTTCATACTACAAATACTTTCGTACAATGTCAAATTCTGATCGACGGCGCGCTGCTTGAGCTGTCTTCCGCGCTGGGACGCTGGATCAGCATGACAGGCGTCGCCCCAGCGGCTGGCCTTCCCTGCTCCCTTCGTCCCACCGACATGCACCAGCCGAGCCTGCCGCAACCCCACCCGACGCGCAGCCGGCGCCCCGGTCCCACTCGCAATCGGCGCTGCTATTGGATCAATGCTAACAGCAAGTCAAGCACCCCCACCAACTCCTCCGGGATGGCGCCATCCATGGCCGTCACCATGTGGCCGTTATAGGTGATGGTGTAAACGAACTGATCGGCGCCAGGAGTCTCGAAACGGTGGTCGGCGTCGAAAAGGCCACTCTCCGCCAGCAAGGACGCCAATTCCTGCGCCTGCGCCGGCGTCAGTTGCCCGGTTTCGACGCTGCCATCGTGGTGGGTGACGATGGTGGCGCCTTCGGTCTCGATCTCAAGCTGATCGGTCAGGCCGGCAAAGCCACCGCTGCGGACGAAACGGAGCGGGCTTTGTAGCTGGTCGCGTGAGGCAGCGGCCGGAGTGACAGCGGTGCGGCAAGCTGTCAGGGTCAGGCAGAGGATGACCAGGCAGAGAGAAAGGCGGGCGAACATCATCGGTTTTCCTTCGCGTGAGGGAATCGGTCAGGCAGTCGCGGCTGCGTCGCCGAGGTTGGGTCAGGAGCCTCAAACAAGTGGGCCGGGGTCTTGCAGATCCCCGGCCCAGGTGAGAAGAAGTGAAGGCGGCTTAGCTGCCGCAGAGCGCCGCATCGATGCCCACTTCGTCCCAGGCATCGCGGACAGTGGCCGCATTGCTGCCCGCCACAGCGGCAGTGCTGCTGCGCGCATTGCAGAAGGTGGCATTGGACGGTAGAGCGGTGAAGCCCAAGAAGGCGATGCGCTCCGCCGCGGCCAGGCCAATGGCCGCCACGTTGGTGCCGCTGGCACGCGACGGCTTGGCATTCTGGCCGCCGTTCACCAACAGGTAGTACCAGTGGTTGGCGATGCCGCTGTTGGTGTGCACCCCGCCATTGTCGCTGGTGCCGGTGTAGCGGTCGAGCCAGTGCGAGGGGTCGCCATCGGCGTTGGGGTTGGCCATGTCACGGAAGCCATCCGAGAAGACGTCGATATCCTCGCCCATGGTCCAGTTGCCCTGCCCGGCGTAGAACTCGACCGTATTACCCATGATGTCCGAGAAGGCCTCGTTCAGGGCGCCCGACTGGTTCTGGTAGATGAGGTCGCTGGTGGCCTCGGTGACGCCGTGGCTGAGCTCGTGCGCGACCACATCCAGGTCGCCGGAAAGCTCCAGGTAGTTGACGCCGTCGCCATCGCCGTAGGTCATCTGCGTGCCGTTCCAGAAGGCGTTGACATAGTTGCGGCTGTAATGGGCAGTCGAACGCATCCCCTGGCTGTAATAGCTCTTCCAGTTGAAGCTGTGCAGGCTCAGGTAGTAGTTGTCGGTGACGCGGGCGTAGTAATGCGCATCGACCATGGCCCGCTGGCCGGGCGAGGTGCGACCGCTTGTGTTCCAGATGTCATTGCTGTCGGTTGCCAACGTGCCGGGCAACTTCGAGCGGTTCTTGGCGTCGTAGGTGCTTTGTCGGCCGTCGGGCGTCTTTAGCTGGTAGCTACCGCTGGCGAATGTGGTCAGGCCGGTGAGGTCTTTGGTGTCGCCGAGGACGCCGATGCCGCTGCCCGTGGCAATGCCATCATAGGCGTTGATCACAGCGCCGGTCTCAGCATCCAGCCAGTAGAACCAGCGACTCTCCGGCCGGCGGGTCTCTACCCGGTAGAAGTAGCGAGCCGTGGCCGGGTCGATCATCAAATCCACCGACCACGCCCCTTCGTCGCCAACCTGCGCCGCCACAGCCGCCTGGGCGGCATCCGCCGACAGCAGGATCTGGTTGGCGGCAATGAGGTCCGGGTAATGGGCGCCGATCACGGCCTCAGCCTGGCCGCTGGCCCCCCGGTAGACCGTCACTTGCCCGCCCAGCACCAGGGCCTCGCCCATCTTCTGCTGGTAGCGTTCGGCCCTGACGCCGTAGGCGTCGAGCGATTGCGCATCGGTCAGGACAAGATCGGCAGGGAGGGCGACTTGGGCGGCATCCGCCCCGCTGACGGCCTGGAAGCCGCCTGCGCTGCCGCCCGAGCCATCCTGGGCCGCTGCCACCAGCGGTAGCACGGCTGCCAGGACGACGACGAGAATGATGATGAGGTGTGTTTGTTTGCGGTTGTTCATGTGGGGCTGGTTCTCCTGTTGGGGAATGTGACGGAGGGGGCAAGGATTGGATGCGGTTGCAGACGATGTTAAGAAGTATCGCCAAAACCGGTAACTTGTCAACAAACGCGAGAGCGGTGTGATTTATCGAAAGAACCAGCAAACTATGTGAATTACTGCACAATATGATGGCAGTGTGGGCTGACAATCAGACCAGGTTTTTGTAGAAGCTTGCGTCGAAAATCGTCGCTGCCAACAGCTTTTCCAGGCGTGGGTCGTGCAGGTTGAAGGCGCGACGATCGGCCAGCCAGCGGGCAATGCCCTCGGCCAGGTAAAGACCGGCGTCAGCTCGCGCCTCCACCGTTCCAGCGTATCCCGCGCGATGGCAGCTTTGCACTCCACCCCAGAACTGTGCCCAAACCGCGGACGCAGGCAGGCGCTGAAGCTGCCAGCGGTCGAGGATCAGGTGGTGGATCAGTTGGCCGGCGGGCGCCAGAAAGGCGACCGGATCGTCGACCAGGTCGCTCGCCCGAACCCAGGCGACATTCTGGAGCGTGCGCTTGTAGACCTGGTTGGGGCCAGGGCTGAAAGTGTGAATCGATGGGTTGAGGACGATGTGGCCATCCGGGGCTGCCAGCCATCGCAGGCGCAGTGGTTCTGGCAAGGGGCTTAGCAAGCGCTCGGTGGCAGCAAGAGCAGCCATCGGCGTGGCAAAGTGCTCTGTGATGCGTCCCGGTGAATGCGCAAGCGTGTCGGGCAAGATGTGGAGGTGCGACAGGAGTGACACAGCGTTGCCGTCCTCATGGCTCGATGCCGATTACTACCAACGGTACAGCTGGTACTCCTCGCCCCTGCCTGACAACGTTGTAAATCTCGCCTTCGTAATAGCCAATACCCGAACTCATCTGGCCCTGCAACGTCTTCATCGGCAGAATCTCAATCCCTACATCGATGTGGTCGCCAACATAAAAGGCGAGATGTTTGACGAAGAGATCGTAGGCCACGAATGCGTACTTGCCAAGCTGTACCTCGATTGCCACGCGGTCTTTGACGAAATCCGTCTGGTTATAGCTGAAAATTGGGACCTCATTTGCCGTTTCGATCTCACGTTTTTGCACCTCCGGAGGCAGGGCGAGAGTCTTGCGGATAAGCCTTTCGCTGCTCGTCACCCAATAGCTGACACGGCTTTCACGCCAGCCGCTTGCCCGCAAGAGTTCACTGAATATTGTGTTAAGCGCCCTGGGACTGTACAACAATTCGCCTTCCGACCTCTTTATCTTTTGACACCTTTGTCTTGCACGCTTCGGCATCAATCCCTTCAATGACAGCCTGAACTTCATTCCAGAGCGCTTGCTTGTGAACCAGCAGAAACTCGAGTCCGTTGAGATGCGAGTAAGATTGGGCCAGTTTCATGAGTCTTCGTCACCTTGGGTTGGTTTCTCGAAAAACGCCATCTGTTCCTGACTTGGCGACACCGTCCAGGGCGCGCTGGTCAAGCGATTGCCAGCAGCCACGGGATCATAGACGGGTTTGTTCATCGGCCTTGTGCGCAAGGTTCCTGCTAGTTCTTGCGCAATCCGCTTCTGTGCCAGGTCAACATAATGTGGCACGACTTCAGCTCCGACTCCCTTGCGCTTGTGCCGCAGCGCGGCGATGATTGTGGTCCCGGTGCCAAGAAATGGATCAAACACCCAATCATCCTCGTTGGTCATGGACAACACCAATCTCTCGATCAATTCAACCGGAAACTGGCAGGGATGTTCTGTCTTCTCGACGTGATTGCTTTTTACATTTGGAATCACCCATAGATCGCCGGGATTCTTACCTAAAGGATTTGAAGAGTATTTGCCGATGTTCGGGCCCTTGAAGTGCTTTTTTCCCGGATATTTCTGAGGTACGCGTACCGGATCAAGATTGAATACGTAGTCATTAGTTTTGGTAAACCAAATTATGGTTTCATAGCGTCCAGAAAATCGCTTTGAGCAGTGCAAGCCATGTTCGAAATGCCATATGATACGATTTCTCATTCTCAATCCGTGATTACTGAAAACAGGATATAGTACTGTATCTAATGGAATTATCGCTCCATTATCCACGTAATTACCAACTTGCCAACAAATACTACCATGTGGTGACAAAGCACGCACGCATTCGTCGATTATCTTCGTTTGTTGCTCGACATAACAATCTAATCTGAGTTTACGTTCATACTCTTTGCCGATGTTGTAGGGTGGTGAAGTGACAATCAGCTGTATACTGTCGTCAGGTATCGTTTGCAGCAAGTCCAGGCAGTCGCCAGAAAAGACAACCGCCCGCTCGGTGCTGGCAAATTTGTTCGCAATTTCGATTCTTTCCGACATAATCAGTGTTCAACTAATTGGTGGACGGCGGTGTAGGGATCAATCTGCCGCTCGGCGACAGCAGTGACCAATGCATCCAGGGTCGCCGTTGGGGTGCGGTCGAGAACCTGGCCGAGCAGATAGTCGCGCAGGATCATGCGGAGTTCGGCGGCGGCGCGTAGGCGGTTGCGCAGTCGGCGGTTGCCGCTCTGCTCCAGGTAGAGGCGGTGGCTTTCGATATCGTCAACCAATTCGCCAAGTCCCTGGTTCTGCACCGCTACGGTCTTGTGGATGGGCGGCATCCAGGCGGCCGGGTCGGGGTCGGGCGGCGGCAGGGTGATGGGCAGGATGCGGCCATGATGGATGACCTGGTGTTTGTCGGGCACGCCCAGGCTGAGCATCATCTTCAGGGCCATGACGGTGCGGTCGGCGCCTTCGCGGTCGGCTTTGTTGACGGCGAAGATGTCGGCGATTTCCAGGATGCCGGCCTTGATGGCCTGGACCTCGTCGCCCAGGCCAGGGGCCTCGACGACGAGGGTGGTGTGGGCCGTGCTGGCGATCTCGACCTCGCTCTGGCCCACGCCCACGGTTTCGATCAGGATGCGGTCGAAGCCGGCCGCGTCCAAGAGCATGACGACGTCGGCGGTGGCCTGCGCCAGACCGCCCAGGCTGCCGCGGGTGGCCATCGAGCGGATGAAGATGCCGGCGTCGCCGGCCAGGTCGCGCATGCGCACGCGGTCGCCCAAGAGGGCGCCGCCGCTGAAAGGGCTGGTGGGGTCGATGGCGACGATGCCAACGCTGAGGCCCCGCCGTCGGTAGTCCAGGGCCAGGCCGTTGACGAGGGTGGATTTGCCGGTGCCGGGCGCGCCGGTGACGCCGATGATGTGGGCCTGGCCTGCGCGTGGGTGGAGCGCCGCCAGAAGGGGCTGGGCGAAGCCGGTGGCGTTCTCGATATGGGAGATGGCGCGGGCGAGGGCGCGGCGGTCGCCGGCGATGATGCCCGCGGCCAGACCTTCGATGGTGTTGAGTTCCAGGGCCACGATTCAGTCCCCAACGATGGGCATGTGCGCCAGTTTCCCTACCCAGGCAGTGTGATCGGGCAAAGCCAGACCCAGTTGCAGCGTCGCCAACATCGCCGCCAGGTCGCCCTCCCACAACGCCTGCGCCTGCAGCCAGAGGCCAGGAAAGCGCTCGCTCCACAGCACGAACCAATCCAGGCGCTGCTCATAGGCCTGGGCGACGATGTATTCCTGCACCCCGCTGCGCGCATAGACCCGGCGTTTGTCGTGCAGGTCGTAGGCGGCGCTGTTGGCGGTAATCCCCACAACCAGATCGGGTGGGCCTTCGATGTAGTCGTCGTTGGTGAGACGCGAGCGCCCGCCCATCGCCGATTCCAGTCGCAGGAGGATATCCGGCTGAACCTCATTTTCGAAGTCGAGGCGGACGGTGGCGTTGTCGCCGTCGCTCACACCGGGTGTTGCCGCAGTATAGGCGCCAAGCCAAACGATCAGGTTGTAATGAGGATGGCCATGTTGCTTGAAATGCACAGGCGCGGGCAGATGAACAACTCCTTCGATGAGTTCGGCGCGTTTCAGCTCGGGCTGGGCCTTGTAGCGCCGTTCGAATTCAGCCCGCGAAAGACGATCCCCGGCGTTCAACGGCGGCGGAGCGATCGCTCGCGCCGACCATGCCGGGGGAGGCTGAATGCGTTGCTGCGTCTGCGGGAAGTCGATGGTTTGCACGCTCATGTCAATCTCTGCGCTGGTTCGCTGTGCGTTTCAACGTGGCAGCATAGCATTGCCGTCTTCCTCGGCCAACACGATGCCCAGATGCCCGTCTCAGGCTGGCTGAGCCAGCTCGTGATGAATGAAGGCGGTGATCTGCGAGGTGGGGGTTCCAGGTCCGAAGACGCCCTTGACGCCCATCTGCTGCAGGGCGGGGATGTCTTCGTCGGGGATGATCCCACCCAAGAGGACGAGCACATCCTCCAGTCCGGCTTTGTGCAGCGATTCTTTGACTTTGGGCACCAGGGCCATGTGG
>CAYWPZ010000075.1:0-6579 GCA_964460135.1 uncultured Caldilineales bacterium | reverse complement strand
CTTCTGCACCACATCGCGCACCAGCGACACGTGCGAACCGGAAAGAATGGAGAGGCCGACGACGTCGACATCTTCTTGCAGGGCGGCCTCGGCGATCATGTCGGGGGTCTGGCGGATGCCGGTGTAGATGACTTCGAAGCCGGCGTCACGCAGGGCGCGGGCGACGACTTTGGCCCCGCGGTCATGGCCGTCGAGACCGGGTTTGGCGACAAGAATGCGGATTTTGCGTTCCATGTGATTGTGTTCCTTTGTTGTTGGTAAGTGGTAATTGGTTATTGATTGTCAATAACCAATTACCACTAAAAATAGACAGGTTCGTGATAGACGCCAAAAACCTCGCGGAAGACGTCGGTGATCTCGCCCAGGGTGGCATAGGCGCTGACGGCGGCGATGATGGGTGGCATCAGGTTGTCGCGGCCGCGGGCGCAGCCGGCCAGTTCGGCCAGGGCCTTGTGAACGGCGCTGTTGTCGCGCTCGGCGCGGACGCGGCGCAGGCGGGCGACTTGGCGGTCATAGCCGGCGGGGTCCATGGCCAGGATGGGGATGGCGACCGGCTCATCGACCAGGTAATCGTTGACGCCGACGATGGTGCGCTGACGGGTGTCGATCTCCATTTGGTAGCGATAGGCGGCTTCGGCGATCTCGCGTTGGAAGAAGCCGGCGTCGATGGCCGCCAGGACGCCGCCGAAGGCGTCGATCTGGCGGAAGTAGTGATTGGCTTCCGCTTCCATCTGGTCCGTGAGCTGCTCGACGAAGTAGGAGCCGGCCAGCGGGTCGATGGTGTTGGCGGCGCCGGATTCGTGGGCGATGATCTGCTGGGTACGGAGGGCGATGGTGACCGCCTTCTCCGAGGGCAGGGCCAGGGCCTCGTCCATGCTGTTGGTGTGCAGCGATTGCGCGCCGCCCAGCACGGCCGCCAGGGCTTGGATGGCCACACGCACGATGTTGTTCTCCGGCTGCTGGGCGGTCAGTGAGACGCCGGACGTTTGGGCGTGGGTGCGCAGAAGCCAGGAACGCGGGTCATTGGCGCCGTACTTCTCGCGCATGGCCCTGGCCCAGATGCGCCGCGCCGCCCGATACTTGGCAATCTCCTCGAAAAGGTCGTTGTGGGCGTTGAAGAAAAAGGAGAGACGAGGGGCGAAGTCATCGATGTTCAGCCCGCGGGCCAGCGCCGCCTCGACATAGGCGAAGCCGTCGGCCAGGGTGAAGGCCAGTTCCTGGGCGGCCGTCGCGCCGGCCTCGCGGATGTGGTAGCCGCTGATGCTGATCGTGTTCCATTGCGGCAGCTCCTGGGCGCCGAACTCGATGGTATCGACGACGAGGCGCAGCGAGGGCGCGGGCGGGAACAGGAATTCTTTCTGGGCAATGTATTCCTTGAGGATGTCGTTCTGGATCGTGCCCCGCAACCGATCGCGCTTGCATCCCTGCTTTTCGGCGGCAACAATGTACATGGCCCAGAGGATGGCTGCCGGCGAGTTGATGGTCATGCTGGTGCTGACATCGCCCATGGGGATGCCAGCGAAGAGGATTTCCATGTCGGCCAGCGAGCTGACAGCGACGCCGCATTTGCCGAATTCGCCCAGGGCTTCGGGGGCGTCGCTGTCGTAGCCGTAGAGTGTGGGCATGTCGAAGGCGACGGAGAGGCCGGTGTTGCCGTGCTCTAGCAGATACTTGTAGCGGGCGTTGGTTTCTTCGGCGGCGCCAAAGCCGGAAAACATGCGCATTGTCCACAGTTTGCCGCGATACAGGGTGCTGTGGACGCCGCGAGTGTAGGGGTATTCGCCCGGCAGCCCCAGGTCGCGTTCGTAATCGAGGCCGGCGACATCGAGCGGGGTGTAGACCCGGCGCACGGGCGTGGAGGAGGTGGTGACGAACTCCGGTTTGCGTTCGGGCTGACGCCTGATGGCCGGGCCGAGGCTGGCCTGCGTCCAGCGCGCCACGGTTTCGCTCAGATCACGGAGGGCATCGGCGTCGAAAAGCGTCATGGGCGTCTCCTTTCAGGCCGTGGCAGGGGCCGATGCATGGGCGACAAGGTCGATCCTGATCCCCTCGCGGCGGGCCATCTCGATGATGGCGCTGCTGTCGTCCTCGATGAACTGGCGCTCGCCGACGGGGATGGGTTCGATCCGGCTGTCGGTATGAGCCGCTACAACCCAAAGGTGGCCCATATCCTCATAGGTGCGCTGCCGGTCATACAGAGGCGAGATCACAAGGAGGTCGATGTCGCTCCACTGGCGTGCTTCGCCACGAGCTTGCGATCCGTAGAGCACACCGTATCGAACAGGAATGCCTTCAGCATGGACCACTTCCAGATAGTTTTGTACGGTTTCTATAATCGACTTATCAACCATTCGAACACCTCCTTCGCCTTGCCCACGATCTGGTTGGCTGCCTGACGAGTGGGTGCAGGCACGACAGCATCGGAATAGCGTCCTGCAATGTTGTAGGCGTTGGCTGCGGCCAAGAAGTCCGCCTGGTCTTTCGACAACGGCAACTGCGTCAGTCGAGCGAGGGCAACCAGATCGTGGATTTTGGGCGCCAAGTCACTGGTCTGTCTGCAAACGTGCGCCTTCAGCGCTTTCTCAAGGGCAAGATGGAGGAAGAACAGGGCAAAGCTGGTGCGCCCGCGACGAATCATACCGGGGACCTCATCCCAGGCTTCGGTAGCGCCGAGGCGCCAGTGGGCGACCTGCTTTTCGATGTCGATCATGGCTGGCTCAAAGTGGTCGTTACTCACTCGGTGCCATTTTACACCATACACTGCCGGGCTGCGAAGGCGCTGCTACAGAGATGCAATCGTCTTGAGAGCTTTGGAGCTTAACATCAGCGGCATGCCCGCAAGATTGACTCACATAGCGATACACCTTACAGCGCCCTTGCCGAACATGCGCTAGAGTGCTGTCACTCATAGGTTACGGGCATCTCGTGCATCTGCAAGCCCGTCAGGTTCTACGCGGAACCCTGTACCGATTTGTGCAGGCAGGCGATGGAGCGGCCAGGCAGCGCAAAAAAGAGGCGCGCTGCGTCGTTGGGATACGCTGGGAGCGAGGATGTTCCTGGTCGTGTCGGTTGAAAAAAATAGCACAACGTGTCTCGTCCAATGGGTAGTCACATTGCCCGACGGCCTGGCGCCGCCGTTGCACAAAACACCCAGCAGTCTCTATTCACCACCCTCAGGAGTCAAGCCATGAGATCACGTCGTCTGGAAATCTTCGCCTTTACTGCCATGCTTTTTGCCATGCTGGCGCTGTTCGTGTCGCTGCAATCGAACTCGCGCGCCGACGATGGCCCCGATTCAGCCACAGCGCCAGATGCCCAGCAGGCGCAAGCCGACATCCCGCGCACCTTCAACTACCAGGGCTTTCTGCGCAACCCTGACGGCACGCCGATGTCGGGAAGCTATAAGATTGATCTTGCTGTTTATTCCGACGCCATTGGAGGGAGTCCGCTCTCGCCCTCGCCGTGGTCATGGTTCGATGTGCCCGTGCAGGATGGTCTGTTCAATGTCGTCGTGGAAGAAACGGGTACTGTCTTCACTGCCAACGCCCCTCTTTACATCGGCATCAAGGTGAACGACGAGCCGGAGCTGATCCCGCGCCAGCGCGTCCACCCTGTGCCCTGGGCGCAGACCCTGGCGCCGAATGCCTCTGTTAGCAACCTCAACCTGACCGGTTCGATCATGCTCGGCTACACGTTGGTTTCCTCAAACGCCAACGGCCTGCTCACGCTCGTGAACCAAGGCGGCTACGAGTTTCAGACCCAAGGCATCTCCAGGCTCCGGGTGAACACGAATGGGGATACCGTCGTGTACGGCAGTCTTAAGGTGAACAACGACAGCCCCATCTTGATCAAGCGCTGGAACGGCTTCCAGTGCAGCAGTAACGAGCCTTGTTTGATCCCGACGGGGATCAACATTGCCACCCATTACTGCACAATGGCGGGGTGGGAACTGTACATGGATATCGAGGAGAATGGCGGCGGCATCTATTCGCGCTGGCTCTCTACCGATGGCAGCGGCCAGTGGATTCTGAAGTTTTCGAACAACAGCCAGGATTCCCCCCAGAGAGTGTGGGCCGAGATCGTCTGCTACCGCGCGGGCATCTACAGCCAGACAGCCGTCGCCGCCAGCGGCGCTGACGATGGAACCGACCCTACCCAGGGCCAGGCGCCTGAACCTGCGGCCGTGCCTGCGGATGAAGGCCAATGAGGGGGAAAGCATGAGACCGAACACCGTGCATAGCCGCGGGCCGGACCCTTCGGGCCGGCGCCTGCTGCGCAGTTCTCTTTTCGGCGTTGTCCTCGGCTTCGCCTTTCTGTTCACCCTCAACCTGGCGTCGGCCAATACGACCGCAGAACCACGGTGTGGAGCCGATCCGCACTGCGGCAGCGCCAACAGCATATCGGTGGGCGAAGGCCCCGCCTCAGGTAACTACCGTATCACCGGCCCCAGCGCCCCGTCGGCCGGCAGCCTGGTCTACGATGACTTCAAACGGATCGAAGACCGGGCGCGCTTCTTGCTCAAGCGCAACCTGGGCTTTCGCGAGGACATCTCGCCCTACCAGGGCGCCAACAACTTCGACAGGCTCGTGCGCCAGTTCGACACCAACAGCGGCTTCAACGCCCAATACGACGACCCGGATCCGGCGATCGGGGCGATGTCGCTGGCGGAGCGCGTCGAACTGGCCGATGACGAGCTGGCCGAAGCGCGCGACCTGTACGCCTATCTGGCCGTGTTTGCTTCTCCCGCTCGCTTTCGCAGCGACGATGGCAGCGGAGACGACATCCCCGGCAACGACTACAAGAATGTGCTCTGCAAGAACCCCGAGCAGGAGAATCCGCCCCAGAACCCGCCCGGCCCGCTGCCCCCAGACCCGATCATCGATTGGTGCAATTTCCCGGCCCGGCTGCGGCAGAGCGCACGCGAAGGGGCCAACCTGCGCATGATCTTCGCCCAGCAGTTTGTGGTCGACGCCCTGGGCCTGAATTCTAGCGCCGAGCTGCTGGGCGGCGAGGAGTTCGTGCGCAAGGAACTGACTAAGCTGCAGTTGGCCGTATATCAGTATGATGAAGGCGAGGCGAAGCTGGCCGAGGCTTTGGGTCGCGTGGTGGGGAATGGCTGTTATGTTTCCGACTTCTTCGAACAGCGCGAGTGGGCGTTACTCTCGGCGCTGGCTGAGAAGAAGGAGTTGGCCCAGCATCATATTGCCGTGCGCCAAAGCTATATGGGCATCAAAACGGATGCGGACGTCGTTCGCCAGCAAGCCCTGGCCACGGACGTCTACCGGGCGGCGGCGATGGAGGGCCACATCAAGATGGCCGGTATGGCCGGCCGCGCCGTCCTGCCGCCCGGCTCTGGCTGCGCCAGCACACCGCCGGGAAACGCCCTGGTAGCCGAGATGGCCGCCAGCATGTTGGAGACGCGGGCGCGGGCGCGAGAGATGGCCGAGGGACGCAATGTCTTTGGCTACGACATCACCTTCACCCCCACGCGCCCCTATGATACAGGCGCAGACACTTGTGGGGCCACCGACCTGGGTCTGTGGCTGGAAGCGAAATGTCTGGCCGAGAACGCTGCCCGTATCGAAGATCAGGTTGAGAGCGCCGGCCGCGCCTACGACGAGAACCAGCAGAGGCTGATCGAGCAGATCAACCAGTTGAATATGGGGTTGAACGAGGACATCAGCCAGGCCAGCGGCTGCACGTTGGCGGGCAACGACGACGCCTTTTTCGCTTGCGCCGGCGAACAGATCAGGCTGGTTTCGGAATGCATTCCCACCGATGGCGCCACCTTTGTTAGCTGCATAAGCCGGCCGCAAATCAAGAACGGGGAACTCAAGCAGGCGCGGCGCAACGTCCGCAGCGCCTGGCTGGCCTTACAGCAGGCGCAGACCATCCACAACAATTTCACGGCGCGGATGAACACCGAGGAGATGCGCAACACCAAGGTCAAGAGCGAGATGCTGGCCGGCGCTAAAGAGACGTCGGCTTTCGAGGCCGCCATTGCCATCGCCAACTGCTGTACTATCGGCGTTGGCCCGATCCCTGAATACGAGGTAAACCCTGGCGCTTTGTTAACAGCCGCACTGCGACCGGGCCAGATCTTGATGCAGAACGCCCACGACATGAAGATCGAGGATATCAACAAGGAGGCGCTGATCCGCAACATGTTCCTGGATCAGGCCGAGGCGCGCTACGACGTCGATATGGCCTTTCATCAGTATGCTACGGCTGCAGACACTTTCGACAACGTCGTTAGCATGCTCGAAGGCAATGTGTTCGAGGCCAAGCGCCAGCGCGCCTACCTGGTCAATTCGCCGGCCAACGACCCCGGCTACCGCATGGTGCGCGATTCGCTGCGGCTGGACCTGGCGCATGCGCTGGAGGAGGCCACCCGCACGGCCTATCTGGCGGCGCGACGGGCGGAGTACGAGTATACGGCCCGGCTCAGCCGCAACAACTTCCGCATCTCCGACATCTACAAGGCTCGTACAGCCAACAATGTCATCAAGTTCTTGAACGACCTGAGAGGCGATTTGAAAAATCCTGTCTGATGACGTAAAGAGGAGTTGACAACAAACT
>CAYWPZ010000074.1:0-18062 GCA_964460135.1 uncultured Caldilineales bacterium | reverse complement strand
AGACGCCCACCCCCACCCTCCCGCCGACCGCCACACCCACCCCCCCCGCCACGCCGACCAGCACCCCCACCCCCACGGCCACGGCCAATAGCATCGCCACCGCCACCGCCGCTGCGCAAGCCACCACAACAGCCCGCGCCCGCGCCACGGCCCTGGCCCGCACGCCCCCGGCCACGCGCGCCCCGGCCACGCCGGCGCCGCCTCCCGCCGGCCGGCTGAGCGGCAGCATCGCCTTCCCGGTCTTCGACGGCAACCGCCAGACCTACGACCTCTACCTGGCCGGCGTCGATGGCTCTGGTATGCGGCGCCTGTTTGCTGGCGCCAGCGCCCCCAGCCTCAGCCCGAACGGCCAGCGGCTGGCCTACCGCAGTTGGCAGGCCGACCAGCGCGGTCTTTTCACGGTCAACATGGACGGCAGCAACAGCCAGCGTCGCACAGAGTACCTGGAAGATGGCGCCGCCGTGTGGTCGCCGGATGGCGGCCGGCTCATCTTCTTCTCGCGCCGCGAGACCGACCGCCAGCCGCGCCTCTACAGCCAGGACATCAACCTCAACGCCGAAGCGCAGTCGCTGACACAGAACTTCGCCGCCATCTACGGCGAGATGCCCGGCTGGCTGGCGGATGGCCGCGTCGTCTACAAGGCCACCTCGCCCCAAACCGGCATCGGCGTAGTCAACGCCGACGGCTCCAATTTCATCATGCTGGCTGCCGACGGCAGCGCCACCGCCCCCACCGGCTCGCCCACCGCCCCCTTCGTCGCCTTCATGTCGCTGCGCGACGGCAACTGGGAAATCTACCGCGTCAACGCCGACGGCGGCGGCCTGACGCGCCTGACGCAGAACGCAGCCAACGACGGCCTGCCCGTGTGGTCGCCCGACGGTCGCAGCATCGCCTTTGCCTCCAATCGCGGCGGGGCCTGGGCCATTTGGGCGATGAACGCCGACGGCAGCGGCCAGCGCCAACTCTTCGCCCTGCCCGGCCCGTTGGATGGTCGCGTGGGCGGCGAACCCGACTTCGTCCACCACGGCTGGGTAGAAGAGCGCATCAGCTGGCGCCCCTGATCTGCCTCAGCCGCTTTCGGCGTCTTGCCACTGCGCCAGCAGTTGCTCGCAGATTCGGGCCGGAAACGGGAGATGCCAGATCGCGGCGCAGTCAGTCGCCAGTCGCCGGAAAAGGGCAGTCGATGCCCGCAACGCCCGCCACAGATCGGCGCCGGAGTAAGCGGCAAAGGTCGCTGGCAGGGCGGACAGGGCGGCCGGGTCTGCCCATTCGACCAAGAAACGGCCATCGTACCAGGTATCTTCGTCCAGGCCATGCCCGGCTTGCGCCTGCCATTCCAGAAAAGTCAGCAGGCGCGACTTCAGATCGCCGTCACACAGCATCTTCGCCCGCCACAAATCACTGCGCCTGAGGAGGCGGGCGGTCTTGTCGGCCGCGACCAGGAAGCCAAAGCAGGCATTCTCGAACTCGAAGGCAGAGGGCGGGCGCGGCAGCCTGGGGGCAAAGGGGGGCAGGGGGTGGCCGTGTGAGGCCGTCTTGTCTACCAGCACCCGCAAACCGCGGGCCAGGACATCCTGGAAGGGGAAGCGCGCCAGCATCTCGGCCAGGCTGCCATCAGCGACAGCAATGGCGACATCGACCTTGACGCCGCCGCTCATCAGCACCAGCCATTCCGGCAGAACGCCGGCGAGGCTGAGCGCCGGGGCTTCGACCCCACCCCAGGCCGCAAGCCAAGCGGCGTCGGCTGTATAGGCGGCCGCCGTGGTGGTGAAGACGATCAGATCAAGATCCGACCAGGCATCGGCGGGATGGTTGCTGCGGGCGCGCGAACCGACGATGACGATGGCGCGGATGTCGTCCTGCCCGGCGGCCCAGGCGACGATGGTGGTCTCGAGCCGAGAAAACGGATCGCTCATGCTGGCTTTGCAAACCTTCGACAGATTGGTGAGGGGATGATACAATACTTGCGTTCTGGCGTCATCCACTGCCAGCGCCTTCACCCCAGTGATGCGCTCTCGCGCTGTGCGCCGCATCGCCGAGGTGAACGCCAATCTTGATGCCAAAGGAGAAAGACCATGGCAGAATCGATGCTCGAAGTAACAGTCAGGGAGATAGAGGCCGCCGCGCCCGTGATCGCCCCGGTCAGGCAGAAGGTTGCACAGACCCAGGACGCGCTGCGACCCATTCCCGACCAAGATGGAACCGACGAGGTGCCGGAGGCCTTCGAAGACGCCTTCGCGGGCGAGCCGATCTTGCCGCTTTATTACATCCCTGTTCCCGACATCTCCCATCTGATAACAGAGGATGACACACCTGTGGACAATATCTTCTCGGAAAAACAGCAGCGCCTGCTGGTGGCGCCCTTGTATTCCAGCTGGCAGAGCGGGCGCCCCTTCGTAGCCTTTGCCAATGTGGGCATCTACTCCTCCGTCAGCCGGCCTGTCATCGTCCCCGATGCCTATCTCAGCCTGGATGTGACGATGCCTGAAGATGTTTGGGCCAAAGAACATCGCTGTTACATGCTTTGGGAATACGGAAAACCGCCAGAAATTGTGATCGAGATCGTCTCGAACAAAAAGGGGGGAAAGAACGATGTCAAATTGGCCGAGTACGCCCGTTTGGGCGCCTCGTTCTATGCGGTTTACGACCCGCGACAACAGATCCAGAGCGAGCCGCTGATCGTGTACGAACGCCGCGGGGATAAATTCGTGCGCAAGGTCGATGCACAGTTCGGAGATACTGGCCTGGGCCTGGTGCTTTGGGATGGTGCATTCGAAGGCTTGAAGGGCAAGTGGCTGCGCTGGTGCGATGCGACCGGCGCCGTTATTCCCACCGGCGACGAGCGCGCAAAACACGAGCAGCAACTAGCCGAGCAACAACGACAGCGGGCCGAACGCCTGGCCGCCCAACTCAAAGCCTTGAACATCGAGCCTGAAGCATAGGGCCATTGCAAGTCCAAACACCAGCCATGTCGCCAGGCCGCGGCCCTACCCCCCAGCGCGAAATGCCATCGCCGCAAGATGCCGCCCGGCTCTTGGTGCAACTGCGACGCCGGCAAGAGATGAGTCATCGCCGCGTCGAGGGCGACAGCATCGCGCCGCAAATGGCCTTGTTCCGCGCCTGGCAAGCGCAGCGGCTGGCAACCACACACGCCGATCTCTTGCAGAACCGGCGCTATCGTCCGGCCTGCCTGTTCTTTCTCGAAGACATCTACGCGCCCAAGGACTTCAGCCAACGCAATCACGACATCGTGCGCATGCACGACTTCATGCTACGCTTCCTCCCCGCCCGTCTCATCCGCACCCTCACCCTGGCCATCGATCTCAACACCCTGACCGAGACGCTCGACGAGGCCCTGTTATCGGCGCTGGTCGAAAAGCTAGGGGTGAAGGACAGCATCACACCGGCACAATACGCTCAAGGCTACCGCATCTGCGACAATTACGACGAACGCAAACGGCAGATCGATCTGATCATCGACGTGGGGCAGGGTCTCGATCGCCTCACCCGCCTGCCGCTGGTCGGTTGGACGCTGCACATGGCCCGCGGCCCGGCTCACCGCGGCGGCTGGCAGGAAATGCAGGGCTTTTTGGAACGCGGCTTCACCGCCTTCAAACACATGCACGGCGCCCAGGAATTCCTGCGCCTCGTCCAGCGCCGCGAAATGGACATCCTCGACCGGATCTTTGCCGGCGCCAATGAACTCTAAGGAGCAAAACGCCATGCCGTCGATGTCTCTTGCTGATTTCCCCCGCCCGCCCGAAGACAATGGCCGCGGTGTGCACTGGACGGTCAACGTCTATCCGCCGGATGCGGCGACGATGCAGCGCTGGATCGAGCGACTCAAGAGCCTGCAGATCAAGTGGCTTAAAGTGCTGGACGATTGCGGCGGCTCGTCGGAACCGTTGGTGCGGGCGCTGATCGAGAACGGCATCATGCCGATCGTGCGGCTCTATCGCGAATACCCCAACCCCGGCCATCTCGACGGCCGCGGCCAGGTGGCCGCGCGCACACTCATCGCCGCCGGCGCTCGCTACTTCGAAACCAACAACGAACCGGACCTGCCCGCCGAGTGGGAAGACAACCACCGGCCTGCCAACTGGCTCGATATCGTCGTTGACAACTTCATCTGGGACGCCGATTTCATCCTGGGCGAAGGCGGTCTGCCGGCCTTCCCGGCTATGGGGCCTGGCAACAAAAGCAACGGCGTCGAACGAGTGGTGCAGAAGGGCCGCAAAGACCTGTTCGAGCGCGGGGCCTGGGTGGCCATCCACAACTACACCCTCAACCATCCCCTCGACTATCCCTCCGACCCGGTCAATCAAAACGGCCAGCCGCTGAGCGCAGAGGACTACGAACGGCTGAAGGCCTGGCAATACAGCCATCTCACACCCGAAGAGGCCGAGGCGCGCGGGATCAGCCGCGAAGACTACTTCAAGTATCAGAACTGGGCCTGGGATGGACGCACGCTGGAAATGATCAACGAACTGCGAGCGCAAAGCAAAAACCCCGGCCAAACGATCTTCCAGGACGCCAACTGCTTTCGCGCCTTCGAGTTCTTTGGCCAGCAGATCGAGACTGCGCTCGGCTTTCATGTGCCGGTGATCAGCACCGAGGGCGGGCCGGTGGTGGGATGGGGCGATGACCGTCGCTACGCCAAGATGAACCCGACCACCCAGGCCGAGATGCAGATGGGGATCATGCGCTTCATGCAAGATGAGGCCCCGCCCTGGTATTTCAGTTGCTGCACCTGGCTGTTTGCCTCGAAACCGCTGGGCGACTTCAACCCCACCTGGGACCAGATGTCGTGGTACACCCATACCTGGGATCAGCAGTTTGGGCTTCGGGGCGAGTTGCCGCTGGTGCAACTGCTACGCGACACACCCGCCCTCATCCGCCATGAACTGCGCCCGGCCCTCAACCCCGGCGCGGTCGCAGGGCTGGTTTCCGACCGCACCGGCGCCCCACTGCCCGGTCTGAGCCTGCGGTTGCGCCAGGGCGACAAGAACATCGCTGCCACGCTGACCGGCATCGATGGCCGTTACCGTCTGCAAGCCCCGCCCGGAAACTACGACCTGGTCATGGATTGGGTGGGCGCGGTCGCCCAGGACATCAGCCTCGCGGCCGGGGATGTCGATGTCATCGATCTGTCCGGCTTCGACCCGGCCGGCGCCTTCAGCATCACCGCCATCGTGCGCGAACCATCGGGCCAGCCACGATCGGGCGTGAGCGTGGCCTTGCGACGCCGCGGCTTCAGCCATGCCACCGCCACCAGCGACGCCATCGGCGTCGTCAGCTTCCGGCCTGGCGTGGCCGGCGCCTACGCCCTTGCCGTCGCTGGCGGCAGCGCCCTGGTCACGGTCGATCCCGAACGACCACTGGTCACGACCGACCTGACCGTAGCTGCCCCTGCCGGTCGGCGCTACTTCCTGACCGAAAAACGCCTGCTGCCTCGCTCCGAAAGCGGCAACGACAGCCTCTTCTTTGGCCGGGTGGTGGACGAAGCCGGGCGCGGCCTCAGAAACATCGAGATGGAGATGCGCTGGGTCAACGCCGGGCCGGGGACGACCTTCCCCCGCACTCGCACCGGCCAGAACCCCTTCAAACCCGACCCCGATGGCTACTACGATTTCTTCCACTCGCAGGGCGAATTCATGGTGCAGGTCGTCCAGGGCGATTTTCCCGGCGAGACGGCGGATGGGCTGATCACCAACCTCCCCGGCCGCGAAGGCGAGGCCATCGCCTACGAGGTCAACTACCAGCTTCGGGCCGAATCGGCGCCGGTTCAGGCCCACAGCCTGGTGACAGGCCGCATTGCCGGCGGTCGCACCGGCCAGGCCGTGAGACTGTGGAATGCCCAGCAACACCGCGACCTTGTCCTCGACGAAACCTGTCAATTTCGCTTCGCCGACTTGCCGGCGGGCGTCTATGACCTGGAATTGGCCGGAGTCGGCGTCATCCGGCCCGACCTGGCCCTGGACGGCAGCAACCACATCAGCCTCGATTTTCCGTTGCAGGGCGCCATTATCGGCGAAGTCGCCAACCCAGACCCCAACCAACGTCGCGTCAGCCTGATCGCGGAAAACTACGGCTTCAGCCGCCACGCCGAGCTAACGCCCGACAACTGGTATCGTTTCAGCAACCTGCCGGCGGGCGCTTACCGCGTGGAGATGGGCGACGCCATGCTGGCCGGGCTGGTGAGCGACGGCCTCACCCCTCTGCAGGCGCCCGTGCTCGCGGGTGGTACCCCACCGGCCCCCGCCAACAGCCTCATTCGCGGCATCGTCCGCGACCCGGCCGGGCAACCGGCGGCGGCCCTGTCCCTCAACCTTCGGCGCGGCGGGCAGCCGGTTGCAGTCGCCGGCACCGACAACGACGGCGCCTTTGCCTTTGGCGGCCTGGTGGCCGGCGTCTACGACCTGCTGATAGGCGAACAGACCCTGGCCGGCGGCCTGAGATTGGATGGCAGCAACGCCGTGGAACTGGCGCTTACCTTCGGCAGGCCCCCCTCCCTCGGCAAGCCGCTGATGCGCTATTACCTGCTGGCGACAGCCGACCCCGGCCTGACGCCAGCGCTTGTACGGCTGGCCGGCCCCTGGCTGGCCACACAGCCGCAGGGCGTGGTCGGCTTCAGCCTGGACGAAGCCGCCCGGGCCGAGACGGTGGTTGTCATCGGCGACGGCGCCGGCGATGCTGCCCTGGCCCTGCTGCAGGCGGCTGGCGTTCAGATCGTAAGTATGCGCCACGACCTGCTGACCCTTGCCAATCTATTGGCGCCCCCTTCCGAGGCCGAGCGAGGAGTATTGCCATGAGAGATCCGATCAATGACGCCGAAGCCTACGGCGTGCGCATCGTCCCGGCCTCGGTGTCGCCGGGCGCCGAGTATTGGCAGATCATCCGCATCCATCACCTGCCGCCGGAGGTAAACAACGGCCGGCATCACCTCTTTTTCGACGCCCTCGACGCCGCCGGGCAGCGGGTCTTTGGCGCCCACATCCTCATCAGCTGGCCCGGCGGCGGCCACGAAGTCATCATCGATAAGCCCCTGCCCGAACCCGGAGCCAACGAGCCGCTGTGGGCCAAACAAGTGGTCAGCGCCGAAGCTCTGGGCCTGCCATCCGACCGGGCCGAAAACCTCCACACCGGCCACCCCGACGAAGCCCCCGGCAACACCCTCTTCCATCACTCATTCGAGATCATTTTCCGTCGCGCCGTCGCCGGCCAGACGAGCCAGCAAAGCGTGATCAGAGGCAGCATCCCCGGCGGGGCCGGCCACACCCTGGTCTTGCGCGACGAGAGCGGCGGCGAGCGCACAACGCCGGCAGTCGACGACGCCAGCTATCGCTTCGAAGGGCTGGCGGCGGGCCGCTACACCGTCGCCGACCTGCACGATGGACGCCGGATTGGGCCGGTGGAGGTCAACGGCGTCGATGAAGTCATCGCCGACTTCCCCGCCCTGCCGGCGGACAAAGCGCTGGGCCATTACTTCCTCTTTGGCCCGCCCGATCAGCCCGCCGCCCGGCTCTATCTCGACCTGCTGGCCGACCACCTGGCCGCCCGCCGTCTGGCCTTCGGCTTCAGCCCGACCGACGCCGCCAAAGCGACCCGCGTCGGCCTGGTGGGCGAGCACACCGCCGGCGTCCTGGCCACCTTGCAAGCGGCCGGCGCCCAACTCGAACAGCTGCCGCTCGACCCCGCCGCCCTCCTGAAGGCGCTGACCACCTGACGCCGGCCCCCGCCGCCCGCCCCGTGACGGTTTGACCTTGACCGCCCCCAAAGACTCGGACACGACCGGGAAGCGCCCCCGGCGCGGCTGGTGGTTGGCCCTGGCCGGGCTGACCGCGGTTGCGCTTCTGTTTCGTTTCTACCGGCTGGGCGATTTGCCGCCGGGACTACATTACGATGAGACCTTCGATGGGCTGGATGCTTTCGGCCTGCTGAGCACGCCCCTGCGCCGGTGGCCGCTGTTCTTCACCGGCAACTTCGGGCGCGAGCCGCTGTTCATGGTCTTGCTGGCGGCTTCGCAGGCGCTTTTCGGCCCAACGGCGCTCAGCCTGCGCCTGGTCCCTGCCCTGTTGGGCGCCCTGCTGACGCCGGCCCTGGTGTGGCTGGGGTGGGAGATGGGGCCGGGGCTGGGGGTCGGCAACCGGCCTCGCTTTGCCCTCTGGGCCGGCGCCGGAGCGTTGGCCTTGCTGTGGACGCAGGTCTTTGCCCGTTATGCCATCCGCATCGAGTTGTTCGCCCTCATCATCGTCCTGGTCTTTGCCGGACTGTGGCGGGCCTGGCACAGGCAGCAAGGGCGGTGGTGGGGGGTGGCCGGGATTCTGGCCGGGTTGAGCTTCTACACCTATCTGCCGGCCCGCCTGCTGCCACTGGTCTTTGTCCCTGTGGGCGTCTGGGCCGTGTGGCGAAGCCGGCCGGCTCTGCGCCTCCGGCTGCCCGGCCTGACCCTGGCGGCGGTGCTGGCCCTGTTGGTCGCCCTCCCCCTGGCGCTCTACTTCGTCCGCAACCCGGTCTCGTTCGCCACCCGCACGGCCCAGGTCAGTATCCTGGGGCAGGGGGCCGGGGCCATCCTCCACAACGTCAGGGCGATCCTGGAGATGCCGCTGCTGGCGGGCGACGCCAATCCCCGTTACAACCTGCCCGGCCGGCCGGCGCTGGACGCCGTGATGGCTCTTCCTTTTCTGGTCGGTCTGGGGCTGCTCGTTCGCTTCGTCCGACGCCCGGCCGCGCTTTTCCTACTCTCGTGGCTGCTGGTGATGTTGCTGCCCAGCTTGCTCAGCGAACATGCCCCCTCGTTCCAACGCGCCATCGGCGCCGCCCCTGCCTTTGCTCTCATCCTCGCCCTCGGCCTGGAGTCTATGGTCGGCTGGGCCGCGAGGCGCTGGCCGCGAGCCGAGCTGTGGTGGGGGCGGATGGGTTGGGCGGCGCTGGCCGCGTCCACGCTGTTCACGTGGCGATCGTTTGGCGCCTGGAGCGCCTCACCCGAACTGTTCTTTGCGCGCGATCTCGGTTTCGCCCAGCTGGCGGGGATTCTCGGCGACGATGTCCGCCGGCCGGTCTATCTCAGCCCGCGCGGGAACGACCATCCCACCGTCCGCTATCTGCTGCTGGAGGACATGACCCCGCCCGAACTACACGGCTTCGATGGCCGCGTCTGCGTCCGCCTCGCCGCCGGCGCGGCCGACTACTACTTCCTGACCCAGGAAGACGGTCGCGGCCCGGCGCTGCTGGCCTCCTACCTGCCGGATGCCGTCTCGCAGGTCGTGGTCGCCGACCCCTACAGCCGGCCGTGGGCCAGCAGGCTACGCCAGCCTGAGTTCGGCCGCGTTCACCTGCCAGAAATGACGCCGCAGCCGGCCAAGATGGGCGAGGGCATCGACTTCCTGGGCTTTTGGCTGAGCGCAACTGCCCTGAAACCGGGCGAGCGGCTCTATGTCCGGCTGTTCTGGCAAAGCCAGGCCGGCCCCCGGCTTGATTACACCACCTTCGTCCACCTGCTGAGCCTCCAGGCTGATGGCTCGTTCGCACGGCTGGACGGAGCCGATGCGCCGCCAGGGAACGGCTCCTGCGCGACGTCGGACTGGCTGGCCGCTGAAACCATCGTCGATGAGCTTCAGTTCGATCTCCCCGCCGATCTGGCCCCCGGCGCCTACTACCTGGCCGTCGGCTTCTACGATCCCGCCAGCGGTCAGCGCCTGAGCGCGCCCGGCCACGCCAATGATCAGATCATCCTGGGGCCGTGGCCGCTGAACTGACGCCCGGCTTCGGCCCTAACCCACAGCTTCGGCCGGCTCCGACCGGGATAGCGACACCGTAACCGGCGGCGGCGGGACAACGCTGGGCTGGGGCGCCTGCTGGTGGGGATAGGCGCCACAATGCGGGCAGCGTTTCCATTCGGGGTCGAGCAAACGGCTGCATTGCGGACAAGGCTGTCGTAGTTCGGTCTCGCAGAAGGGACAGAACTGCCATTCGCTCTCCACCGGCCGGCCGCACTTGTGGCAATTCTTGGCGGTTTCGATCTCGCGCAGCAGCGCCTCTTCTTCCAGCGCCCGGTCGTACTGCTCGGCCAGGGTGGTGCGCGGGCGGATCAACAGGTAGAGCAAGACGCCAAGGACGCTGAAAACGGCCACCAGCAGGGTGGCAAGGATGGCGGCGAAGATGTCGGCCGAGCGGGTGCGGATATCGCGCCAGGTCCAGATGACCAGGCCGACCCAAAAGGCGACCACGAGGCCGCCGAAAACGGCGACGACCCATTCCAGGCCGACGCCGATAAGATTGGCAAGCTGTTCAGGCATCGATGACAAGACTCCGAAAAAATACGGCGCCGCGCAGGGGCGCGGCAAGCAATGATAGCACAGCCTGCCCGGAGGTGAAAAAAGCCCCTCGCAACAAAAATCGCGCCAGAACGCGCCGGCGCCGCGCCCCTCCGACCAGGATCACGCCGGCTCTCCCGTCCAGATCCCTTCCACCAGTTCGATGGCCACGCCCAACGCCTGAGCAAGAACATCGGTGTTGCGCCCGGCGTCCCATAGTTCCATGGCGGCGTTGCCGGCGGCCAGGGCTTCGATCTGCAGCCAGCCGTGGGCCAGGTCGAGATGGCAGCGCAGGTCGCGAATCACCTGATGCCGGCCGCGCTCGAAATATTCGGCCAGGCGCAGCATCCCGGCCAGGGCGATAAGGGCGTTTTCGTCGGCAGGCATGGCCAGGAGGGGGGCCAGGTCACCGGCCTTGGGTGCGCCTTTGCTGCGATGATAACGACACAAAAGGGCAATCAGGGCCAGATCGCGCGGGGAGTAGCCCGGCAAATCGTGAGCCAGGACGATATAGCTGGAGTGCAGGTGGTGGAACTGATAATCGATGGCGGCGCCGATGTCGTGCAACAGTCCGGCTGCCCACAGCAACTGGCGATAGAACGGGTCGAGCCGGTGTGCGACTTGCAGATCGTCGAACAAGCGCAAGGCCAGATGGGCGACATGGTGGCTGTGGGCGTTGTCGTGGCCAAAGCTGCGGGCCAGACTGAGGACGCTGAACTGGCGCAGGTTGGGGATGATCGGCTGCCCCTGCCCCTGGAGGAAGCGCTCGTAGAACACCCCCTCGCGCAGCCCCTGGCGGGTGACGGTCAGAGTGTCGAAGGCGCTGTGGCGCATGAGGGCGCTATAGACCAGCGCGCCGGCATGGATGATGTCGGCGCGGTCGTAGTTCAGGCCGGGCACGGCCGTGCGCCGCTTGACCGAAAGCCGCCACAACTGGTCGGCGATCTCGTGGACGGAGCCGGCGGCCAACACATAGCCCTGCACGGTATCCAGCGGCAGTTGTCGCCGGGCCTGATCGATCTGGGCCAAATTGCGGATGGCGCCGCCGATGGCTATCAGCTCATCGCCGGGCCGAGCGCGGAACCAATCGAGGGCGGTGAATTGTTCGGCCAGGTGGCGTTCCAGGGCCGCGATTTTGGCCGCCGTCACACGGTCGGAGCCGAGGAACAGTTCGGTCGTGCGCAAAGCCCCCAGCGGCAGGCTGAGGCAGCGCCCCGGCAGGCCATCTCGCACTTCGGTGACTTGCAGGCTGCCGCCGCCCAGGTCGATGACGAAGCCTTCGTGCAGACCGGTGGAGTTGATGGCGCCGAGCGCGCCGTAGTAGCCCTCTTCCTCGCCCGTGAGCACGCGCAACTTCCACCCGGTTTCGGCCTGGGCGCGGGCCAGAAAAGCAGCCCGGTTGCCGCCATCGCGCACGGCGCTGGTGGCAACCACCGTCACATCCTCCACTTCCAGCGCCCGGCAAAGGGCGTGGAACATGCGCAGGGCGTTCAGGCCGCGGTCGATGGCGGCGGCGCGCAGGATGTTGGTTTCGCCCATGCCCTCGCGCAGCCGCACCACCTCGCGCACCTCATCGGCCAGCCGGAAGTAGCGCCCCGGTTCGAATTCATAGATCACCAGGCGGGTGGTGTTGGAGCCGAGATCGACAATGCCGAGACGTTGGGGCATGTGGGGAGGTGGGTGGTGGGGAGGGGCGATGGCTGGAACCACGCTCATCCGTAATCGACAATGCTGTAGCGATGCAACTTGTCCAGGCGGTGGGTGGCGCTGATCATGCGCAGGGTGCCGGAGCGGGAGCGAATGATCATGCTGTGGGTGGTGGCGCCGCCGCCGAAATAGCGCACCCCGCGCAGGAGTTCGCCGTTGGTGATGCCGGTGGCGGCGAAGAAAACGTCGTCGCTCTGTACCAGGTCGTTGATGGTCAGGACTTTGTTCAGGTCGATCCCTTTGTCGATGGCCTTCTGACGTTCGGTTTCGTCGCGCGGCCACGGTTTGCACTGTATCTCGCCGCCCAGGCATTTGAGCGCCGCCGCCGTGATCACGGCTTCGGGCGAGCCGCCGATGCCCATGAGCACGTCGATGCCGGAATCGGGCATGCAGGTGGCCAGGGCGCCGGCCACATCGCCGTCGCTGATCAGACGGATGCGGGCGCCGGCCGAGCGCACGGCGGCGATCAGGTCGGCGTGGCGCGGGCGGTTGAGGATCATCACCGTCAGGTCATTGACATCGCGCTTGAGGGCGCGGGCGATGTTGCGCAGGTTGACGCGCGGGGCTGCTTCGATGTCGATGACGCCGCAGCAGCTGGGGCCAACGGCGATCTTGTCCATGTACACCAAGTGGTGGGGGTAGTACATCGACCCGCGCTCGCCCACAGCCACCACCGAGAGGGCGCCATTGCCGCCTTCGGCGGTCAGGCGGGTGCCATCGATGGGATCGACGGCGATATCGACTTTGGGATAAGCGGCGGCGCCCACCTGTTCGCCGTTGTAGAGCATGGGGGCGGCGTCTTTTTCGCCTTCGCCGATGACGACAACGCCATCCATGGCAATGCTGCCGAGCACCAGGCGCATGGCATCGACGGCGGCCTGGTCGGCGGAGTTCTTCTCGCCGCGGCCCATCCAGCGCGCTGCTGCCAGGGCTGCGGCTTCGGTCACGCGCACAAGTTCGAGGGCAAGGTTGCGGTCGGGTAGTTCGCTCATGAGATGAATCCTTGGGAGATGGATGAAGGACGATGGACAAAAGACGAAGGGCGGGGGGCGAAGGACGAAAGACGTCCTCTGACCTCTGTCAGCGGATGACCGCCATTTCACGTCCGACTCTGGCAAAGACTTCCAGGCCGAAGTCCAGGTCGGCGCGGGTGTGGGCGGCGGTGTTCATCACCCGGATGCGGGCGAGGCCGCGGGGGACGGTGGGGAAGCCGATGCTCATGGCGAAGACGCCTTCCTCGAACAGGCGGCGGCTGAACTGCTTGGCCAGGCCGGCGTCGCCGAGCATAATCGGCAGGATGGGCGTCTGGCTGTGGCCGGTGTCGAAACCCAGATCCTGCATCCCCTGGCGCAGATAGGCGGCGTTCTCCCACAATTGGCGCACACGGTCTTCGCTTTCTTCCAGCAGATCGACGGCGGCCAGACAGGCGGCGGTGTCGGCAGGGGTGGTGGCCGAGGAAAACAGCAGTGGGCGGGCTTTCTGGCGGATGTAGTCGATGATCAACTTCTTGCCGGCAATGACGCCGCCCACGACGCCAAAGGCTTTGGAGAGGGTGCCGATCTCGAGGTCGAATTTGCCGTGCAGCCCAAACTGATCGACAATGCCGCGCCCGCCCCGGCCCAACACCCCTTCGCCATGGGCGTCATCGACCATGGTCAGCACCCCATGCCGCTCGGCTGCCTCGTACAGCTTGTCCAGTGGGGCAATGTCGCCATCCATGCTGAAGACGCCATCGGTAATCAGCAGCCCGCGGCGAAAGTTGGGCAGGTGCTCGGTCATCTTGGCTTCAGCGTCGGCGGGGTCGCCGTGCTCGTAGACGACGATCTTGGCGCTCGAAAGCCGGCAGCCGTCGATGATCGAGGCATGGTTGAGCCGGTCGGTGAAGATGACATCTTCTTTGCCCACCAGCGGCGGGATGGCAGCCTGGTTGGCGTTGAAGCCGCTCTGGACGAAGAGGGCGTCTTCGACGCCTTTGAAGGCGGCCAGGCGCTGCTCAAGCTGGCGGTGCAAGCTGGTGGTGCCGGCGATGGTGCGCACCGCCGCCGGGCCAACGCCCCATCGTTCCACCGCCTCCTGCGCCGCCTGTTTCAGTCGCGGGTGGTTGGCCAAGCCCAGGTAGTTGTTGGTGCAGAAGTTGAGGACGCGCTTGCCATCCACCACCATCCAGGCGTCGGCGGCCGTTTCGATGGTGCGGATGTTGATCAGCAGGTTGGCCTCGGCCAGGGCGGCGAGTTCGGCGCCGAAAAAGGCGTATTTGTCGGTCATGTCGTTCCTACCTTTGCTTTCGAAGCGGCTGGAGGTGCGAAGGAGCGGCGGCTTGCGGCGCCAAGTATAGCAGAGGCGTTGCCGGCAAGCAGAGGCCGCGCGGCTGGGATGTTGCTCCCTTCCCAGAGCGGCGCAGCCGCGCCGCTATCCGCTGGCGGCGGCGAGCAGAAACGGCAGATAGAGAAGCCGGCGGCCTTCGCCGGGGTTGGCCGGGTTAACGCCGTTCTCCTTCTCCCAGCCATCACTGGCGCCATCGTGGTCGCTGTCGGGGTCGAGGGGGTCGGTTTTCAGTGCCAGTTCAGCGCCGTTGTCCAGGCCGTCGCCGTCGGGGTCGCCGGCGCTGCCGTTGTCGCCGGTCGCGTCGCGGTCGTCGAAGCCATAGTGCAGCTCCCAGTGGGCCGGCAGGCCGTCGCCATCCTCGTCACCGCTCAGCCCTAGCCTGTAGCTGATGGTGAAGACAAGCCGCTCCCAGAGCAATGACTCACCGGCAACCAGGTCAGCGGGGGCAGAGGAAAGCGCTGCGGCAACAGGCAGGCTGCGACGTTGCACCGGATTGATCCGCAAGTGCACGGTCTGGTCGCTCCCGCTCTGAATTTCCACCGGGCTGGCCGGAAAGAAATCGGCGCTGGCCCAACGCGGGCGAAAGCTGGCGTCGTGGTTGCCCATGGCCGGGACGGGAATGGGGCCGGGGAGCAGCCGCGCCTGGCTGTGGACGCCGTCGATCTCGAACGAGAGCACCTGGCTGCCTTCGGGCAGCAGCAGCCTCAGGCTGAAGACGGGGCGCAGCGGCTGGTTGAGGCCGCCCGCCGTCGGCATTCCGGCCACGCCGCTGGCCGATAGCGAATCGGCCAGCGGCGGCAGGCGCAGTTCGTAACGGACGCGCAGCGTGCGCTGGCTCTGTTCGAGCACGGTTTCGTCCCACCAAAACTCACTCGCAAGCGGTCGCAGAATGAGGTCGGGGGGCAGAAAGGGGCGATGCCAGCGATAGGTGGGGAAGCCGTAAAAGGTGGCAGTGGCCAGGGCGCGGCGGTGGCCGCCATCGTTCAGGGCGCCCGGCCCGGCCGCGGCCAGATAGGCATCCACTGCCGCCAGCCATGCCTGACCGGCGGTGCGGTAGCCGCCGTGCAGCAGCTGCTGGATGAAAAGGGCGGCGAGTTGTTCGGAATAGAGCGCAAAGGCCGGGTCGTCGCTGTCCTGGCTGAGGCTGACCCAGGTGTAGCCGGTGGCAGCCAGATAGACGCCCACCCGGCGCGCGGCAAAAGCTTCGGGGAAGTCGGCGAAGGTTGGGTCGGCGCTGGGGGCGTGGTAGAGTTGGTTGCCGAAGTTGACGCCGTTGTGGCAGCCAACAGCGACCACGACGGCATTGGGCAGGTCGCCCAGGTCGCTCACATCGCCCTGGCTGGCGCTGGCGCCCGAGCGGAAGCCCTGATCCCACTTGCGGGTGGTGATCCAGTTGTAGTCGCCATGCCCGGCCAGAAAGAGCAGGTTGGGATTGGCGGCGATGGCAGGGGGCAGTTGGGTCGAGCTGAAGCCGGGCTGAATGAGGGCGGCGTCGGCGCCCGGCCCCATCGCCGCGGCTGCGGCCCGCGCCGCATCCATGAAGTCGCTCGACCCTGCCGCCAGACGGCCGGCGTCGGCGAGGTAGGCTTCGGCCGCGAGATAGGAGGCGATGAGTTGGTCGATCTGGGCCGGCGTCTCGACGAGACGACCGACGGCCAGTTCTGGGCGCAGCACACCCTCGCTGCCCCAGCCGTCAGCGACGGCGCTGAGGTCGGCGTAGGGGGCGTCGGTCAGGTAGTGGCCGGCCGAGCCGGCGCGGTAGAGATCGTAGAGATAGCCGCTGGCCTGGGGCAGGGGCCAGCTGTCTTCGTCGTAGTTGTCGGCGGGGCGGGCCTGCATGGGCAGGATCTCGTGCCCGCCGACCAGGATCACGTTCTTGAGGTTGGGATAGCTTTGCTGGCGAAGGCTCTCGATCCAGCCGTCGATCGCTGCCACCGCCGCGTTGGTACGGTCGACCTCGCCTTCGCGTCCCTCCCAGCCGGCGATGGCCGCGCGCACGGCAGCCGGCGCCAGCCCGGCGTCGCGGTGGCTGGCAATCATGTTGTTTGTGATCGGCGAGCTTTGGACGAGGGCGTTGACCCGGGCCATCATGGCCTGCACCTGGCCGGCTTCGTAGCCGATGTCGGTCATCCGCTCGCAAGCCGTGAGCACCAGGGTGTCAACGGCGGCCGGGTCGGGCAGGAGTAGGGGGCGGTGGAGGTAGTCGATCAGGTTGAGGAAGGCGGCGCGGCCATCGCCGCTCAGTCGGTCGGGGCCAAGCCCGAAGCCCCAGAGGGCGTAGCGATCGCCCTCGCGCAGCACCGGCCAATAGGCCGGCGCGTCCGGCACAAAGGCCAGGGGCTGGAGGTGGGCCGGTGGTTCGGCAACGGGGATGACAACGGTTGGGCCGGGCCGGTCGTAGAGCAAGGTCTGGCCTTCGAGATCGGCGGCGAGAGGGCGCGGGATGGCAAGGTCGGGCCGCGCGCACGAGGCGCTGATGGCGGCGGTGGTGGTGTGGGCGCCGGCGGGCCAGCCAATGAGCGCCCCGGCCCGGCCCAGAAAGGCGTAGCCTCCTTCGCCCAGCCCCAGGACGCGGGTCTCGGCGGCCAGGATGCGCTCGACCAACTGTGGGTTGCCCCAGTCGTTGGCTGAACCGGTGTCGGGGCCGATGAGGAGCAGGCTGTAGGCGGCCAGGTCGGCCTCGTTTGCCTCGTCCAGGCTCAGGTAGCTGGCATCGAAGCCTTGTTCGATCAGCCAACGCAGCCAGGTCGCGGCCAAGTCGGCGTCGTGGTCGTAGAGATAGGCCAGGCGCCGGGCCGGTTGCCAACGCTCGAAGGTCAGGTCGTCGATGGTTTCGCTGTTGGCGCTCTCGCCATAGTCCACGGCCACAACGGCGATGTTATTGGCGGTGGAGTAGAAGCCGAAGAAGGCCGTCGATTCGGCAGGAGCGGCGCGGGTGAGGACGCCGATGACATCGCCAGCGGCCGTGTAGGCGCGCAGGGTGGCCGTCGCCCCCTGGCCGTTGCCCAGCCAGAAGCCGACTCTGCCCACAGGAGGGTCGAAGCGCAAGACCAGAGGCTGGCCGGCGCTGCTGGGGCCGGACGCCGGCCGGTTGGCCAGGGCATGGGCCGATGAAGATGCGGCTGTCCCGGCCAGGATGACCACAGCCGAGCTTTCCGGCGGGTCGTCGATGCGCAGGCCGAGAGCGGCGTACTGGCCGCTGATGTGGCTGCCAGGCGCCTGTTCGTCGAAACCAAGCCGCATGGCGTGGGGGCTGAAGACGGCAGGATCGCCGATCTCGCCAAAGGCGCCAGGAGCGGCCAGGCTGATACTGCCGACCAGGAGCAGGAGCGCCAGGAGCGGCGGCAGGCTAAGGGCGATGAAACGCAGACGGGGCATGGTAGCTTTTTTCCTCGATGAGCTGAACCCGCCCTGCGGTGGGTGAAGCGATTGTAGCACCGGCCCCCATCGCCGCCAATTGCCAGGAGGCAGGAAGATCGCCAGGCCCGCAGCGGCCGCAGGGAGAGCAGTCTTGCCGGCGCAGGTTCATTTGCGCTACGAAGCAACCAACGCTAAACTGAAGCCAGTTCGAGATCAGTTGTTTTGACGATGACGATAGACCAATAGCCCGCCCTGAGAGAAGCGAAGGGACGATGGACGATCCGCCCATCAGGATGAGGAATTCGCCCTCGCCTATCGTCCTTCGTCACATCAGAAGCGGAACTTATGTTTTCG
>CAYWPZ010000073.1:6500-18146 GCA_964460135.1 uncultured Caldilineales bacterium | reverse complement strand
CACCTTGCTGCTGTAGCTCTGCCGCCAACTCGACGAGGGTGTTGCCGGTGACATGGTAGTGGAAGCGGTAGTTGCCCATGACCTCGAACTGGTTGAGGATGCGGATGTTGGCGTCCGCGCGGCGCAGTTCCCAGGTCTTGTCGTAGATTTCTTTGACATTGGACTCTGAGCCGGGTGTAGCGATGACCCGCGCCCCGTAGCTGTGGATGCGCTCGAAGCGTTCCTGGCTCATCCCGGCCGGCAGGATGACGATGGCGTCGAAGCCCATGCGGCAGCCGACCCAGGCCCCACCGATGCCGTAATTGCCGGTGCTGGGCCAGACCAGGGTGTGTTTGGCCGGATCGACCTCACCCAGCAGTTCTTTTTCGATCAGGACCGAATAGGCGGCGCCGACTTTGTGGGCGCCGGTGGGGAAGTCTTTGCCGACCAAAACAACGATGTCGGCTTCGACGCCGGTCAATTCGTGGGGCAGGACTTCGTAGTGGATGGTGTTGTCGCCCCCGCGCCAGGTGATGTTGTAGAGGTTGATGGGGTCGAGGGGGTCGGCGGTCATAGCGGCCAGGGCGCGGGCGCGGGTGGCCGGGTCGATCGTCCACGGGTGGAGCATTTCGGCGAAGGTGGGGCCGGTGATGAGGGTGGTCATGGTGGTTGTTGGAGATTAGTTATTAGAGATTGGAGATTGGAAAACAGGGTTTCTTGTGGATACAGATTCTTTTTCTGCGTCTATCCGCGTTCATCCGCGTACCAAATCCAGATCAGGCAGACCGAGGCGGTCGCCGGCAAGGGGGGCGAGGATGGGGCCGGAGTAGGTCTGGGCAGCCTCGCGGCGCCAGAGGTCGCGGTCGCCAGCCGAGCGGTGGACGAGGGCCAGGCAGCGGGCGCGGGCGGCCTGAGCGATGGCGCCGGCGGCGCGGGCGCTGCTGTGCACCCCGGCCAATTCGGCGATATCGGCTTCTAGGGCCGTGGCTTCGTGGATGAGCAGGTCGGCGCCGCCGGCGAGTTCGGCCACGGCGGCAGAGGGGGTCGTATCGCCGGAGTAGACGAGGCTGATGCGGCGGGTGTGGCCGTTGCCGGGCGCTGGGTCTAGGTCGAGACGCTGGGAAAAGGCGGGGACATTGCTGTGGTGGACGAGGGCCTGCCGGGCGGTGACGCCAGGGAGGCCGGGGCAGGGGTGGGGGTGGTCGGCCGGCAGAGGGTGTAGGAGAACTTCGTTCTTCACCTGGGTCAGCACGTCGGGGTAGGCGATATCGATCAGCCTCTGCCAGGCTTCCAAGACCTGGGCGGCGCCAAAAAAGACGCGGGGCCGGTGATAGAACAAGAACACCGGGCTACCCAGGGTGTGGTCGCCGTGTTGGTGGCTGAAGTAGATGTGTGAAATCGCGGTGGGGTGCACGCCGGCGCGGTCGAGTTGCATGAAGACGGCCGGGCCGGCATCGAGCAGGATGTTGGCGTCGCCGTGGCGCAGCAGCAGCGAGGTGTGATCGCCGAGCACGGTGGGGCGGATGGCGCCAACGCCGAGAAAGATGAGGTGGGGCATGGGGGGAGATTGGTTATTGGTTAGTGGAGATTGGACGTGCACTTTCCGATCGCTCATCTCCACTATTCAGGATTTTGGCGACGGCAGCGATGTCCGCCGCCACGCGCTGCGGCTCGCCGGCGGCGCGGCGGGCGGAGGCGATATCCTTGAGGCCGTTGCCGGTGCTAAGGATGACGACGCGCTCGTGCGGGGCGATGAGCCGATCCTCGACAGCGACCAGCAGTCCGGCGGTCGCAGCAGCGGCGGCCGGCTCGGCGAAGACGCCAGCGGCGCGCGCCAGCAGCTTCATCGCTTCCAGGATGGCTTCGTCGCTGACTTCGACGTAGGCGCCGTTGCTGGCTCGCACGGCGCGCAGGGCTTTGCGGGCGTCGCGCGGCCAATCGACGCTGATCGAGTCGGCCAGGGTGGTGGCCTGGACCGGGGTCAGATCGTCAGTTTTTCCCTGGCGCCAGGCCTGGGCCAGAGCGTTGGATCGCTCGGATTGCACGCCGATGATGCGCGGCATGTGGTCGATCCAGCCCAGGGCCAGGGCGTCGGCCAGACCCTTGTAGACGCCGCCGATGATGCTGCCGTCGCCAACCGGGACGAGGACGACAGCCGGAGCCGACCAGTGGGAGGGGCCTCGGCCATCGTGCCGCGCCAAGCCTTCGCAGATCTCGTACGAGACCGTCTTCTTGCCCTCGGAGGTGAAGGGGTTCATGCCGGTGTTGCGGTTGTACCAGCCGAAGCGCTCGCAGGCGGCGGTGCAGAGGTCGAAAGCCTGATCATAGCTGCCTTCCACGGCCAGGACGGTGGCGCCATAGACCAGCAGTTGGGCCAGTTTGGCGGGCGGGGCGGTGGCCGGGACGAAGATCACGCACTTGCCTTGCGGCCAGACGGCCATCTGCCCGGCCAGCGAGGCGGCGGCGTTGCCAGTGGAGGCTGTGGCCACGGTGGTTAGGCCCAGCTCGCGGGCGCGGGCGACGACGACGGCGCTGGCCCGATCCTTCAGGCTGGCAGTGGGGTTGCGACCGTCGTCTTTCACCCAGACGTCGCGCAGCCCCAGCCGCGCCGCCAGCCGCGGGGCCGGCAGCAGGGGCGTATCCCCCACCGGCAGCGGCGCCAGCGAGTCGCGGCCCACTATCGGCAGCAGCCGCTCGTAACGCCCAATGGCGCGGTCGGGGTCGGCGGCAATTCGGGCCGGGTTCGTCGTCGCGCCGATGCGCTCATAGTCGTAGCTGATATCGAGCGTCGCGTAGGGGCGGGGTCCCCCTGCCCAGTCTTCCATCTCAGGATGATCGGGGCAGAGGTAGGCCGTGGCTTCCAGCGGGTGCAGCCTGCCGCAAGCCATGCAGCGGGCGCCGAGGACGTGTTCGAGAGGCATAGGACTTGTCTACTTGTTTCCTTGTCTACCTTTCTGCTCCACTCACGGATAGAAATGTGTCCCTGTCTCGCCCACCAGGGCGCGGGCGATGTTGGGCGGGTCGGTGATGAGGGCGTGCTTGCCGCCATGTTCCAGATAATGGAGGATGGCCTGGATCTTCGGCCCCATGCTGCCGGCGGCGAAGTGGCCTTCGAGCAAATACTCATGGGCCTCGACAGCCGTCATGCGGTCGAGCCACTGCTGATGGGGCTTGTTGAAGTGAATGGCGACCTTCTCGACGCCGGTGGAGATCAAGAACAGATCGACGCCCGCTTCGACGGCCATGAGGGCGCTGGCATGGTCTTTGTCGATCACCGCCGGCGGGGCGCTGCGTAGTTCGCCTTTTTCGTTGCGGATGACGGGGATGCCGCCACCGCCGACCGCGATCACCACCCAGCCAGCGTCCACCATCGTCTTGATGGCGTTGACCTCGACGATCTCCAGCGGCTTGGGGCTGGCGATGACGCGGCGGTAGCCCCGGCCGGCGTCCTCGACCACCGTCCAGCCCATCTCCTCGAATTTCTTGGCCTCGTGATGGCTCATGAAGCCGCCGATGGGTTTGGTGGGGTGTTTGAAACCAGGGTCGTTCTTGTCCACCACCACTTGCGTGACGATGGCCATGGCCCGGCGATAGAGGCCGCGGCGATGGAACTCATTGTCCATGGCCTGCGCCACCATGTAGCCGATGGAACCTTGCGTGTCGGCGCCGATCAGGTCGAGCGGCACGGGGTGTACCTCGTGCATGGCCAACTCGGCCCTACGCAGGATGAACCCGACCTGCGGGCCATTGCCGTGGGTGATGATCGTGTTCCAACCGGCTTCGACCAGGTTGGCGATGTGGGTGCAGGTCTCGCGCACGGCATCCCATTGGTGCTCGACTTCGGGATGGTGCTTGTCGGTGATGAGGGAGTTGCCGCCGATGGCGATGAGGGCGGTGGGGGGGCGAGAGGGCATGGATCAGGACTCCGTGGGGTGGGTGGGTGCGGCAACGGGTAGACAAGTAGACAAGGAATAAGTAGGGCTTGATGCCAGCCACTTGGCAGGAGAATGATGTAGACGATACCTGATGTTCTCTTTGTCGTCTTTGTGTTGGGATGCTCTCAGCGTCAGGCGAGGAAGGGTTCGGCTGGGGGAATGAAGTCGGGGTATGGGAGGTCAGGGGCGTTGGCGGGCAGATGGCTGCCGTAGTCGGCCCGGCCCTGTTCCTGACGTCGCACATAGCCGATGTAGCCGTTTAAAGAGCGTTCGGCTTCGCGTCCCAAGTCATAGAGTTCCTGAAAACGGGCGTCGTCGACGTACTTCAGGTCATGAGCGACACTCAGATGGTTGATCGTCTCGTTGATCGACCCGCGGGCGATGTAGTAGAAGCGCAGGCTATCTAGCGCCCGTAGCCCTCGCTGATATTCGTCATGCCGCTTTTCGATGACTTACGCATTTGCGGGGCCAGGTCGAACCGCTCGATTGGAGGCAGAATGTCAGCTAAGGCATGGCATTCGATCATCAAGCGCCTGGCCAATTGCCAGCACTTCAAGTCCTCGAACCCTCTGCTCGCCTCTCCGACCGGCCTCTGCTTCATCGCAAACCTCCAATCCTGCTCATCTATCTGCAACTCGCAACTTGTCTACTTGTTTCCCTATCTACTTGTCTACTTCCTCAAGACATCGTCAACGCCATCACCGCCTTCTGCACGTGCAGGCGGTTTTCGGCTTCGTCGTAGACCACGCTGTTGGGGCCATCGATGACGCTGTCGCTGACCTCGATGTTGCGGTCGGCGGGCAGGCAGTGCATGTAGATGGCTTCTGGTTTGGCCAGGGCCATGCGGCGGTCGTCGGTGATCCAATCGGTGTACTGCTTGCCGATCTTGGCGCTTTCGGCGTTGTCCGCAGTCGTCAGCAGGGCGCCCCAGCTCTTGGGATAGACGATGTCGGCATCCTTGAACCCGGCGTCGAAGTCATCCAGGATCTCGAAGCTGCCGCCGAACTTGCGCACGTTGTCGCGCGCCTGCTGCACGATGTCGGGCATCAGCTTGTATTCGGGGGGATGGGTCAGACGCACGTTCATACCGAAGCGCGACATTTGCAGGATCAGGCTCTGGGGCACCGAGATCGGCTTCTGGTAGCTGGAGGCGTAGGCCCAACTGACGTTGATCGTCTTGCCGCGCGGGTTGCCCACCTTCTCGAAGATGGTCATCAGGTCGGCCAGGATCTGGAAGGGATGGTAGACATCGCACTGCATGTTCAGCACCGGCACGCGGCTGGCCTGGGCGACCTCGTTGATGTACTTGTTGCCGAAGCCCCAATCACACTGGCGGATGGCGATGCCGTCGTAATAGCGCCCAAAGATCTCGCCGATCTCTTTGGCCGTGTCGCCGTGGCTGATCTGCGTGGTGGTGCTCTCGATGAAGGCGGCGTGCCCGCCCAACTGCGCCATCCCGGCCTCGAACGAGCCGCGCGTGCGGGTGCTGGTGAAGAAGAAGATCATCGCCAGGGCTTTGTCGCGTAGGATGGGGTGGGGGACGCTCAAAGCCCGGTCGCGTTTGAGCTTGAAGGCCACGTCGAGCACGGTCTCGATTTCTTCCTTGCTGAAGTCGAGATCGCCGATGAAGTCGCTTCCGCGAAGGTAGGTTTGCATGGGTTGCTCCGTCGATGAGTGAATAGAGTTGGTTATTGGAGATTGGAGATTGGGGATTGTCCCCAATCTCCAATCTCTAATCCCTAATCTCCAAAAGATGCCGGCAATTGTTCGATTGTGTGACCCAACGCCGCTTCCAGGTAGGGCAGATGGTCGCCGCGCACGGGTTGGCCGTCGGGGGTGGTTTCGGCCACGAAGTCGGCGCGGCGAAGCCAGCAGTCGCCGGGGTTGAGGCGGATCGGCTTGAGGTGAAAGGCCCGGAAGAAGGTGAACTGGTAGGCGGTGAGAGCGCCGAACGAGGGCGAAAGCCGCGTCTCGCCTTGAAAGGATGCCAGTTGTTCAACCTGAAAGTCGCCGGCCTGGAAGCTGACCTGTCCGCCCAGTTCTTCTTCGACCTCGCGCACGGCGGTCTCGAAGATCGGCTCCACCCACTCGCCATCCACGCGCTGGCGGCCGCCGATGATCTGGAAGGCGCCGGCGCGCTCGTCCCACTGCGCCAGGAAACGGGGCGGAGAATCGCGGCTGATGATCAGAACCTGAGCGACGGGGGTAAAGCGGATAGGCCCGGCTTCGGGGTGGCGGCGCAAGCGCTCCTCTTCCAACAGATAGACCAGCGTGGCGCCGTGGCGCAGCCCCTCGCCCGGGGTCAACCCCTGCTGGGCCGACCAATCGGGGATGACCGGGCCGCCGGACTCGGCCCAGGCGGCCAGGCTGTGGAGGAAGTAGTAGGCCGGTTGCGAGACGGCGCGGATGCCGTCGCCAGAAAATTCCACCGCCCCCCATACCTGCAGCATCGCCGCCAGCCCCTGGCCGATGACCTGGCCGCCGGGCAATTCGTCCAGCTGGCGCGGCTCATGCCGCGACTGCGGGATGGCCCGCAGCCAGGCGGCGAGGAGATGACGATCGGTAGGGGTGCGCATGGGGGAGGAGAGGGAAAGGAAACAAGTAGACAAGTAGAAAAGGAAACAAGGAGGGGGTTGGGAGGAAACAGTCAACAATCAACAATCAACAATCAACTTGCAGCCCGTAACTTGCAGCCTGCGACCTGCGACCTGCAACTTGCGACCTGCGACCTGCAACTTGCGACCTGCGACCTGCAACTTGCGACCTGCAACCTGCGACCTGCAACCTGCGACTTGCGACTGCCATCCACCACCTGTCTACTTGTCTACCTATCTACTTGTCTACTTCCCTCCTCAAAACCGCCGGGAACAAAGCATAGACGCCGGTGGCATCGACGACATCTTGCAGGGGCACCTGGTCTTCGACGGTGTGGGCGTAGATCTCGTTGCCGGGGCCGAAGCCGATGCTGGGGATGCCGGCCTTGCCCATCCAGTAGGTGCCGTTGGTCGAGAAGTCCCATTTGCCGGTGGGCACGGGCCGGCCCAGGTAGCTGCTGGCCGCCTCTACCCCCGCCCGGACGATGGGCGCATCCTCTGGCAAGGCCCAGGCCGGGTAGTACTTTTCGACCTCGAACACGAAACCGGTGTAGCTGGGGTCAGCGTAGTGCAGCATCGAGACCTCGAACTCGTCGCATTGGTCGGCCGGGATCAGGGCCGCCACCTGGGCGATGGCCTCCTCCTTGCTCTCGCCAAAGGTGAGGCGGCGGTCGATGAAGATGGTGCATTCGTCGGGCACGGCGTTGATGCTGGGCGTCTTGACCGTCATGTCGCTGACGGTGATCTTGCCGTGGCCGAGGAATTCGTGGTCGCCCAACTGCGGCTCCAGGTCGCGGATGGCGGCGATGACGGGCAGCATCTTGTAGATGGCGTTGTCGCCCAGGTGGTTGCTGGCGGCGTGACAACTGACGCCTTTGGCCACCACCTGCATCTCTACCCGGCCTTTGTGTCCGCGATAGACCTGCATACGCGTCGGCTCGCCGATGACGACGAAATCGGGCCGGATGCCTTCGACCTCCACGAACACATTGGGGGCGATGCCGTCGCACCACTCCTCCATGTTGCCGAAGTAGTAGGCCGTCCAGCCGTCCAACAGCCCCAGTTCGTGGGCGATGGCCAGGCCGTAGATCATGCCGGGGGTGGAGTTCTTCTCGTCCACGGCCCCACGGGCGTAGAAGACGCCGTCCTCGACCTTGCCCACGAAGGGGTCCCAGGCCCAGGCCGAGGGGTCGCCGATGCCGACGGTGTCGATGTGGCTGTCGTAGACCAAGATGCGGGGGCCGCTGCCGATGTGGCCCAGGATATTGCCCTGTTTGTCGAAGCGCACGCCCTGGAAACCCAGTTTGCGCATCTCCTCGCCCACGCGCTCGCCCACCGGCCCGATCTGGCTGTCGGAGGAGGGGATGGCGCAGATATCGCGCAGGAACTGAATGATCTGATTCCGTTCCGCCTCGACCCTCTGGCGAACGGCTTCGCTGTGATTCATGGCTTGGACCTCGTTGTTGGATGGATGCGGGGGTGGGGAGGGGGAGAGGGAGGGACGCAGGGAGAAAGGCAACAGTCAACAGTCAACAGTCAACAGTCAACAATCAACAATCAACTCGCCGCTTGCGATCTTTCATTCCACTCAGAACCTGTCCTGGTCTACCGGTCTACTTGTCTATACGGTCTACCTGTTTCCTTGCCTACCTCTCCCCGCCATTGTAGCAGGAAGGGAGGGGAAGGGGGAAAGCGGGGGGCGAAAGGGAAGAAGGACATTGTCAAAGCAGAGAGTTGGTGTGGTATCATGCCGGAGAAAGTGTTGTTTCTTGCCCCATTTCCTGTTCTGCGGAGGCTGCCATGTTGGCAAAACCCTTGACTTTTATCGAAACCAGCGCCATGTTGGAGTTGGCCCGCGGCCTGACGGAGGTGCAGAAGCAAATCTTGTTCACCCTGGCCGACAAAGGCCCTGCTGTGCCACTTGAGATCGCTGTGCGCTCGCTTCGTTTTCCCGAAGAAGTGGCAGAGCCGTTAGCCGACCTGCGCCAGAAACAGCTGGTCGCGACCACCGGCTTGACCAAGACCATGTATGGCAACGAGATAGTCTCGCTGACGAGTCTGGGATCTGCTCTGGTGACGCGCCTGCGTGATGAAAGTTTCTCGGTGCAGGTGCAGTCGATAGCAGATGCGGCCATGCGCGGCGCTCCCGATCCCCGCCAGGATGAGGTCGATCTGCTGAAGAAGCTCGGCGACCTGGCTGCGCAGCAAGGTGACCTGGCCAAGGCCAGCCAATACTACCAGCAGGCCCTGGAAGCCACACGCTCCCTGTTCGCCGCCCCGGTTTCACCCTGAAGCACGCAGAGGAGGACGAACATGTTCTTGAACTGGTTGGCGAACGCCTGGACGCTGCCGGCGGTGCAGATGGCAGCCTGGGCCTTGCTGGCGGGGGTGGTGGGCGCGCTGTGGGGGGTGAGCGAAATCGTTGGGCTGTTCAAAATCGAGACGGGGCGGGCTTTGCGCACCGGAGGCGCCTGGCTGCTCATCCTCTTCAACCTGATTGCCAGCAGCTTGATCTATCTGCTGGCCGCGGCCACCCTGGTGGGGGCCAACGGCTGGCTGACCGCCATCCTGGTGGGTCTGGCCTGGCCGACTGTGTTCCGCAATCTCAGCTTCAAGCTGGCGCAGCCGCTGGACAACAGCGACGTCAACGCGGCGGCGGCGGTGCGGATCGAAGAGGCCTATCGCTCGGTGCAGGCGCTGGCGAGACAGTTGATCGACGCCTCGATCACGCGCCAGCGCATGAAGTTGGTGGATCGGGCGTTGAAATTGCCACTGGCCGACCTGGAAAAGGAGGCTCGCCTGGCTGTCATCGTCTCTCCTTCATCAGGCCAGGATGGGCAGGCCGACGACTTTTTGAACAGGATTATGGCTCGTGAACAGGACGACGAAATAAAAAAGGCCCTCCTTGCTACCTTCATTCTCACTCGTTTCAGTCGCGAGACTCTGGAAGAAATGCTACCGGAACGCCGCAGCCGGCGCAGGTAGAGATACCTGACAGGTTTGTCGGACCTTCAGGTGTGAAACCACCATGAACGACACTCCCCCCTCCCCCGTCCGTATCCTGCTGCTGGTCAGCAGCCCCCTGAACGCCGATCCGGTGGCGCTTGACAACGCCCTGGGCAAACTCAACACGGCCCTGGCCGGGGTTGGGGCCGCGGCCGAGTTCCATACCCATGTAGCCGAGGTCGATGCCGTCAGCGGCCTGCTGGCCCGGCGCGACCGGCCCCCCTTCCAGGTGCTGCACTACTTGGGCCACGGCTTCAAGCCGGAGGACGCGCCCGAGGGCGTGCTCATCTTCGAAGACAGCGCCGGCGGAATGCGGCCGTTGGGGTCGATGCATCTGCTGGCGGCGCTGAACCCGGCCAACCGGTCTGAACCTGAGTTCGACCTGGCCGTGCTCATGGCCTGCCACTCCGAGAGCGTGGCCGCGGCCCTGGCCGCCTTGCATGTCCGTCACATCGTGGCTGTGGAAGCCGATGATAGCGTGTATGAGATTGCCGCCGTTGCCTTCTTTCGCCGTTTCTATCAGGTCCTGCTCAGCGGCGGCGCGGTGGCAGATGCCTTTGCCGCCGGGCGCAACGCCGTGTTGATGGATGAAGACTTGAACCGGCTCGGCGGCAGCGCCGCCCTGGCTGAGGCGCGCAAGTTCAAATTGCTGCCTGAGGGCGGCGACCATGGCCGACCCCTGGCGGCGGTGGGAGATGGCGAGGCGCAGGTGCTGCCCCTGCCGAAGCCCGTACAGCCAGCCTTCGACCTGCGCCCGCCGCGCTTCATCGGCCGTGAGGCCGACATGCAGGCGGTGTTGGCGCGGCTGAACGGGCAGGCTGGGCTGCTGATCCGGGGCGTCAGTGGCGTGGGCAAGACCGAACTGGCCAGGGAGGTCGCCCGTTGGCTGGTCGCCCGCCGCCGGGTTCGCCCAGAGCGCGCCTTTTTCGTCCCCTTGGTCAATGTCCACAATGCCCACGACCTCCGCCGCGCCCTGGCCCTGAGCCTGGGCCTCAAAGCGGACGAATTGCCGCCGGAGGCGGAACAAGCCGACGCCGCCCTGTCTGCGGCCGTACCTCCGGCGGCCCTGCTGCTGTTGGACGAAGCCGAAAACGCCATCGCCGGCGGCGGGCTGGCCGTGCGCCGCCTGTTGGAGCGGTTGGTGTTGGCGCCTGGCCGGCCGCGTGTGCTCGTCACCTCGCAGAAGGACCTGGGCAGCGCCCACCTGCCCCGCTACGATCTGCTCCGCCTGACGCCGGAAGCGGCGCTACGACTGTTTTTGTACACCGCCAACCCAACCGTGGCCGAGTTCGAGCGCCTGGGCGAGGCTGACCTGCTGGCCGTGTTGGAGGCCGTGGATCGGCTGCCGCGCGCCATCGAGTTGGTGGCCAGGGTCTGGCGACACACCCACCCGACGAATCTGAGTTCCTTGTTGGCCGACCTGCGCCGGAAACGGGATGAGGTTATGGCCGACCCCTATTACCCGCACGAGGTCAAGAGCGTGACCGTGGGCATCCGCCTGGCCTTCGAGCGGCTGCAGGCGCGCGACCTGGCGGCGGCGGTGATCTTCCCCGCCCTGGCCCTCTTCCCCGGTGGGCTGCCCGAGGCGGGCGTGGAGCCGATCTTTGGCGCGGGATCTCGCTCCGAGTTGGCCGCCATCGAAAACGAGTCACTGTTGGAGCGGGCCGCGCCCGACCTTTTCTATCTCCCTGCGCCCTTCCGCTACTTTGCCGAGCGGCAGTTGGGCGACGCGAGCACGGCGCGGGATCGGTACGGCGAGGCAGCGATACGTTTCTATTTCGACTTTGGCCGGGATGAAGAATCGTTCGTGGGATGGGTTCCTGAGCTTGATAGGGCGCTGCAAAGCAGCGGCGAGGCCATGGGCGCGGTCATTGCCAGCTACAGCCAGGAACTGCCCAGCATCGAAGCCTGGCTGGACTGGGGCTACGGGCGTGAACACTGCCAGGGCGGTCGTTCTCGCTCGGCGCGGCTGACAGCCTTGCTGCAGAACCTCTATGTCGTAACCGGCCTGCAGCGCGAGCAGGATGACCGCTATCAGGCGGCCCTGGACTGTGCTCGTCGCTGCGGCGATCAGGGCGGCGAAGCGAACGTGCTACAGGCGTTGGGGGATTTGGCGCTGCGCGAGGATGATT
>CAYWPZ010000073.1:0-6400 GCA_964460135.1 uncultured Caldilineales bacterium | reverse complement strand
CGCTGGCGATCTATCCCGGCATCGGCGCCCGGCTGGGCGAAGCGAACGTGCTACAGGCGTTGGGGGATTTGGCGCTGCGCGAGGATGATTTGGCGGGAGCGAGGCGGCGCTACGAGGCGGCGCTGGCGATCTATCCCGGCATCGGCGCCCGGCTGGGCGAAGCGAACGTGCTACAAAGCCTGGGTAATGTATGGCTGGCCGAGGGCCAACCGATCAAGGCTTTCGATCAGTATCGCGCGGCCCTTGAAATTCATATGGCAATCAATGCCCAGCTGAGCATCGCCGCCGATCTCTGCTACATGGGGCGCGCCGCAGCGACCGCAGAGAGCCACGCGCAGGCAATTGGTATGTTTGCGGAAGGTATTGATATCTACCGGCGCATCGATGAGCAGTTCTCACAAGCGCTTGTTCTAGACTGGCAGGGCGACAGTTTCTTTGCACTTGGCGCACAAAATCCCGCCCTGGCCGCCTGGTGGCAGGCGCGCGCCATCGCCCGCCGCATCGGCCTGCCCTTGGCCGGGCAGTTGGATCAGCTTTTCGCTCAGTTCGCCCAACAAGCTGGCGCCCAAGCCTTTGCCCAACTCGAAGCTGACCTGCAAGCCCATGCCGAGGAATGGCGGCAGGCCGGGGTGGAAGCGGCGCGCCAGGCACTGGCGAAGGCGTAGGGTAACTCACGAAACCTCTATTCTGGGTCGATTCAAGGGGGTGCATTTCAACTTGGGGGCAGCGCCAACCCGCCGGGGGCCGGAGGCCGCCCGGCTAGAGGTGGAAGCCCCTTCGGGGCTGGCGTTAGGCCCGAAGGGCCTTCCACTCAGTAGCCGGGGCCGTTCTACGGCCCGGCGGGCGTTGCCGGCGCAAAACCTGCCCCCAGCGTAAAATGCACCCGATTCAAGGCTTCGAGTTGCCGTAGACCGTTCCCCTTTGTATAATGACGGCCGGATATGATATTCCCGCGAGGTGAGGCCATGACTCAAGCCCTTCTGCAACGCCAATTCATCAACGATGCTGGCGGCAAACCAATTGCTGTGATCCTACCTATCGAGGAGTACGTCTTGCTTCGACCTGTACTCGAACAGAGTGCCCTTGACGTACAGCGAAAGGTCGCAGAAATGGAACTGGCTGCCAATGATCCTGTCTTTCTTGCCGACCTTGCTGACACGATGAATGCCTTCGCCACAATAGATGCCGAGTGGTGGGAACCAAACTGATGGTTTAGCAGTGGGGGTTTTTCTTGCTGTGCTCGATCCTGTGCAAGGATCTGAGCAGGCAGGTCGTCGGCCTGTTTTAGTCGTCAGCCGCGAGCCGCTCAATCAGATGCTTTCTGTTGTCAACGTAGTGCCACTTACTTCACTCAAATCCGCTGATCGACGCATTTATCCCAACGAAGTGCTGTTGCGCACAGGCATGGGTGGGCTTGCTCTTGATTCGATAGTTCTCTGTTATCAGATTCGGACACTCGACAAGAGCCGCCTCATCGAACAGATGGGAATGATTACCGACTCCCTGACGAAGTCGCGAATACTCGATGCGCTGCGTTTCCAACTGGATACGTAGTTTCGTTGCTCAAGACTACAAAACTTATGCCCCTTTCTCAATCGCCCGCCGCCGCCCACTTCATCGACCTGGAAGGGCGCCTCGGCGCCCACAACTACCACCCGCTCGAAGTCGTGCTAAGCCGCGGGGAGGGGGTGTGGGTCTGGGATGTGGACGGCAACCGCTATCTCGACTGTCTCAGCGCCTATTCCGCCGTCAACCAGGGCCACTGCCACCCCCGTATCCTGGCGGCCATGGTCGAGCAGGCCGGCCGCCTGACCCTGACCTCGCGCGCCTTCTACAACGACCAACTCGGCCTCTTCTATCGCGACCTCTGCGCCTTCAGCGGCTACGACATGGCCCTGCCCATGAACAGCGGCGCCGAAGCCGTGGAGACGGCGATCAAAGTGGCGCGCAAATGGGGCTACACGGTCAAGGGCGTGCCCCGCAACCGGGCCGAGATCATCGTCTGCGCCGGCAATTTCCACGGCCGCACCACCACCGTCATCAGCTTTTCGACCGAGACCCAGTACAAAGAGAAGTTCGGCCCCCTCACCCCTGGCTTCGTCACCGTCCCCTTTGGCGACGCCGCCGCCCTCGCAGCGGCCATCACCCCCAACACCGTCGCCTTCCTGTTCGAGCCGATCCAGGGCGAGGGCGGCGTCGTGGTGCCGCCCGACGGCTATCTGCAGCGCGCCGCCGCCATCTGCCGGCAGCACGACGTGCTGATGCTTGCCGACGAGATCCAGACCGGGCTGGGGCGCACCGGCAAGCGCTTTGCCTGCGACCACGAGGGCGTGCGGCCGGACATGGTCATCCTGGGCAAGGCGCTTTCGGGCGGTTTCTACCCGGTCTCGGCCGTCGTCGCCGATGCCCCGGTCTTGGGCGTGCTGGAACCGGGCGACCACGGCTCCACCTTTGGCGGCAACCCCCTGGCCGCCGCCGTCGGTCGCGCCGCCCTGGCTGTGCTCCAGGACGAGAACCTGATCGACAATGCCGCCTGGCAGGGCGGCTATCTGATGGACCAGCTTGCTGCTCTCGACAGCCCCTATGTGCGCGAAGTGCGCGGGCGGGGGTTGCTGGTGGGCATCGATCTCAAGCCCGAGGCGGGCGGGGCGCGGCGCTTCTGCGAGGCCCTGCAAACACACGGCATCCTGGCCAAAGATACGCACGGCACCGTCATCCGCCTGGCGCCGCCGTTGGTCATCACCCGCCAGCAGGTGGACTGGGCGCTGGAGCGGATTGCGGCCGTGCTCAATCCAGACCACGAAGGTTTCCAAAACCTTTGAGGTCTCTTCTGTCTGCACATGTAAGGTTCGCGTTCTAACACAACTCTGATAGTTTGCTTGCGTCCTCCTTACAAAACAGCGCCATCCTGTGGGGTGGCGCTGTTCCTGTTCCCCGCCCTGCATCGATCCCGTGATCGAACTTTGACCTATCCCTGCCATTCGGCTATGATTTTTCGTTGTCTTCTATCTCGCTTCGAGATGGAGAGGTAGCGATCATGCCTGTCTACGAATACATCTGCGACACCTGCCAGGACGATTTCGAAGTCCGTCGTTCTTTCACCGATACCAGTGTGCCCTCTTGCCCTGTGTGCAATGGCAGCGGCCGCGTCCGCCGCAAGTTCTCGGCCCCGGCCATCGTCTTCAAAGGCTCCGGCTTCTATGTGACCGACTCGCGCGGCAAGAACAGCGCCGCCACCGCCGGCAGTGGCAAGAAGGAGAGCAGCGAGGCCAAGACCGAGAGCGGCGCCGCGCCCAGCGTCCCCGCCGCTGAAACGAAGGCCGCAAAGGAAGTTGCGGCGGCGGCTACGTAGACGAGATGGTCGGCTGACTTAAGGTGGGGTTGACTCAGTTGTGGTGAGGGTGGCGCAAGAAGCCCCGCACCGCCGCTGCGAATGCCTCTGGCTGGTCGTAGGGCAGGGCGTGGCCGGAATCGGGGATGGTCTGCAGGCGGGCGGCAGGCAGAGCGGCGACGAGATCAGCGGTGCAAAGGCGGGGCACGGTGCGGTCGCGATCCCCTGTCAGCACCAGGACGGGCGCAGTCACCCGGCCGAGGCGGCGACGGACATCGAAACGGGCGACGGCCCACATCGTGCGCCGGATGGCGCCGACATCGTTGCGCCGCAGACGCTCGAAAACCAGCGCCTGCGCTTCGGGGTCATCGAAGAGCGAAGCTGCCACCAGCCGCGCCAGGCCGTCGGCGTCGCCCAGGGCGCGGCGCAGCCGCACAAGCCGGCTCCAGCGCATGCCGTTGCTGCGCAATTTGGCAAAAGTGTTGATCAGCACCAGGCTGCTCACCCGCTCGGGCGCGGCCAGCGCCGTCTGCAAGGCCACGCAGCCGCCCAACGATAGCCCGACCAGCGCCGCCTGCTCCACTCCCTCGGCTGCGAGCACGGCCACGACATCGGCCGCCATGGCCGCCATGCCATAGCCGGTGCGGGCCAGGCTGCTATGGCCGTGGCCGCGCAAATCGACGAGCAATAAGCGATAATCCGGCGCCAGGTAGGGCGCAACGGGAAACCAATCGCTGCCGCTCGACCCCAGGCCGTGCAGTAGTACAACCGGCGGCCCCTCTCCCATCACGCGGTAGTGGATGCGAACATCGGGCAGATGCAGGTAGCGCGAGGGCAGGGCGATGGTGGAGAAAGCAGGCAACATAGCCTTTCGTCTGCGATCTGCTTGTGGTGCAAAGGCATGGATGTCATGGAGCTTGCACAAGGGCTTTGAGTTTTCTTTGTGTCCTTTGCGCCTTGGTGTTTTCCTTTTCAAAGTCGCGCCAGTTCGACCACAAGCAGGTTCAGGGCCAGCAGGCCATCCATCTTGCCGGTCTTGATCGCCACATCCGTATCCAGCAGCCGGTCGTAGATGCGCGCCAGCTGTTGGGGTGTGTAGCGCTGCGCCTGGGCCATGGCCTTGCCGGTGGGGAAGGAATGCAGCCCGATCTGCCGGGCGATGGCATCCTGCCCCATGCCCTGGTCGGCCAATTCCTTCACCTGCAGGAGGATGCGGTACTGGCGCACGATCATGGTCAGCAGGTAAAGGTAGTGGGCGCCCTGGTTGTGCATTTGCGATAGGAGACGAAACGCTTGTTGCGTCTGGCGGTGGCCGAGCGCGTCCACCATGTCGAAGATGCTGGCCTGCTGCGCATAGGGAACCAGCAGCCGGACATCGGCCTGGCTGATGGCGCCGCCGCCGGCGTGTAGGCTGAGTTTTTCCAGTTCGGTGTCGATCAGCCGCAGATTTGGGCCGATGAACGTGGCCAAGTCGTTGGCTACGCCTGGCTCTAGCCGCGCCCCCTTCTGCCTGGCTCGATTCTCGACCCAGCGGGCAAGCTCCCCGCCCTTCAGCCCCGGCGCGGCAAAGGCGCGAATCTCCATCCGCTGTTTGTGGCCGACGGCCAGGGCCAGGATGGGGTGGCGGGCGGGCAGGGTCTTGGCTTCGTTCAAGACCAGGTGCGTTGTCTCTGGCGTCGTGGGCAGATAGGCCAGCAGCCAGGCCATCATCTCTTCACTCGACCCCGTGGCTTCCCCCTCTTTCGTTTTGCTCCCGGCCAGGCGCGCCAACAAATCAGAGAGGATCACCAGCCGGTATTCGCCCAGGAAGGGAGGCACATCACAGTGGTGGATGATCTCCGTGGCTGTGACGGTGCGCCCGTCCAACAGCGTCAGATTGAGGTCGATCAGGCTGGGGTCAGCGCTGACGCCCTGGCGCAGGGCGGCGATGGCCTCGCTCTTGCCGAATTCATCCTCGCCATGAAAGATGTGGATCATGCCCGCCCGTCATCTGCCGCAGGCGTGTGCTGCAGCCTCACCCAGTGCAACACACGCGATCCCAATTGTTTGCGCTGCACCTCCAGCACATCCACCCCGCCGAGCGAGGCTGAGGTGGTGACCCGCTGCTGCAGGGTGGGGCCGACGAATTGGGCGATGAAGACGGCCGCCAGGGCGGCCACCGTGGCGCTTGGGATGCGGTCGAGCCAGTGTCGCCGACGGCCGATGCCGCCGGCCAACAGGGTGGCGGCCGTGGTCAGCGTGGCGGTCGTGACCATGTTGGTGCCGCAGTTGGGGTGGATGGCCAGCCCGACCTCGCCGCCGCGGATGCGACGGATGGCTTCGGCCACCGCCTGGGTGATGGTCTCGGTGGCGAGGTCGCCATAAATGATGAAGCCGCGGCTATTCGAGCGCCCGGCCATGTTCGTTTCCGGCCGCATGCGGCTGAGGATGTGGATGGTGGCGTGTTCGATGGCGTGGTTGCGCCGGACGGCGGCAATGGGGCCGAATTCGAGGAGTCGCATGGCCTGGAAACGAAAACGTGTGATCGAAAAAGGTGGATGCAAAGCACGCGACCGTGTAGCGACCCCATTTTACCATAAACCCCGCCCGAAGTTCAGTCGAGCGGTCGGAGCGCTGCGAGCGCCCCGACCGCTGCCTTCTCACGCCGCCAGCCGCAGCGCCAGGTCCGAGATCGCCCGACGCATGCGCATGCGCCAGGGCGAGCGCGCCAACGACCACGAGCGCCAGGCCGGGTCGTAGGCAAGCAAAAAGAGGCGGCCGGCCGACCGTATCTGGTACAGCCGGCGACCATCGCCCCTCCGCAGGCCGCTGCGCCAGATGCGATCGATGGCCTCGACCCGATAGCTGCGCCCGCGCCAGCGAAAGCGCTCGGGCGCGCCCAGGGGGTTGCAAAGAACGGCGATCGGTTCAGCGTGACCAGAAGTGCTGTTCATCGTCTTTCTCCTCGATACTCGTAAGTTGACCATTCATCATCTTGTAGATCGACCGCATCCGTAGCTTCGTAGCCCATGATGCGGAACTGGCGGGGGGCCGAGGGCGGCGGGGCGGGCAACATGGCCTGGGGGCCGA
>CAYWPZ010000072.1:0-18321 GCA_964460135.1 uncultured Caldilineales bacterium | reverse complement strand
GGGGGATGGGCTGGTTTCTGGGGTTGGTGGGGTGGATGGCCTTCGCTTGGGCCATCGTCAAGACGCTGATGCTGCGGGCCAGACCGGGCGAATTGATCATCCTTTCCTGGCTCGTTCCCTATTTCTTGATCACCGGCAGTTTCCTGGCCAAGTTCAACCGCTACATGGTTCCCGTCGTGCCCTTGTTGACGGTTCTGGGCGCGGGGATGCTGTGGGCATTGGCAGGGTGGGTGGCAAGGTGGCAAGTGGCAGGGAGCAGGTCGCAGGTGGCAGAGTCAGTCCTGGGAGCAATGGAGGATGGCGAGGGGCAGGGGGCAAGCGGAAGTTCGCCCGATGCAGAACGACTGCCTGAAGCAGAAGCTCTAGAACTACCACTCGAAACTCCACCACCCACCACCCGCAATCCGCAACCCGTAACCCGTCTCTTTTGGCTCTTCGGCCTCATCATCCTCCTCCCCACCATGCTGTGGGCGCTGGCTTTTGTCAACGGCGTCTACAATCGCGAGCACACCTTCATCACCGCCTCGAAATGGATGTACGAGCATATGCCCGACGGCAGCGTGTGGATCACCGAGCACTGGGAAGAAGGCATGCCGCTGGTGCTGCCCATCCCGCGCGGGAATCCGGGCGAGCACGGCTGGCGCAACGTGATGATGCCGATGTATGAGGAGGATACGCCGGAAAAGTACCAGATCCTGCGCCAGAACATGGCCGAGGGCGATTACTACGTCCTGGCCACCAAACGGCTGTATGGCGCCTTGCCCAAGCTGCCCGAACGCTACCCGATGAGCGTCAAGTTCTATGACCTGCTGTTCTCGGCGCAGTTGGGCTACGAGTTGGCCGCCGAGTTCACCGCTTATCCCTCGTTGTTTGGCCTCGAGTTTCCCGACCAGGCCGCCGACGAGAGCTTTTGGGTCTACGACCACCCGCGCGTCCTCATCTACAAGAAAGTGCGCGACCTCAGCGACGCCGAGTGGGATCAGCTTTTGGGCGGGTCGTGGGAGGGCGCCCGCTATGGCTACACCGGGCAGAAGGCCGAGATCAGAGAACAGAGGGCGGAAGTCGGAGAAGGGGAGGCCGGGCCTGACCTCTTGCTCGATCAGTCCGTCGGCGAGCTGCCCAATGTTGGCCGGGTAGCCTGGAACCCGTTCCGCTACAACAGCTGGCTGAGCCTGGTCTTCTGGTGGTTGCTACTGTTTGGTCTGCAAGTGCTGGCCTGGCCCATCGCCTTCACCCTCTTCGGCCGCCTGGCCGACCGCGGCTATGGCTTCAGCCGGGCGCTGGCGCTCATCCTGTTGGGCTGGCTGGCCTGGATCCTGCCTGCCCTCCACATCCTCAAGAACAATCTGTTGCCCTCGCTGCTGGCTGTGCTGGCGGCGCTGGCCCTCTCCTATGGTCTTTGGCGGCGAAGCCAGGAGGCGATGCGGGCTTTCTGGCGGGAGCGACGGCGGTTGATCCTGCTCAGCGAGGGCGTTTTTACGGCCGCCTTCCTGCTGTTCGTCTTCATCCGCCTGCTCAACCCCGACCTCTGGCAACCCTGGCAGGGCGGCGAGAAGTTCATGGAGTTCGCTTTCCTCAACGCCGTCACCCGCACGCCGTTCTTCCCCTCCTACGACCCCTATTTCGCTGGCGGCTATCTCAACTATTACTACTACGGCTACCAGCTTCTGTCCGTCTTGATCAAACTGACCGGCATCAGCACCTCCATCGCCTTCAACCTGGCCATCCCCAGCTTGTTTGCCCTGACGGCGGCGGGGGTGTTCAGTCTGGTCTATTCTCTTGTGGCGGGATGGGAGAGACGCAGAGACGCAGGGACGCAGGGACGCAGGGAGGCAGAGAGGCGTGGGGCGTGGGCCGGGCTGGCGGGGGTGTTCTTCGTGGCCCTGATGGGCAATCTGGAGGGCGGGCTGATCATCTTCCGGCAGTTGGCCGAACGTGGGGGCAGCGTCTTTAGCTCGAATATCCCGCTGCTTCAGCCGCTGGTGCAGACTGTGTCGGGCCTCGGCGCGGCTGCGGCGGGACGGGTGCAATGGCCAGGCTACAACTTCTGGTCGCCCTCGCGGGTGCTACCGTTCACCATCAACGAGTTCCCGTTCTGGTCGTTTCTGTTCGCCGATCTGCACCCGCACATGATCGGCATCCCCTTCACCGTCCTTTTCCTGGCCCTGGCTTATACCCTCATCGCCGGGCATCGCCGCCGCGGCCAGACGGCCCTTGCTTCCGGCGGCCTGTTGCCCTTTGCGCTGCTGCTGGCGGTGATGCCGCTGACCGTGGGCGCCATCGGCGCCATCAACACCTGGGATCTGCCCACCTATTTGGGGGTGGGGGTGCTGGCCTGGGGCATCCGCGAATGGAAGGGCCAGGGCAAAATCCGGGTCATCCCCACCCTGCTTTTCGTCGCCGGTCTGGCGGCAGCCGCGTTCGTGCTTTATCTGCCCTTCTATCGCAACTACACCACCGTCTTCGAGACCGGCGTCGGCCTGACCTATATCAAGACGCAGATGGGGTCGTGGCTGCGGATTTGGGGTTTCTTCCTCTTCGTCGCCCTCACCTACATCCTGGTGGAATTGCACCGGCGGCCCGGCGATGTGCCCGCCCTGCGCTGGTTGGCCGGATTGCTGCGCCATTTCGACCGCGCCCCGCGCTATCTCGACCATGTTGCCGCCCTGGCCCGGCCCCGCTGGACGCTGAGCTTCGGCCAGGCGGCTTTGGGGATCAGCCTCCTGCTGGGGATCGGCCTGGCTTTCCTCGGCTACGCAGTGGTGGGCCTGCTCCTGCCGTTGGTCGTGCTCACCGCCCTCTACCTGTTCCGCCGCCCCGCCCCGGCCCCCGCCCAATTCCGGGCGCTGCTGTTCTTCACCGGTTTGCTGGTGGCGCTCGGCGTCGAGATCTTCTACCTGAAGGATTTTCTCTGCGGTTGTGGCAGCGGCGGGCTTTTCAGCCGCGAGCACGGCGACTACTACCGCATGAACACCCTGTTCAAATTCTATATCCAGGTGTGGGTGCTGTTGGGGATCGGCGCCGCCGCCGTCTTGCCCGACCTGCTCGACGCCATCCGCTCATGGCGGCGCCGTTGGCGGGGCCTCTGGCTGGCGGGATTGGGCCTCCTCCTGGCCCTGGGGCTGGTCTTCCCCGTCCTGGGCACGGCCGACCGTGTGAACGACCGCTTCCCGCCGCCTGTCCCTGCCCGCAACACCCTCGATGGCATGGCCTTCATGACCGTTGGCCGCTACGGTTGGCCCGACGGCAACACCATGATCGACCTGAAGTATGATCACGAGGCCATCCGCTGGTTGAAAGAAAACGTCACCGGCACACCGGTGCTGGCCGAAGCGCCGGCCTCGTGGTATCCGGTCAACGGCCAGAACGCCGGTTACGATTACTACCGGGCGGGTGGGCTGCGCGCCAGCTCGCTCACCGGTCTGCCCACTTTCCTCGGCCAGCACCAGGGCGAGCAGCGCTTCGGCTCGCAGACCGGCCCACGCGAGGCCATTGGCCGCGAATTTTTCGAGACCACCGACATCGCCCGCCTCCGCCAGATCAGCGATGAACTGGGCGTGAACTACGTCTACATCGGCCAACTCGAGCGCATCCTGTTCAACGCCGACCAACTGCGCAAGTTCGATGCCCTGGTCGATTTAGGCGAAGCCGAAGTTGTGTTCCAGAACGACGGCGTGATGATCTACCGGTTGAAGGTAGATAAGTAGACAGGTAGACAAGTAGCACGTCGATTGTCGTGGCGTCAATCTCCAATCTCCAATCTCCAATAACTAACCTCCCATCTCCCCATGCTCGACTTCCTGCGCTTCTGGCTCATCCTGGCCCTGATTGGACTGGCGGGCCTGCCGCTTTCGTGGCGGCTGTTCGCCTTCTTGCCTGATCACGGCTTTGTCTTCAGCCGCGCCCTGGGCCTGCTGGGCGCGGGCTATCTGCTGTGGTTGGGCGCCACCTTTGGGCTGCTGCGCAATACAACCGGCGGGGCGGCGCTGGCGCTGTTGATCTTTGCGGCGCTGGGGCTATGGCTGGGTCGGGCGGGCTGGCAGAAGGATGGCGAAGGCAAGCGGCCATTGCTGGAACACCTGCGGACGCAGAAAGGCGCCATTCTCTTTGTCGAAATCTTTTTCTTGCTGGCGATGGCAGCCTGGGCCTACTTCCGGGCCTACAACCCCGACATCGCCGGCACCGAGAAACCGATGGAATTCGCCTTCCTCAACGGCATCCTCAACTCGCCCCAATTTCCCCCGCGCGACCCCTGGCTGGCGGGCTACGGCATCAGCTACTACTACTTCGGCTATGCCCAGCTCAACCTGCTGGTGCAACTGACGGGCGTGCAGCCCAGCATCGCCTTCAACCTGGGGCTGGCCGCCATCTTCGCCCTGACGCTGTTGGGCGGCTTTGGGCTGGTCTACAACCTGGTGCGCGGCGACAGCGGCCGGCCGGCCACCTTCGGGCGCGGTCTTGTCTTTGGCCTCATCGCCAGCTTGTTCTTGGGGCTGATGGGCAATCTGGTGGGCGTGCTCGAGGCGCTGCAAGCGCGCGGGTTGCTCTCATCCCGATTGCTCGGCTTTTTCGATGTCAAAGAATTGGCCAACGCCCCCGTCATCGGCGCCTGGAATCCGGGCAGCGGCCACTGGTGGTGGTGGCGGGCCTCGCGCGTCATCCACGACCGCGATTTCAGCGGCCAGTTCGACCAGGAAGTGATCAGCGAGTTCCCCTTCTTCAGCTTTCTGCTCGGCGACATGCACCCGCACGTCCTCGCCCTGCCGTTCGTCCTGCTGGCCCTGGCCCTGGCCCTCAACCTGTTCCGCCGCCCGGCGACCGCCGTCGAGAAAAGCACTGAGTTCATCGCCCCTGACGTAAGGACGGGCTGGCGAGCAGTGGTAATAAGTATTGCGCGCCTGGTAGGGAGAGTTGCTGCACGTCCGGCTGGGGACGTTGCTGAGCGTTTAGCAGGGATCACTTCGGTTCGCTTAGCAGCCACTGCTGTCGCGCATCCGGCCTGGGCCACCGTGGTCGCCGTCTTTGGGCTGGATGGCTGGGGGCTGCCGCTCTACGGCCTGGCCTTGGGCGCGCTTGGCTTCCTCAACACCTGGGATTTCCCCATCTACGTCTTCCTCGTCACCCTGGTCTATGGCCTGCGCCGGGGGCTGGGCGGCGCCCGGCTCGACCGCCGCCTGTGGACCGAGATCGCTCTCACCTTCGTCGCCCTGGCCGTGATCGGCTTCGTTGGCTACCTGCCCTTCTATCTCAGCTTCAGTTCGCAAGCCAGCGGCATCTGGCCCAACTTCTACAACCCAACCCGCCTCGTCCAATACCTGCTGATGTTCGGCCCCTTCCTGGCCGCCCTCATCCTGCTCCTGGTCGCGGCTTGGCAGCGGTTGGAGGCCCGTCGCTCCGCCTGGCTGCGCTGGCTCCTGGCCGTCCTGCTGCTCCCGCTCATCCTCCTCGTCCTCGCCACCCTCCTTGCCGCCCTCCTCCCCAGCCTGCGCGGCCAAATCGAAGCCACCCTCGGTCAGACAGCCGGCCAGCTCATCCCGCAGCTGGCCCGGATTCGGGTCTCCACGCCGGGAACCTGGCTATTCGTCGGCGGCTTGCTGAGCGGCATCGGCGCCCTCCTGGCCAGCGTTTTTGCCCTGCGCAGCGAAGGAAGAGGTGGGGAGAAATCGGGCAATGCCACCGCCATCTTCGCCCTCGCCCTCTTCTTCACTGCCCTGCTGCTCACCTACGGCGTCGAGTTCGTCTTCTTGCGCGACACTTTCGGCACGCGCATGAACACCGTCTTCAAGTTCTACTACCAGGCCTGGATCATGATGGCGATGGGGTCAGCCTACGCCCTGTACTACCTCAGCACACGGGCCGGGCGAGGGCTGCGCTGGGCCTCGTGGACGATCATGGCCGTGCTGGTGCTGGGCGGGATGGTCTACCCCCTCTTCGCCATCCCCAGCAAAGCCAACAACTTCCAGGGCCAGCCTTCGCTGGATGGCGCCCGTTATGTCGCCCAATACCGGCCGGACGAGGCTGCCGTCACCACCTGGCTCAAGCAAAACACCGCCCCCGACGCCGTCATCCTCGAAGCCTCCGGCGGCTCCTACTCCGACTACAACTTCATCGCCGCCGACAGCGGCCGCCCGACCCTGCTGGGTTGGGGCGGCCACGAATTGCAGTGGCGGGGCAACTATGTGGAGGCTGGCCGCCGCGAGCCGCTGATCGAGACCATCTACCAGAACCGCGACGAGGAGCGCATCCGCGCCATCGTGGCCGAGTTCGGCATCGACTACCTCATCGTCGGCCCGCGCGAGCTGGACAAGTATAAGATCGCCCCCGACCGCCGTCTAACCTTCATCAACCTTTGGCAGCCGGTGTTCGAGCAAGGCGGCTATAGCGTCTTTGCCTGGCGCGGCTGAGGAATGCCGTCACCGATTCGTAACCTTCCGGCAACAAATCGTCGCTAAAGTCAGTTTGGCTTCACCCGAACTTTCTCCCCCCTGTTTCTGATGGCAACAACCACCGCCATGTCGCCTGCGGCGACCACCGCCGACGCCGTTCCGGCCGCCCCCCACTCGTTGCTCGGCCGGCTCACCGTCGAGCATCTGCTCTACGGCCTGCTGACCGTGGTCGCCATCGTCGCGCGGCTGATCCACCTGGGCGCCTATCCGCTGGCCCCGACCGAAGCAGCCACAGCCCTGCGCGCCTGGCAGGCCAGCCAGGGCCTGGGGCCGATGCTCGACGCCGGTTCGCCCCTGCTTTTCAGCCTGCAAACCCTCACCTTCTTTTTGGCCGGCGCCACCGACGGCCTGGCCCGGCTGTGGCCGCTGCTGGCCAGCGCCCTGCTGCCGTGGGCCATCTACGGCTGGCGCGGCTGGGTGGGCCGCCCGACGGCTCTCTTGGCGGCGGCGCTGGTCACAGCCTCGCCGCTGCTCAACGCCTTTGGCCGCCGCGGCGATGGCGCCGCCTTCGTCCTGTTGGGGCTGGCCCTGGCCGTGGCCGGATGGGCCTCTTTGCAGCAAGGCCAGGAGCGTGGCTGGATGCTGGCGGCGGTCGGAACGGGCATCCTCCTCATCGGCGGCCTCGCCGCCCCGGCGGCGTTGATCGCCCTGACCCTGGTCATTTTGCTCTCCCGACCCAACTTCGCTGCCCTGCCCCGCCCTGCTCTGACTCACCTGGTGACGCTCATGGCGATCGCCTTCGTGGGTGGGACAGCCTTCCTCAGCCGTCTCGATGGCCTGGGCTTGACCGCGATCAACTGGGACCAATGGTTGCAGAGCTTTACCCTCGCCCCCTCGCGCTGGCTGTGGGGGCTGGGCCGGCTGGTCGTGGACGATCCGCTGGTCGTGATCAGCGGTCTGGTCGGGTTGGTCTTTGCCTGGCGACGGTCGGCGCTCGTGCGCTCGTTCGGGTTGGCCGCGCTGGTCGTGGCCCTGCTCGCCATCCTGCAAGGCCCCTTTGCCGCCGCTACGCGCGCCGTCGCCGGCCAACTTTTCGCCCTCCCCGCCGCCTTCTTCCTCCTCGGCCTCTATCGCCAGGCCGCCCGGCTGCTGCGCAGCGAGGATGATTTCAACCCGATCGAACTGCTCATCTTCGCCGCCGTCCTGCAAATCCTTGTCGTCCTCGCCGCACTCTCGTTGCTCAACTACACCCACGACTACAACCGGCTCTGGCTCATTCGCCTGGGCGTGGCGCTGGTCGCGGTCATCGTCTTCGTCGCCCTCTTTGCCTGGTTCAGCGGCCAACGCCCGACACTGGTCATCACCGGCCTCCTGGCATCGTTCAACCTCGGCCTGCTCGCCCTGGCAACAACCTGGGGCATGGCCTTCGATATGACCCCCCCGCGCTACGCCGCCCTCTACGCCGCCGACACCCGCCCCGGCATCTACACCCTGCTCGACACCCTGGGCGACCTTAGCGAGCGACGCCAGAGCGGACGCTGGGAGACGCCCATCGCCCTGGTCACGGGCAGCGCCGGGCGGGATCAGACCGTCCTCGACACCCTGCACTGGTATCTGCGCCCGGCCCGCGACCTGCGCGTCGTCAGCAGCATCGGCCTCGCTGACGCCCCGCCGCTGGTCGTTGCCCCCAAAGACGAGCCGCTGCCCCTCAGCGACCTGTACGCCGGCATGGAAATCGGCGTCATCACCCGTTGGGATCCCACCGATGACGCCGCCGTCTCGAATCAACAACAACTACACTGGTTGATCTTCCGCACCGCCCCCTGGGTCCTCCCCACGGAACCATCCGTACTCTGGACCGACGCCGCCACACTCACCCTCAACGCCGCCCCCTGACCCCTCGCTTCCCCAGGGCATCCTCCCAATCTCCAATCTCTGATCCCTGATCTCTGATCTCCTCCCTATGGCCGCCCCCAAGCACCCCACCCTCTCCGCTCCCACCGTCCGGCGCGCCGGCGCCTGGCTCGACCAGCCCGCGCTCGTGGCCTTGAACCTGAACTGGGAGAAAATCGCCTGGATCGTCGTCATCCTGCTGGCGTTCACCTTGCGCCTGTACGATGTTGGCGCCCGCACCATGAGCCATGACGAAAGCCTGCACACGCAGTACAGCTACCAGCTCTACGATGGTCGCGGCTACACGCACGATCCCTTGATGCACGGCCCCTTCCTGTTCGAGATCACCGCCCTGAGCTACTTCCTTTTCGGCGCCAGCGATGCCTCGGCCCGGCTGCCGGTGGTGCTCTTTGGCACGGGCATCGTGGCGCTGATGTGGTTCACCCGGCGCTGGCTGGGGCGCCTGGGCGCCTTGCTGTCGGGCGGGCTGTTGGCCTTCTCGCCCATGCTGCTTTATCACAGCCGCTACATCCGCCACGACGTTTATCTCATCTTCTTCATCGTGCTGATGGCCATCCTGGCCGTTCGCTATCTGGAAACGGGGAACAAAAACTGGCTGATCGGGTTGGCGGCGGCGTTGGCGCTGTCGTTCACCACCATGGAAGGCTCCTTCATCTACGCCATCATCTTCGTCGGCTTCTTCCTGGTCTGGACGCTGGCCCGGCTCTTGGCCACAAAGTGGGAAAACCAGGGCTACCGCTGGCCCTTCCTGGGTCTGCTCGCCCTGGCAGGCGCCCTCGCCGTCTATCCGCTCTTCGAGGCCATCAAATCGCCCATCGGCTCGCCCGTCACCAGCGCCCGACTGGGCGGGCTGGTGATGTGGCCGGTCTTCCTGGTCGGCGTGGCCGTTTTGGCGGCCGCTTTCTGGTTTCTGATCAAAGGCTACGGTCTGGAGCGGCTGCGCGAGATGCGCGAGTTGGATGTCATGCTCTGGATTCTGACCCTGGCCGCCCCTCTCTACGCCGCCTTTCCGATCAAACTCTTCGGCGGCAACCCCGAGTCGGTCAAAATCCTGCCCAACATGCTCCAGCCCGATGTGCTCAAGTCGGCTGCCATCTTCGCCATCATGGCGGTGATATTCGGCGCCATCGGCTTGCTGTGGGGCGGCCGGCGCTTTGCAGCCGGGCTGGCAGTGTTTTACGGTCTACTGGTCGTGCTCTTCACCACCTTCTTCAACAATGGCAACGGCGTTGGCACCGGGCTGGTGGGCAGCATGGGCTACTGGTTGGCGCAGCAAGAAGTCAAGCGCGGCGGCCAGCCCTGGTATTACTACGGGCTGATCGTGCCGCTGTACGAATTCCTGCCTCTTCTTCTCTCCGGGCTGGGGGTCATCACCCTGGCCGGGCGCGGCCTGCGCCGGCGCTCGTTGGACCCCACCGGCGACGACGGCGCCGCCGGCCTGCCCATCCGCAGCCAGTGGCTGCTCCTCGTTGCCTTCTGGTCGATCGGCGTCTGGGCCATCTTCACCTGGGCCGGCGAAAAGATGCCCTGGCTTTCGACCCACTTCACCACCCCCATGTGCATCCTCGGCGGCTGGTATCTGGCCGAACGCCTGAAGATGGTAGACTGGCGGGGTGTGCGAGAACAGCGGGGCTTGTGGTTGCTGCTCGGCCTCCCGCTCTGGGTCTTCGCCCTGGCCAAGTTGCTCCAACTCCGCCCCTTCCGCGGCTCCGACCTGAACAGCCTCAGCGACACCATGGCCTTCATCGCTGCCCTGGCGCTGGCGGCCGGCCTGGGCTGGGTGCTGGCGCGCAAGACGATGGCAGTGGGCTGGCGCTCGACCGGCCGCCTGGCCTTCCTCAGCCTGGCGGCCTTGCTGACTCTTCTTTCCTGGCGCACGGCCTTCTACTACAACTACGTCAACTACGACTATCCGATTGAACCCGGCGTCTATGCGCACGGTTCGCCGGATGTGAAGCTCATCGTCGCGCACTTGCAAGAGATCTCGCGCAAAACCGTGGGCGAGAACCAATTGGCCTTTGCCTACGACGATGAAACCACCTGGCCGTTCGAGTGGTACTTCCGCGATTTCCCCAACAAGAAGTTCTTCGGCCCTACCCCCTCGCGCGACTACCTGCAAGACGCCCCGGTGGTGCTGGTGGGAACCGAGAACGAAGGCAAAGTCAAGCCCTACCTGGGCAACAACTACTATCGCATCCCCTACCGCCAGATCTGGTGGCCCAAAGAAACCTATAAAGACCTCACCTGGCAGCGGATTCGGGACGGACTGCGCGACCCGCAGATCCGCAAGAACGTGCTGGATGTCATCCTCTATCGCCGCTACCGGCAACCCCTGGCCGAATGGGACCCCTCCGACCGCATGCTGAGGTTCGTGCGCAAGGACATCGCCAACCAGGTCTGGGACTTGGGCGCGGCCCCGGCCATCGAGGAAGTCGAGGTCGTCGATCCGTTCGAGGGCAAGTACCGCCTCGAATCGGCCACGCAGATCCTGGGCGGCGTCAGCGGCGAAGCGCCGGGCCAGCTCAAACAGCCGCGCGACGCTGCGGTGGGGCCGGATGGGCGCATTTACGTGGCCGACACCGGCAACCATCGCATCCAGGTCTTCAACGCCGATGGCAGTTTCGCCTTTGGGTGGGGCAGTTTTGGCGAGGGCGATGGCCAATTCAACGAGCCGTGGGGCATCGCCGCCGCAGCCGACCGCATCTACGTGGTCGATACCTGGAATCACCGCCTCCAGGTCTTCAGCCCCGATGGTCAACTCCTGAACAAATGGGGCGCGTTCGTCTCGACCGACGGCCAGCTGGGGCAGCAGGGCGTGTTCTGGGGGCCGCGCGCGGTCGCCATCGATGGCAACGGCAACCTGCTCGTCACCGACACCGGCAACAAGCGTATCCAGGTCTTCGACCCCGACGGCAACCCGATCACACAATTCGGCGGCGCCGGTCTCGAACCCGGCTATCTGGACGAGCCGGTGGGGGTGGCCGTGGGGCCGGACGGCAGCATCTACGTGGCTGATGCCTGGAACACCCGCATCCAGAAATTCGACGCCAACTACCAATTCGTCAAGGAATGGCCCGTGCCCGGCTGGACGGACCAGAACATCTTCACCAAGCCCTACGTGGCGGTGGACGGTACGGGCACGGTCTATGCCTCGGACCCGACCGGCTGGCGGGTGCTGGTGTGGGATAGCGAGGGCAACCCGATCGCCGTCCAGGGTCAGTATGGCGCCACTGGCGCCGACTTCGCCTGGCCGAACGGCGTCAGCATCGGCCCCGACGACGGCCTGTGGGTGACAGACGCCGACAACAACCGCGTGATGCGCTTCGAGCCGATACGCTAGCTGGCAGGAGCGGCAAGGGCTGGCGCTCTTGCCGCTCTTCCGCTACAATGTCCCCAGCCAAATGGGAGGCAACAAGCAATGAACACTGTTTTCGCTGAGCAGGTCAAGCAGGAAATCGTATATACACTGGATGAACTGCCAGAGGACAGTCTGTTGTTCCTGAAGGACATTACCCACCTGCCGCGAACCTACACCGATCAACGCGTGTTCGCCAACCGCCGCGTGGTCAAGCTGGGTGGCTTGTGGATGGGTATCGACTTCTCGGAAGATGAGATCGCTCAGGCTCGTCATGAGGTCTGGGAATCATTGGGGCGCGACTTCGATGCGTAGCTTCGTTGTTGACACCCATCCCCTTGTGTGGCACCTGACCGCTGATTCACGTTTGGGGCCGCAGAGTCGTGCGCTCTTTCAAGACGCCGACAATGGCGATGTCAGACTCATCGTCCCTGGATCGTGCTGACTGGGATAACCACCCTCGCCGCCCTCGTCCTGGCCCTGCTGGGCGCCGCGCGCCTGCCTGACCCAACCACCCGACTGCAAGGCGCGGCCCTGCTGGCGGCGGGCGTCATCCTCTCCCTCTACAGCTTCTGGCGCGTCGAGAAAGAATGGCCGCGGCCCGACCCCGCGCCCGAAATCGAACCTTCCACCGAAGTAGGGGCGAGATCACCTCGCCCCTACGGGCGCATCGCCGGCCTCATCCTGCTTGCGGTCGGCCTGGGGCTGGTGGTCTGGGCCTTGCTCGACATCTGGGGCAAAGCCTTCGCCTGGAACCAGGCCGGGCGTTGGCTGCTGGGGCTGCTTCTGGCGCTGGTGGGATTGTACATGCTAGGGCGGAGACCAGAGATTAGAGAGCGGAGATCAGAGATTGGAGATCAAAGTCCCAATAACCACTACCCAATCACCCCTTCCCAATCCGCAATTCGCCATTCACAAGCCGAAACCCCTGCGTCTCCTCTTCCCTCCCTCCCTGCGTCTCCCTCACCCCGCTTCTACGGCCCCCGCCCCACCGGCTACAAACTCCGCGCCCTTGGCCTCGACGAAGACCCGCCAGAGATCAGAGATCAGAGATCGGAGATTGGAAACCGGGACGACGCCATTTCCCACTCTCCACTCTCCATTCTCCACTCTCCAATCCCCCGCTGGCTCGAAATCGCCCTTGTCGTCGCCATCCTCCTGGCAGCCGCCTTCTTCCGCCTCTACAAAATCCAGTCGATACCGCCCGGCATCTTCATCGATGAGACCAACACCGCCCTCGACGCCCTCCGCATCCTGGAAGGCCGGCCCGATAGCCTCTTCGGCACCGGCTGGTTCGAGACCCCGAACGCCTTCGCCTATCTGCAACTGGCCGTGATCAAACTGCTGGGGACGACCTTCGCCGCCATCAAGGTGCAATCGATCATCCCCGGCCTCCTCACCGTTCTGGCCCTGTGGCTGCTGGCCCGCGAACTGTTCGGCCCCCTGCCCGCCCTCTTCGCCGCCGCCTTCCTGGCCGCCAACCGCTGGCATTTCAACATGAGCCGCTGGGGGTGGAACGAAGTCTATCCGCCGCTGATGCAGGCGCTGTCGGTCTTCTTCATCGCGCGGGCGGCGCGGCGGCGGAACTGGGGCGATTGGGCAATGGCCGGATTCGTCTTGGGGCTGGGGATGTACACCTATCTCTCCATCCGGCTGGCGGTGCTGGCCATCGGCGCCTACCTACTCTACCGCGCCCTCGTCGAGCGCGGCTTTTTGCGCCGCAACTGGCAGGGCCTGGCCATTTTCGTCGCCATCTACGCCCTCACCTTTGCGCCCCTGGCCTTCACCTACTACAAAGACCCCTTCACCTTCCTCAACCGTAGCCAGCAGGTCAGCATCCTCAATGACGTGCGCGCCGCTGGCGGCGACCTGGCGCCCTTGCAGGAGTCGATCAAGCGCCACCTGCTCATGTTCCATATCGCCGGCGATAGCAACGGCCGCCACAATCTGCCCGGTGCGCCCATGCTCGACCCCATCACCGGCGCTTTCTTCGTCCTCGGCCTGGGCTGGGCGGTCTGGAAATGGCGGGATCACCGCCGCGTCCTCTCGCTGATCTGGATTGCCTTCACCCTCCTCGGCGGCATCCTCTCGCAGTTGGCCGAAGCCCCACAAGCCTACCGCACCCTGGCCGTCGCCCCGGCCATCGCCCTCCTCTGCGCCGATGTCTACGACCTCGCCTTGCGCGGGCTACTCGGCCCCCTGCGGCGGAATCGGGGCGAGGGTAGGGGCGAGGGTACCTCGCCCCTACTACGGCGCTGGCTGTTCGGCGGCGTCGCTGCGGCCGGGCTGCTGGTCGTCGCCTGGCTGAACTACAGCTTCTATTTCGGTCGCCAGGCCAACGATCCCGGCGTTTACATCGCCTTCTCGCCGCTGGAGACCACCGTCGCCCGCGAAGTCCTGGCCAAACGCGACGACCACCGCCTCTACCTCAGCCCCCGCCTCTACTACTTCGCCCCCCTCCGCTTCCTGGCCTACGAGCCGGCCCAGCCCTACGGCATCAAGATCGGCCCCTGGCAGCGCTCACCCTTCAGGCGCTTGGGCGGTGGCCTGGAACAACCCAGCTACCGCCTGGCCGACCCTGCCATCGACCTCCCTCTGCCTGATCTGGGCGGCGACAGCGCCTCTTTCCTCGTCGATCTCCACTTCGAGCACGTCCTCGACCACTTCCGCTACTTCTACCCCGGCACGACCTCCGCCATCGTCCGTGACCGCAACGGCGGCCCGCTCTATCTCAGCATCACCATCCCCGGCCACGAAATCTCGGCCCTGCAAGCGCACAACCGCGCCGACCAGGCGGCTGCGATCAAAGCCATCTACATCCCTGCCAGCGGCCAATACACCCTTGAGGCCCCACCCCCCGCCCGCCTCCTGCTCGACGGCCAGGCCCTCGAACCCGGCCCCCATTTCCTGGGCAAGGGCCTGCACGCGCTGGAGATCACCGATCCCCCCCTCGACCTGCCTGCCGGCGCCCCCATCCTCAGCTGGCAAAGCCCCGCCGGCCCCATCCCCGATTCCGCCCTCTTCCGTCTGCCGCCCAGCGGCCAGGGCCTGCTAGGAACCTACTACAGCGGCAGCGACTGGTCTGGTCCGGTCCTGATGCAGCGCCTCGACCCCATGATCCTGACTGCCTGGCCCGACCCCGAACCCATCTTCGGCCCCTTCAGCGCCTCGTGGAGCGGCGAGCTGCTCGTCCCTGCCGACAGCTACTACCCCTTCCATCTCGACGCCGACGACGGCGTGCGCCTCATCATCGACGGCCAGCTGCTAGGCGAAAGCCTGAACCCCGACACGGTCAACGCCATCGACGCCGGCCTGAACCTGAGCGCCGGGTCGCACCCCATCCGCATCGACTATTTCCAGCGCGGGGGCGGCAAGGCGCTGGAATTCTTCTGGCAGCCGCCGGGCCAGCCCTTCCAGCCGGTGGCGCCGCAGTATTTGCGGCCGGCTAGGCAGTAGCGCAGGTGCAACACCCTTCGTGCAACCGCAGGTTGCCACTGCCACGCACCTGTCTAGTCATGCTACAATGCAGCCGGAACGACCCCACAAAGAGTACAACCATGTTGAACACGGTCACACTAGATCAAGCCATCGACACGGCTCTGCAATTGCCATTCGAACAGCGAGAAATGCTGGTAGACATCCTCCGCGTCCGCCGCATTGAGGCTCGGCGCCAGGAAATTGCGGCGGACGCTCGCAAGTCGATAGCTGCGTTCCGAGAAGGCAAGCTCAAAGCACAGTCTGTCGAAGAAGTCATTGCGGACTTGCATCGAGACCTTGAGGATTCGGAATGAAGCAGTTAGTGATCTCGCCGATGCAAATCGATATTTTGCGCCTGTCTTGGGAACACACAAGCTCAGTGGCGCTTTGTTGGGGTTGTGGGCGTGTTCATGCGGATATGATTGCCGGGTCATCTTTTCTTTGGACACCGATGCGAGCACAGGTCGCGAAGTTATCCTGCTACTCGATATAGGCGCCCATGATGAGGTTTACTGAACATATCGCTCCAGCATGAACCGTCTTCTCTACCTCCTCCTCGCCCTCCTCCTCGCCGCCATCGGCCAGCGCTGGCTGACGCATGGCGGCATCCCGCGCGACTCGCTCATCCTCTTCGTCATCGCCGGCTTCGTCTTTGCTGCCGTCTCGCAGCGGCCGCCGGCCTGGCCGCAACTGCCGCCGCGCCGCAAATGGATGTACATCGGCATCGGCCTGGCCGGGGCGGCCGTGCTGTTGGTGGCGATGGCCGGCGCACAGTTCTGGCAGGGGCAGTTCAGCGGCTGGGCCTTCTGGTTTTGGATTATCGCCATCGCCCTCTTTGCCATTGGCATCTTCCTCGATCTCCCCAGCCCCGACCCGGCAGCAGAGCAAGAAGCGGCGCGTTCCTGGCGTGATGACCCTTCCCCTCACGCAGGGCAGGCGCTCGACCGCCGCTGGCTCATCGGCTTGCTGGCCCTGATCCTGGTCGTGGCTGTGGTCGTCCGCTTCTACGCTTTGGGAACCTACCCCAACGGCTGCCAGTCGGACGAGTGCAACAACGGCCTCGATGCCCTCAAATGGCTCAGCGGCCTCCCCTATCGCCCCTACGCTGAAACCAACGAGGGCCAGGCTACGCTCTTCACCTATTTCATCGCCCTTTTCATCGAACTCTTTGGCCAGAGCGTGACCACCATGCGCGCCGTCTCGGCCCTGGCCGGTTCGCTCACCGTCGTGGCCTTCTACTTCCTGGCGCGCGAACTCTACGGCCAGCGCCTGGCCCTGCTCACGGCCGCCTTGCTGGCCGCCGACCGCTGGCACCTCACCTTCAGCCGCATCGTCTACGAACTGATCTTGATGCCGCTGGTGTTGTCGTTGCAACTCCTGTTCCTGATCAAGGCGCTCAAGACCGGGCGGCGCCGCTGGTGGGGGCTGGCGGGGCTGATGCTGGCCCTGGGGATGAACACCTACACCGCCTATCGCCTCGTCCCCATCTTCACCGGCGTCTACTTCCTCTACTGGCTGATCAGCCACCGCGGGCGGGTGCGCCGCGACCTGGAGGGGATGACCGTCTTTGCCGCCGGCGCGGTCGTGGGCGTCGCGCCCCTCGGCGTCTACATCATCCGCAACTGGAACGTCTTCCTCTCGCGCATCAACCACATCTCGGTCTTCCGCGATGTCGAAGCCGCCGGCTCGTATGCGCCGCTGTGGTCGAACTTGTTCAAGACCCTGTACATGTTCAACTGGCAGGGCGATGTGGCGGCGCTAAACAACCTCCCCGGCGCCCCATTACTCCAGGCCGTGGCGGCGGTGTTGTTCGTCCTCGGCATGGCCTGGGCCATCCGCTGGTTCTGGCGCGAGCAGCCCTTCCTCTATCTGGTCTGGTTTGCGGCCATTGCCAGCGTGGCCGTGCTCTCGGTCGCACACGAAGCCCCCACTGCCCGCCGGCCCATCGGCCTCGTCCCGGTCATCTACCTGCTTATCGCCGCCGTCTTCCAGCAGATCTGGTGGGCCTGGGAGAAGGGCTGGGGCGTCAAACGCTGGCGTCCCCTGGCGATTGGCCTGGCCGGGCTTGTCATCTTTGTCATGGCAGTCAACATCAACACCTATTTCCGGGTACAGGCCGTCAGCCCAGAAGTGTGGAGCGCCTACAGCCCCAACGAATCGGCCGTTGGCGAACACCTGGCCGAGATGCCGCCAGAGACACGCGTCTTCATGACCCCGCAATACACGCACCATTCGGCGGTCAAGTTCATCGGCGGCGGGCGCCAGCCCATCACCATCCTCAACCTGTCCGAGCACGTGCCCCTGCGCCAGGACCCCGGCGGCGATGTGCAATATCTGTTGGAGCCGGTGGACGAACGCCTGATCCCACTCCTGCAGCAACTCTATCCCGGCGGCAGCTACGAAACCCACACCGACAAATTCGGCCGGCCGCTCTTCCTCACCTACGACGTTTCTCGCTCCGCCCTCGACGCCGCCCGCGGCCTGCAAACCGCCTATGCCCCGCTCGGCGATGAGGCCGCCCCACCCGTCCCCGGCCCCCAGGTTTCGGCCATCGACTTCGACTTCGCCGCCGCCCCGGCCCCGCTCCCGGCTCCTTTCCAGGTCGAATACCAGGGCGCCCTTCTCGTCCCCGGCTACGGCGACTACACTTTCGAGCTGACGGCCACCGGCGGCGAAGCAACGTTCTATCTGGACGAAGTCGAGACGATCACAGTGCGCGACGGCAGCCAACAAAGCCAGCGCACCTTGCCCGGCGGCTTTCAGGGCCTACGCCTGGCCTACACCGCCGGCGCTCAGCCCGGCAGACTGCGTCTCAGTTGGGCGACGCCGGCAAACCCCACCCTCACAGCCATCGACCCGGCTTCGCTCTACACCCTGCCGGGGGCCTCGAACGGGCTGGTCGGCTACTACTACGCCAGCCCCGACTGGTCGGGCACACCCAGCCTGATCCAGCGCGACCTCTTCATCCTGCCCAACAACACCCTGCGCGAACCGTTCTCCATCCGTTGGCTGGGCAAGGTCGCCGCCCCCACCGCCGGTTCCTATGTTTTCGGCGCCCGTTCGGATGACGGCTCGTTGGTCTCGGTCGATGGCCAATTGGTGGTCGATAACAGCGGTTCGCACGGCTCCGAATACCGCGAGGGTGTGATCGAACTGGCCGAAGGTTTCCACGACATCGAGGTGCGCTAC
>CAYWPZ010000071.1:18061-18326 GCA_964460135.1 uncultured Caldilineales bacterium | reverse complement strand
CCCCGCCCCGACACCGGGTCTTTGGTGATGGTGACGCCGCCAGTGATGAAGGCGCCGCCATCCCCGCGCGAGTGGGTGGGCAGGGGCAATCGCCCCACATCGACCTCATCACCGGTGACCACATTCTCCTGCCAGGCGGCGGAGGCCACAGGCACGGGGGCGCGACCATGGGCGGGGTCGAGGGCGTGCTCCATCACCTCGATCACCCTGTCCACCGTGCAGCCCAGGGCCAGGGCAGCTGTCCGCTGGTTGGCGACGGCGTTGG
>CAYWPZ010000071.1:0-18051 GCA_964460135.1 uncultured Caldilineales bacterium | reverse complement strand
CCTTGCACCTGGGTGAACAGCGGCGCCGGGCCGCCGCTGCGGGCGAGGGTGGCGGCCACATCGGCCAGTTCGTGCACCAGGCCGAGCGGCCGCTCGATACGAGCCAATTGGCCGTAAGACTCGAGCACGGCGAGATAGGAGCGAAGGTCATGGATGGGCATGGGCGGGGTCTGTGGCAAGTTGGTCGTATTGGCAATGGTGAGGCAGGCATTATAACGCAGGCGAGGCGAACCGGCTTTGATCAACCTGCCCGTATGTGGTACCTTGCCCACATGTCCAAGCTCACCCCGCTCCACGCCTTCGCCGCCGCCATGCCCAAGGTGGAGCTGCACGTCCACCTGGAAGGCGCCATCCAACCTGCCACAGTGCTGGCCCTGGCCCGGCGCCACCAAATGCCCCTCCCTGCCGAGGACGAAGAAGGGCTGCGTCGGTGGTTTCGCTTCACCGACTTCCGCCACTTCGTCCAGGTCTACATTGCCATCTCCAACCTCTTGCGCACGCCCGCCGATTTCGAGTTGATCACCTACGACTTCGGGCGCGAGATGCAGCGCCAGAACACGCGCTACGCCGAAGTCACCTTCACGCCCTACACCCATCTCTGGCAGGAGAAGGGGCTAGTCGCCGATGACCTCATCGCCGGCCTGGAGGCCGGGCGCCAGGCGGCGCGGCGTGATTTCGGCGTCGAAATGGCCTGGGTGCTCGACATCCCGCGTAATCTCAGCTTCAGCGATGGCATCTACACAGGCGCGGCCAGCGATCCCACGGTCGAGATGGCCCTGGCCTGGCAGGATCGGGGCGTCGTCGCCCTGGGGTTGGGCGGCAACGAGGTCGGCGCCCCAGCCCCTGCCTTCGCCGCCGCCTTTGCCCGCGCCCGCGCCGGCGGCCTGGCCAGCGTCCCCCACGCCGGCGAAACGCAAGGCCCGACCAGCGTGTGGGACGCCCTCCGCGACCTGCACGCCCACCGCATCGGCCACGGCGTGCGGGCCATCGAAGACCCCGCCCTGGTCGCCTTCCTGGTCGAGCGCCAGATACCACTGGAGATCAACCCCACCTCCAACCTGGCCCTCGGCATCTACCCCAGCTTTGCCGCCCATCCCTTGCGCCAGCTGTGGGATGCCGGCGTCTTCGTCACCATCAATTCCGACGACCCGCCGCTTTTCGGCACCACCCTGACGCAAGAGTATCAGACCCTCATCGATCATTTTGGCTTCAGCGCCGACGATCTGGAGCGCATCGCCCTCAACGCCCTCGCCGCCAGCTTCCTGCCCTCCGAGCGCAAAACCGCCCTCGCCGCCGAATTCAGCCGCGACTTCGCCCGCCTCCGTCATGATTCAGCGTGAAGCGGACTCGGCCCTCCAATCTCCGATCTCCAATCTCCGATCTCCGCCCCATCCCTCCATGCCCTCCCTCATCCCAGCCTCGGCCTGCTCCACCGATGCCCTGGTCGACGTCCTCAACGCCGGCTTCCATGACTATGCTGTGGCCCTGCATTTCGACCCTGATCAGTATGAGTTCTTTGTCCGCTCGCATGACATCGACCTCGACCTCTCGCTGGCGGTCCATATTGGCGGCGACCTGATCGGCATTGCCCAGTTGGGGCGGCGGGGCGACTGCGGCTGGGTGGCAGGGGTGAGCGTGCGGCGCGAGCACCGCCGGCACGGCGTGGCTCGCGCCCTGATGCAAGCCCTGGCGCAACGCGCCCACAACGCCGGGCTGCACGAATTGCGGCTCGAAGTCCTCTATCAAAACGACGCCGCCCGCCAGCTGTACGAAGACTTGGGCTGGAAGGTGGGACGCGAGCTACTGACCTGGAACCGGGCCGCCGACCAGGAACTTCTGCCCGTCCCTGACGAATTCATCACTGAGATCGACCCCGCCGACCTGCTGAAAACCTGCTTCGATTGGCACGATCAGCCGCCCTGTTGGCAGCGCCAGCGCGCCACCCTCCGCCACTTCATCCGGGCCGGGCTGCGCGGGTGGGCCATCGTGCGCGAGGCCGGGCCTGTGGCCGGGCCTGTTGCCTATGCTCTCGGCTTCCCTCCGCTCGAGGACAAGCTGCGGCTGGTGGATGTGGCGGTCGACCCGGCGGTTGGCATCCGCAGCGCCGGCCGCCCGCTCTTGCAGGCGCTCTACCACAGCTTCCGTCAGGCTGCGCTGCAACTGGGCAACGAGCCGGTGGACTCACATCTCAACCACCTGTTCTTTGCCCTGGGCTACCGCGTCAGCCTACGCCAACACGAAATGACCCTCAGATTGATCTGAAAGTTGTGAAAGGCGAGAAAATGTCGGCGATTTTCACGCCTCACCTCTCTGGACGGCCATCGCCGAATCCTACGCGGCCAGGCGGGGGACGCGGGCGAGAATGGTGCTGACGACCTCGTAACCGATCGTCCCCAGCCGCGCTGCCGCCTCGTTGGCCGAGAGGCATTGCTCGCCCTGGCGGCCGATCAGCGTCACTTCGTCGCCGGCGCGCACACCGGGGATGTGGGTGACGGCGATGGCCGCCTGATCCATGCTCACCCGGCCCACCAGCGGCGCTCGCTGCCCGCGCACCAGCACCTCGCCCCAATTGCCCGGCCCGCGCCGGAAGCCATCGGCATAGCCGACCGGGATGATGGCGATGGTCTCGGCGCCGGTGGTGCGATGCGTCAGGCCGTAGCCCACCGGCGAGCCTGGGGGCAGGGTCTTGACTTGGGCGATGGTCGTCCGCCAGGCCAGGACGGGTCGAAACCCCTCTGGCAGGGGCACCGCGGGCGAAGGGGCAAGGCCATAAAGGCCGATGCCCAGGCGCACAGCCCCGTACTGAGCCTGAGGCCGAGCAAGCAGGGTGGCGGTGTTGGCGGCATGAACCAGGGGTGGGCGCAGATCCTCAGCATCGAGACAAGCCAGCAACTGGTCGAAGCGGGCGAGCTGCACATCGGTGTGCGGCTCGGTGGGATCATCGGCGGCAGCCATGTGTGTGAACAGACCTGTGACCTCTAGCCCGGCCAGGCGGCCCAGAAAGCGAAGAAATGACGGCGCCTCGTGCGGATGCAGCCCCAGCCGCCCCATGCCGGTGTCGACCTTGACCTGCACCTGCGCCCGGCGGCCCATCGCCAGCCCTGCCTGGTTCAGCGCCGCCGCCACATCGGCATCATAGACGGTGAGGTGCAGTTCGTGTGGGCCGAGCTCCAGGGCCGTGCGCGCCTGCCAGGGCGGGGTGTAGCCCAGGATGAGGATGGGCGCCTCGATCCCGGCCCGCCGTAAGGCCAGAGCCTCGGACAGGCAGGCCACGGCCAGCATGTCGGCCCCGGCCCGCACCACCACCCGTCCGACGGTGGCGGCGCCGTGGCCATAGGCGTCGGCCTTGAGGACGGCGATGAGCCTGACCCCTGGCTGCAATAGCTGCCGGGCCGCAGCCAGGTTGGCGGCCAGGGCCTGGGTGTCGATCTCGACCCAGGTGGGGCGCAGGGTGTTGCGCAGGCGCAGATGCTGCCAGGCCGGGTTCTGGCGGACAAGGACGTTCGGGCTGGCGGATGGGTCGGCCAAGAGCACGGCCACGCATCGCTCCAGCCGGGCCTCGCGGCTGGCCTTGAGCAGCACCGTCCCCCCGCCCTGCTGCAGCAGGGTGCGGGCCAGATCGGCGGCGGCCAGGGCGGTGTCGGCATGGAGCAACCGTTCGGCCGGCAATCCCGCCGCGCGCGCGCCCTCGGCCAAAGCCTGCGCCTGCGGGCCGACGGTGATCAAAAAATCGACCGCAGCGGCGATGGCCGGGCCAAGCTGCTGCAGCCGCTTGTCGGCGGCGCTGCCCAGGCCGCTGTGTTCGCCCAAGACGGCCAGGCGCGGGGCGGGGAAGGCGGCCAGGGTCTGCAGGGCGGCGCCGGTGGCGGCCGGGTTGGCCGAGTAGGTGTCGTCGATCAGGGTGCTGCCATTCACACCCGGCAGCGGGCGCAGGCGGCCGGGCAGGGGCTGGAAGTCGGCGACGACGCGCCTGATGGCCGCGGTGGAGACGCCAAAAAGGGCGGCGATGGCGATGGCCGTGCGCACGGGGGCGGACAGGGCCGGGCTGAGGAGGAGGTTGTGGTCGAGGATGACCTCATCGCCCGGCGCCGCGGCCAAAGACGGCGGGGCCAAGACATCGGCCAGGGCCGGGGAGGAGGCGGCAAGCGAGCGGATCGCAGCTGTATCCAGCCAGAGCCGGGCCTGACGGGAAGCGAGGGCCGGGCTGAGACGGACGGGGGCCGGCTGTTCGGCGCCGTGCGCCAGTGTTGGCAGGGTTTCCGAACCCAGGAAGGGGCGCTGCAAGGGGTCGTCGGCGTTGAGGATGGCGACGCCGCCGGGCGGAAGAGCGGCCAAGAGGCTGGCTTTCTCGGCGGCGATGGCTTCCAGGCTGCCAAAAGCGCCAAGATGGGCGTCGTTGATGACGGTGATGGCCGCCACAGCCGGGCGGAAGAGGGCTGCCAATTCGGCGATCTCGCCGTGGGCGTCGGTGCCTAGCTCGACCACGGCCAGCCGGTGCTGAGGCTGGAGCCGGCCGAGGGCGATCGGCGCACCCAGGCGGTCGTTATAGCTCTCGCGGCTCCTGAACACCTGGCCGGGGAAGCGAGTTTCAAGTAGCTCGGCGCTCAGTTCTTTGGCCGTGGTTTTGCCGCTGGAGCCGGTGATGGCGATGACCAGGGGGCGGCGGCGGGCGAGGAGGTGGGCGGCCCAGGCCCGCAGGGCGTCGCCGGTATCGGGGACGAGTAGGGTGGTGGCAGGAGGATGCTCTGCTGCCGGCCGCTGGCAGAGGATGCCTGTGCAACCGCGGGCCACGGCCTCGCCGATGTGATCATGGCCATCGCCGGTGGTGGTGCGCAGGGCGACGAAGAGTTGCCCCGCTTCGGCCAGCCGCGAGTCGTGGCAGAAGTCGTCCCAGGCAGCGTCGCGCACCGGGCCGTGGAGGGTGGCGCCGGTGGCGCTCAGCAGATCTTCGAGCGTGATCGACATGGGGTGTGGGGCGTGAGGCGTGGTGGATGGGCACGACGGCCGCACATGGGACGAAGGAAAGATGGCTACAGGTTACGTTCGATTGCCGACAGATAGGCCACGCAAGCGAGGTCGAGCGGGTCGTCGCCGGGCGGGGTGCTGAACCAGGCTTCGAGGATCTCCTTTGCCAATGGTTCGCTGGTCAGGCGCAGGCTGAGGGCGAGGACGTTGGCGCGGTTCCACCGCCGGGCGCCGCGGGCGGTTTCGGCGTCGGCGCAGAGGGCGGCGCGAATGCCGGGGACTTTGTTGGCGGCGATGCTGACGCCCGTTCCCGTCCAACAGCAGACGATGCCCTCGTCGGCCTCGCCGCCGGCCACCGCCACCGCCAGCCGATGCGCCGCCCGCGGCCACAGGCTTTCCTCGTCGCCGTCCGTGGCTTCGGGGCGCACAGCGCCAAAAAGGATCAAGGCATGGCCGCGTTGGATCAGGTCGGCCTGGAGGTAGTCGGTGAGGTGGTTGCGCTCGTCGGCGCCGAAGGCGATGCGCATGGGGGGAGTGGGGAGTGGTCAGAGGGTGGGGATGGTGACGAGTTCGATGGCGGCGGCGACGGGGTCGAAGAGGACGCAGCGCGGGCGCAGGCCATCGCGAGGGACGCCGACCGAGCCAACCCCCACCAGGGTGAGTGTTTCGGGCGGCAGGGAGAATGCCGGCTGCGTTAGACGGCGCAGTTGTCCGTCCGCTCCCAGCTGCTGGGCAGCCTGCACGTGCGTGTGCCCATGAAAGGCGACCTGGCTGCCGGCGGCGGCCAGGTGGGCGCAGGCGGCGGCGATGGCGCGCCTATCGTGCAACAGGCTGGGGAAGACCTGCACCCAACGCACCTGCTGGCTGGTCATGTAGCGGCGGGCAGCCTGGGTGGTGGTGCAACCATCAGGGAGGACGGGCGAGGCGTGGGCGGCCACCCAGCCGGCCCCGCTCAGACGGGCGGGCCAGGCCGCTATCTCGACCCAGCGACCGATCGGATTGGCCGGCAGGCCGCTGACTTCCCAGTTGCCGAAGACGTGGCTGACGGGCAAGCCGTCCAGCAGCCGCAGGGGGTCGGTTCCCAGGTCGCCCAGTTGCAGATAGCTATCCACGCCCCGCCGCTGCAAATAGTTCAGGCAGCGCTCGAGATCGCGCACGTTGTTGTGAACGTCAGAGAAGATGGCGAGGAGCATGGGCAAACCTGGCGGGCGCACGGTTTTCGGGGGGCTAACCGGCGGGGACTATAGCACCGGCGGGGCGTTCGTGCAAGGGCGCGGCGACAAACCCCCATGGGCAACTGCACCCGCCCTCCGAAATGAAACCCAGCCTTGCTGAGGGTGCATTTCAACTTGGGGGCAGCGCCAACCCGCCGGGGGCCGGAGGCCGCCCGGCTACAAGTGGAAGCCCCTTCGGGGCTGGTGCGTTAGGCCCGAAGGGGCTTCCTTGCGGTAACCGGGCGCTAGCCGGGCGCTAGCCGGGCGCTAGCCGGGCGCTAGCCGGGCCCATTCTACGGCCCGGCGGACGCTGCCTGTGCAAACCTTGCCCCCAGCGTGAAATGCACCCCTGAGGCGGCTGAGGCTTGACAAGCGACCGCGCCTGCTGGTAGGATGCAGGCTCGGCAAGCATTGTGCCGCAGGACGAAGGACGGCGCCAACGTCGTCCTTTTTCTTTGCCCATCTCACACGTCAAGGAGTCTCACCCATGTTGTCCAAGAAATTCGTCAAAAGCCGCAATGTCGCCAAGCTCACCTTCGAGGTGGACTTTGCTCCGCTCGCCAGCCAGGTTGAATTGGTTGGCGAGTTCAACGGTTGGCAGCCGCAACCCCTGAGCCAGGGCAAGAGCGGCGTCTACAAGCTGACGCTGGAAGCGCCCGCCGGCCGCGCCTACCAGTATCGCTATCGCATCGATGGCGCCTGGGCCAACGAGCAGGGCGCCGACGGCTACGTTGCCAATCCTTTCGGCGGCTACAATTCGCTCGTACAGTGCTGATCGCACACCAGCCTCGCCAACAACGCCCTATCTTCGTCGATGGGGCGTTGTTTTTTCGGCCCCTGGCTCGATGCCGATGATGGTATAATGATGGATATGTTTGACGATCCCACTCTGCAAGCGCAGTTCGCCGCTTGCCCCCCCGCCCTCCAAGCCATCATTCGCGAGTTCGGCGACGCCGCCCCCAACGAGCGCATCGACTACATGGTCGATTTTTCTGAAAACCTGCCCGACCTGCCCGCCTCTTTGTTGGCGCGGCGCGAGGCCCTGGAGCAGGTGCATGAATGCCAGACGCCGGTCTTCCTTCACACCGAAGTCGAAGATGGCCGGGTGCAGTTCTTCTTCGACGTCCCCCGCGAATCGCCCACCGTGCGCGGCTATGCCGGCATCCTGGCCGAGGGGCTGAACGGCGTCACGGTCGCCCAGGTGCTGGCCACGCCCGATGAGGTCTACCGGCTGCTGGGTTTGCATGAGGTCCTCTCGCATCTGCGGCTGCGCGGCCTGCATGCACTCATGGCCTATATGAAGCGGCAGGTTGTGCGGGGGGCCTGAGGCGCTGTTTGTGTTCCGTGTCTGCTCACCAGCCCGAGCGGCCTCTGTTGCCCGCCCACATCGCCCGGATCGCCGTCATCGCCGACATCCACGGCAACCTGCGGGCGCTGGAGGCGGTGCTGACCGACATCGCCGGCCAGGGCGTCGATGCTGTCGTCTGCAACGGCGATTTCTGCACCGGCTCGGCCCATTCGCTGGCAGTGGTGCAACGGCTACGCAGCCTGGGCATTCCCTGCACGCGGGGCAATCACGAGCGTTATCTGGAAGAGTTGGCCGACCCTTCTGACCCGCGTTGGCGTCAGGCCAATTGGCTGCCGACCTGTTTCGAGTTCGGCCATCTTGGCGCCGACAACCGCGCCTGGCTCAGTCAGCTACCCGCGACTATGTGGCTGTGTGATGGCAAAGCGCCCGTGCTGATGGCGCACGCCGCGCCTGGCAACGACACCGCCCGCCTCACCGCCCATGTGCAAGAGGCAGATTGGGCGCCGGTGTTCGCCGGTCTGCCTGGGCGCACCACACTCATTGGTTCGCATCTGCACTGGTATTGGCAGCGACGATGGCAGGGATGCCGCTTCGTGCGCACACCCTCGGTGGGTCTGCCCCTGGATGGCAATCCTCGCGCCGGTTACCTGCTCTTGCAGCGGCGGCCAGAGGGCTGGCAGGCCGAAGAGCGGCGGCTGGTCTATGATCTGGAGGCGGAGCTGGATGCTTTTCGCCGCAGCGAGTTCTATCACCGAGGCGGGCTGATCGCCCATCTTTTCTGGGAGGAGCTGCGCACCGCCCGTTGGTGGATCATTCCCTTTTTCGCCCACTTGCGTCGGGTGCAAATCGCCGCCGCCATCCGTCCCAGCGAGGGCTATGACGCCGACCAACTGGCCGCAGCCTGGCGGACATTCGACCGCTCAAGCAGCATCGAATACGACCCCGACGGCTGACGGGCGCCTGTTCGCACGTGGGTGCGCGAACGCCGTCTAGCCTTCCACCACATCCCGGTCGAGATTGCGGCGCTCGAGTCGGATGGTGCGCCGCTCCTCGGCCTCGCCAAAACGCCGCTGTTCGTCTTCGCTTTCGGGCAGCAGCTGGGGGATGCCCACGCGCCGTCCGTGTTCATCCAGGGCGACGAAGGTGAGATAGGCGCTCGAGCAGTGTCTGCGTTCGCCGGTGAGGGCGTTTTCGGCCTCCACCTTCACCCCTACCTCCATGCTGGTGTGCCAGGCGCGATTGACCTGGGCCTTGAGAAGGACGACTTCGCCCAGGTAGATGGGCGAGCGGAAGTGCAGGTCGTCCATGCTCACGGTCACGGCCACGCGGCGGGCGTGGCGGGCGGCGGCAATGCCGGCGCAGATATCGATCCAGGCCATGATCTGGCCGCCGAAGGCCGTGCCCAGGGCGTTGGTGTGCGATGGCAGCACCAGTTCGGTCATTTCGACAAAGGATTCGTGGGCGGGTTTGGCTGTTGGGGTCATAGGTGTTGCGCAACCTGCGGGGCGAAAAGGCAGGGAGTGAGGGGTGGGGCGGGGGAAGGGTGAGGTCTTTGCCGGGCGCGTGGGCAAAGTCCGGGCGGCGGAGTACGATCTCAGGAGGAGCGACAGTCATAGTAGGTAGAGCCTGTAGCCGGGGCGACTGCAGATGCAGTTGTCCCGGCGAGTCTTGGCCTGGCGCCGAGCCTATGATTATAATGTATCAGGTTCATCTGGGCCGTGAGGAGTTCACATGTTACGACACGAAGAGGATGCCAACTACATCATCTACGCCTACATCAGCGATATTGTCCTGACCCTGTTGGCGCTTTATCTCGCCTATTTGGGGCGCGTCTCTTTGCCTTATGGCCGCCCGCTGACCCCCGACCTGGTGCGTTTCGCGCCGGCGCTGTATGTCACCGTCGCCGCCATTTGGACGCTGGTGTTCTTCCTGCTCAACGTCTACAACGCCCAGCATACCCTGCGCGCGGCCGATGAGTTGCAGGCGCTGGTGCTCGCAACCAGCATGGCGGGCTTTGTCTTTGCCGGCGTGCTCTATCTCTCGTATCGCGATCTGCCGCGCCTGTTGTTTGTCTATTTCGTTCTTGCCGATGTCGTCTTTCTCATCGCCTATCGTTGGACGTTGCGTCTGACGTTGCATTGGGCCGGGGCGCGCCAACTCAGCGCCCGGCGCATCCTGGTGATCGGCGCCGGCAACGCCGGCAAGACCCTGGGGCGGCGCATCCAGGAAGAAGCCTGGACAGGGTTGGCATTGGTGGGCTATCTCGACGACGACCCGGCCAAGATCGGCCAGGTCTACGCCGATGGCCGGGTGCTGGGACCGTTGTCGCAGGCCATCGTCACCGTGGCCGAAAAGCACGTGGACGAAGTCATCTTCGCTTTGCCCTTGCGCGCGCACGAGGCTCTGCGCCAACTCGTCATCGCCTTGCAGGAATATCCCGTGCGTGTGCGCGTTGTCCCCGATGTCCTCGACCTGGCCTTCTTCCGCGCTCGCATGGACGATTGGGACGGCATCCCGTTGATCGGGCTGCGCGACCCCGCCATCAGCGGCTTCAATCGTGTGATCAAACGCATCTTCGACCTGATTGTGGCGGCGCTTTCGTTGCTGGTCATCTGGCCGCTGATGCTGGTCACGGCCATCGCCATCCGCCTGGACACCCCCGGCCCCGTCATCTTGCGCCAACAGCGCGTGGGCGAAAATGGCCGTCTGTTTCATGTCTACAAATTCCGCTCGATGGTGCAGGACGCCGACAAGCGCCTGCACGAGGTGGTGCGCGAGGACGAGAACGGTCAGATCGTCCACAAGCGCGCCGATGACCCGCGCATCACCCGCGTCGGCCGCATCATCCGCCGCGCCAGCATCGACGAACTGCCGCAGTTGTTCAACGTCATCAAGGGCGAAATGAGCATGGTCGGCCCGCGGCCCGAACTGCCGATGATCGTCGCTCGCTACGAAGCCTGGCAGCACAAGCGTTTTGCCGTGCCGCCGGGCATCACCGGCTGGTGGCAGGTCAGCGGTCGCAGCGACAAACCCATGCACCTGCACACCGAAGATGACCTCTACTACATCAGCCATTACTCGCCCCTGCTCGATCTGCAGATCCTTTGGCGTACGATCGGGGTGGTGCTGAAGGGGAAGGGCGCCTTCTAGGGACGCGCCCGGTTTGGCCATCTTTGTTCGTCTTTGTTACGCTTGGCGGCCTTGCCAAAGCTCAGGACCCTCAAGCTTGTGGACAAGCGGCAGGCCCGCAATGGCCTGAAACCTTGATCCGATTTCCAACCGGCCTTCGTTTCCGCGCGGCCCCATCCCAACTTCCCCCTTGGAGGAATCTCTTGAAATCCCGAAATTCGTTTGTGTTTCTGCTTGTCGCCCTTGCGATCGCAATCAGTTTGCCCATCGCGGCCATCGCGCGGCCTTCGTTCGAGCCGCAAGGCCCCGCCGCACCCCAAGCAGCCGGCTCGTGGCAGCGAGTGTGGAAGGGCGAAGGCGTAGTCAAGGCTTTTGTCGGCATCGACGCCCAAACCGTTCTTGGCGCCGGCAGCGACGGCATGATCCTGCTCAGCACCGATGCCGGCGTGAGCTGGCGCTACCAGGCGCCCACCCCCGATACCGACCTCAACGACCTGGTTCTGGTCGGGAACCGGGCCTGGGCCGTGGGGCAGGATGGCCTTGTCCTCGGCTCGACCGATAGCGGCGTCAACTGGCGCCAGCTGGCCACCGGCCTGGCCCCGGCGCTGAACGGCGTCCATTTTGTGGATGGGGCCACCGGTTGGGCCGTAGGCGCTGGCGGTGCCATCCTCCACACCACCGACGGCGGCGCCACCTGGTCGCCTCAGACCAGCGGCGTCAACGCCGGCTTGAATGCGGTGCGCATGTTCGGCGATGGCCAGCACGGTCTGGCCGCCGGCGATAATGGCGTGCTGCTCGTTACGGCCAACGGCGGCGGAACCTGGACGCCCAGGCCCGGCGTCGGCAACCCGGCCCTGGCCCTGCGCGACCTCCACATCGAAGGCAATCAAGCCTGGTTGGTGGGCGATGGCGGCATCCTGCGCCATTCCAGCGACCAGGGCGCCACCTGGACGACCAAAAACATCGCCTTCTATCACATCCACGAAGTAGAATTCGCTCCAGGTCAGGACCAGATCGGTTGGACCGCAGGCATTGCCCTCCTCAGCGGCAACGTCGAAGAAGAACGCATCTACCGCACCACCAACGGCGGCAGCAACTGGGTCCCGGTCACGGCCATCGATGGCAGTGATGTCGATCTGGCTCGCGCCAGCGGCGTCCAAACCGCGATCGAAGTGACGGCCCTGGGTGTGAGCGACACGACCCATGCCTGGGTGGGGGGCGGGGCCACCAATCGCAACTATGGCAACTATTACGACGCGCCCGAAGACCTGATCGCCCGTGAATCATGGTTTGTTTGGCATACCAGCAATGGCGTCAAATGGTGGCACATGATCGGCGGTTTCTACCCGTGGTACTACAACCTGGCCGCGCCGGATGAACAGATAGCCTACGTCGCCGGCCACGACATGAACCTCCTGAAAACAACCGACGGCGGCGTGAGTTGGCGCGAGATCGCCAACGAGATGCGCGAGAACCCTGACTTCGCCGACCCCGGCGACAATAACCGCAACACGCACATCCACGGCCTCTCCTGCGCTCCTGGCAACCCCACCGACTGTCACATCGGCGGCCGTGGGGGGTTGATCGCCCGCACCACCGACGGCGGCGAGACCTGGAAACGGCAATACGCCTCCGGGTACACCTTCAGCATCTACGATCTCAATGTTACCGGCGCAGCAACGGCGACGGCCATTGGGCGCGGGGCGCACTTCTATAGCAGCAACCGCCTCAACTGGACACAGGGTCTGGGCGGCGCCACCGGTCTTGACCTCGATATGACCACGGCCACGCAAGGCGGTCGCTCCAGCAAACGCACCGATTTTTGGGTCTACACCCTCAACGGCGGCCAGAGCTGGCGCAGCTACATCATGCCCGCCCAGTTCGCCTTCTGGGAGACCGACGGCTTCGACGCCCTCGATGCCAACAACGACGGCGACATGGACAACGGCTGGCTCGTCGGCTGCGTCAAGACCTCTGGCCCCATCGACGACAAACCCTGCGTGGGCGGCGCCATCCTCCACAACCCCACCATCTTCGATGCCAACGGCTGGGAAGCGACAACCTTCGGTCCTGACTCGCCCATCCTCCAGCGCATCGAAATGATCGACACCACCACCGGCTGGGCCGTAGGCGATGAGGGCTGGATCCTATTCACCGAAGACAGCGGCGAGACCTGGACCCAGCAGCCTGTGCCAGCTGATGGCATGCTCAACGCCCTCGACGCCGTCAGCCGCAATCGCGTCTATGTCGCTGGCGAAGATGGCGTCGTCCTCCGCTTTGCTCAGCCCGACCGCCGCCTGACGGCCGGCGCCCAGGGCGTCGTCGCCATCGACGGCGACCTGAGCGAATGGAGCGACGCCTATCTGCGCACCATCGACGCCGCCGATGTCGATACCCTCCTCGGTCAGGAACCTGCGCCCGGCCAGCTTGCGGCCGACGTCCGCACGCGCTGGGATGACCAGCACTTTTACCTGGGCGTGCATGTCACCGACGCCACCCTCGCCGCTTCCGACCGCTTCGGCCTCGCCCTGGATGGCCTGCAAGACGTCCAGCCCGGCGCCGAAGACCACACCCTGCTGTTCGGGGCCGACGGCAGCCTGATGGTGGATGGCGGCGCCCCGCCCGCGGGTTGGGAGTATGCCGTGCGCCAGGTTGCAGGCGGCTATGCGATTGAAGCTGCTCTCCCTGCCGGCGCCCTGGGCGGCGGCTTCGCCCACCTGCGCAAGATGGGCGTCAACATCGCCCTCTACGATTTCGCCGCCGGGATTGCGGCCCAGTCCGACCCGGCCACCACCCTCATCTGGGCCGGCGACAGCCTGGACCAGAACCCGGCCGGCTTCGGCGAACTGACCCTGTTCCAGTTCGACCGCCAGCAGACCCAGCTCGAAGCCCTTTCGACCGGCGGCCTGACTGTGGACGGCAGCCTGGCCGAGTGGAGCGCCGAATCGACCTATCCGCTCACCGCCGCCTCGGCCGACAGCCGGCAAGGGCCGCCTCTGGCCGGCGACGCCCAACTTTCGGCCGGCCTGCGTTTGCGTTGGTGGACCGACTACCTCTTCTTCGGTCTGCAGGTGTCCGACGCCACTCCCTCGCTGTCTGACGCCGTGCACCTGGCCTTCGACCCGGCCGGCGATGCTTTGGCCGGGGCCGGCGACCACGAGCTTGTCGTCTGGCCCGATGGCCGGGTGCAACAGGATGGCGTCCCCTCAGCCAGCGTCCTGGCCGCCGGGCAGAGCACAGCCGGCGGCTATCGACTGGAGATCGCCATCCCGGCCAGTCTGTTGGGCGGCAATTTCCAGGGCAATCAGTTGCTGCGCTTCAACTACGGGCTGCTCGATGACATCGACAACGACGGCGCCATCGACCGTCGCCTCAACTGGCAAGGCGCGTCGGTAGCCGGGATTCAGGCCGACTACGGCGCCCTCATCTTCAAGCCGCTCTACACCGAGATCGACGCCCTCCCCGGCGGCGGCCCCGTGCGCGACACCGTCATCGACCAATGGAACCCGAACAACAACTACGGCAACTACGGTTACATCCTCATCCGGCCCAACGGCGCCCAACAGAGCCTGATCCGCTTTGACCTTTCCAGCCTACCGGCCAATGCTCAGATCATCAAGTCGCAGCTCTGGCTGTACGTGATCGAGCGCGAGGTGACGCCATTGGAAACGCGTCTCTATCGGTTGCTGCGGCCGTGGGAAGAATATCAGGCCACCTGGAACCAGGCCGCCACCGGCGCCCCCTGGCAGACGCCCGGCGCCAGCGGCGCATCCGACCGCATGGCCGTCCCCAGCGCCCAGGCCACGCTCAGTCGCGCCGGCATTCAAACGATCTGGGATGTGACGCAGGATGTGCAGGCTTTCGCCCAGGGCCAGGCGCCCAACTATGGCTGGCTGTTGAACGGCACAGGCGCCACGACCTCGCTCTATAAGCTGGCGAGCAGTAACTGGAACCAGGCCAACCCCCTGCCGGAACTGAGCGTCGAGTACATCCTGCCCGGCGGGACGCTGCCGACGCCCACTCCCATCGCCACCGCTACCCCCACCCGCACGCCCACACCAACCACGACGCCCACCCCAACCGAGACACCCACCCCCACGGCGACGCCCACCGCGACTGCCACCCCAACCGCCACGCCGACCGAGACGCCGACCGAGACGCCGACGCCGACCGAGACGCCCACCGAGACGCCGACCTCGACCCCGACGGCCACTCCCACCTCGACCCCGGTCTCGATCCCGATCTGGATGCCGTTGATCCGGCGATAGCGAGAGCGGATTCCGTGTTACGGGAAATGTGAGAGGTAATAGAGACGCCGCCTGCCCATGCAGGCGGCGTCTCTGTCGTAAAACCGGTTGCCCAACCGGTTCTACAGATTTACAGCTCGACGCCGATATCGGCTTCTTCCAGCGGCTCCAAAACCGCATTGCGCAGCCAATTGGGGTCGAACCCGTCAGCGCGTTGCGCTTCGACTGTGACGTTGATACTTCCCGCTTTTTCCGCCAGATTGCCGATGGCGTTGAAGCTGGCATAGAGCTGCTGGCGCGTCATCTGCATCCGCAGCATGACGACGGTTCGGTGAGCACGATAGGGCGGGGTTGGTGCGGGTCCAGGGGGAACAGGGTTGGGGCCGGGCGGCGTTGGGCCAGGCTCTGGGGGCGTTGGCGCCGGTGGAACCGCGCTCGCGATGGCCTGGGGGATCACGATGAAGGCGCCGGTTGCGTCGATTTCGTCCTCCGGCAGCGCCACGCCGATACGCGCCAGGTCGAAGTGAACCTGGTAGCCGCCGCCTTCGGCCAAACGCTCGACGGCCTCTTGCCCGTTTCGCCCCACATAGCCAAAGGCGCCTTCCCGGATCCCGCGAGCCAGGGCCCTGGTAATGGCTGTTTCGCTATCCAGACGAGGAGATCCCAGGATTTCGTAGAAGGAGTCCACGATTTGCCTGATCGATACATGTTGGTGACGCGGCGGTGTGACGCCCAATTGCATCAACTCGATGATCTTTTCGGGTGTGACCGAAGGGAACAGGCGCGGGGGCGATACGACCATAAGCAATTCCATCAGCCGCTCATGCTGGGTTTGCGCCTGCAAGGGCCGGCCCGCCATCACGACGGTCTCGATCTCCAGCCCTTCACTTGCCCTTTGCGGCAGCCAGATGCTCTGATACAGTTGGCGCAGCGCCGATTCGAGCTTGTCTCTTTCGGTGCGATCCCGCTCCTTGAGTTGCTCCATCTGGGCAGTGGTCACATTCAACTGTTGGCGCTTCTCGCGGACGCGTTCGACAGCCTTGAGATAGCGCACGGCGCTGCGCAGCGGCTCCACCTGGCCGGGGTCGGGGATGGCCAGTCCCAGACCGTTGCGATAGAGGCGAGGCCGATCGCCATAGCTGGTCAGCAGATCGAGCGCCCGTCGTTTCTGTTCTGTTTCGCCTGAAGAGGCGAAATCCAGGGGCAGGTAGGCCAGCAGGAAGAGCGGCTCTCGATCCGGGATGTCCTGGCTTCGTTTTGGCCAGACCAGGGCGGCGCTGCGCCCGCTCAAGCGACTATGCAACTCCTCCTGGATTTTCTGCTCAACTTCGCTTGGCTGCACGGCCAGCGCCTGCTCCTCGACCATCTGCGTGACATTGGGTGTGGTCTTGAAAACGTAGTTGGCGCCGTCGAAATGGAGGTAGAGGCAGTGCTCGCGCAGATCCTTGAGCACAGCCTGAACGGTAATGCTGTCCAACTCCGGGCTGACCACGCTCGCCAGCAGTTCACTCTCGCTCACCCCTCGCGCCATCGGGTCGCCCCCCTGAGCGTTAGGCGTCAGGGTCCCTCCGAATGAGTAGAGCAGGATGGCCGTGGCGATGCGCATGGCTGGATTGACGCCGCTGAGAGCCGGCCGCTCACGACTCAATCGCTCGTCGATACGGCGGATGCGGGCATTGGGGCCGAGGAAGTCGCGCTGCAACACGGCCCGGAATGGCTCGCGCTGTCCAACCTCGGTGAAGAACGCCTGGGCGACATCGGGGTCCTCGATGGGAATATCGCCCGGTCCCAAGAAAATGCCCGCTCGTTGTTCGCGTTTGAGCGCGTGCAGGCAGACGGCCAGGAAGCGCAGCGCCCCACGCGTGCGCTGGAAGTCAGGCAGAGAGGCCCATCGCTCGCGCATGATATCGATCAGGGCGGGATGAAATGGATAGGCAGCCAGCATGCGATTGCGCTGGGCGATGCGATCGTCCTCGGCGGCGCGGCGGTCGGCTTCGTTTAGGGCATGCGCCGTGCGCATCTTGGTGATTTCGCCGGCATAGGCTTCGGCCGCGAGGCTGGCCGCAGGTGGATCGGGCAGCTGGGCGAGTAGGCGGCGGCGGACCACGGGCAGAATTTCATCGCCGGCCACGGGCTCGCGTTTGGCATCGACGCGGGCCGTGAGATGGTCGAGCATGTTGAGCAGCGCCGTGTTGCCGTATGCTTCATTGGCGCTGGCCTGTAAGCTGTAGACCAGCACTGCGCGCCGGGAATTGGCGACCTCGGTGGAGAGCGCCTGCAGGAAATTTTGCGCCTGGCGGCCCAGGGTCGAGTCGCCCACTGGCTCAGCCAGGACGCGCTCGACATATTGCAGCATCTCGTCCAACAGAATCAGCGTGGGACCATCCCCCAGCATGGCGGCGATCTCATCTCCGCCCGGCGCGCCGCGGCTGCGGTCGTAATGTTCGACCAATTCGTAGCAGCCCAACTGCGCCGCCACCGCTCCCCATAGGGTCTGCACCACGTGTCCATTGACCTCCTGCCCCCGCACACCGAACTTCTCGCCGTCGAACACGGCCACGCGTACGCGGCCAGGGTCGGGCAGCGTCGCGCCTGTGGGCGTCTGACTCAGGGCGGAACGGTCACGGGCGGCATGATAGAGCGCAGCCAGGGTGTGGGACTTGCCGCCGCCAAAGGGCGAGCGCATCTGCAGCACCCTATCGCCGCTGCCGCCAGCCAGACACCCCAGGACGTCGTTCAGGAGCCGCTGTAGGCCGGTGGTGAGATGTGTGGCGGCAAAGAAGTCGGCAGGCTGGCGATAGACGGCCGGGACGCCGGCATCCCCGCGCACCAGCGCGCCCAGGTCAAGGGCATAGGTGGCGAGGGCGGCGCTGCCAGATTCGACGTCAGGATGCAGATAGACAGCCTGGCTCCAGGGGCGAAGTTGGGTGGTGGTCATGTGGTAGCGCCTTGTAGCGCAAGATGGCATCTTGCGCTACGTGGTTGGGTGGGATGTGGAATGCAAGATGGCATCTTGCGCTACGTGGTTGGGTGGGATGTGGAATGCAAGATGGCATCTTGCGCTACGTGGTTGGGTGGGATGTGGAATGCAAGATGGCATCTTGCGCTACGTGGTTGGGTGGGATGTGGAATGCAAGATGGCATCTTGCGCTACGTGGTTGGGTGGGATGTGGAATGCAAGATGGCA
>CAYWPZ010000070.1:0-18527 GCA_964460135.1 uncultured Caldilineales bacterium | reverse complement strand
GTCCAGGCGGCGAACTGTTGTGGTACGCGGATGAACGCGGATTGACGCGGATCAGCCAACTGCCGCCCGGCCGCCACCCTGCGCTAGAATCGCGTCCAGGCGGCGAACTGTTGTGGTACGCGGATGAACGCGGATTGACGCGGATCAGAGACGGTAGCAAGTCTTGTACTCAGGAGAGCCCCTTCCATGAATCTCGCCCTCGGCATCGACACCGGCGGCACCTACACCGATGCTGTGCTCGTCGACCACGACGCCGGCCGCGTGCTGGCCGGCGCCAAAGCTCTCACCACCCGCCACGACTTGGCCCTCGGCATCGAAGGCGCCATCCGCCAGGTATTCGCCGCTGCCGCCGAGGCCGGACTGGCTCTGACGCCGCAGCATGTGACTCTGGTGGCGCTCTCGACCACGCTGGCCACCAACACCCTGGCCGAGGGGCACCGCGGCGCCGTCTGCCTGCTGCTGATCGGCTACGACGAAGACCTGATCCGCCAGTTTGGTTTTGGTCGGGAGTTGGCAGCCGAGGATGTAGTTTACATAACCGGCGGCCATGATGAATTAGGGAACGAGGCAGCGCCGCTGGACGAGGCCGCGCTGGCGGCGGCCATCAGCGCCCGCCGCCAGACGGTCGAAGCCTTCGCCATTTCCGCCTATTTTGGTGTGCGCAACCCCGCCCACGAACTGCGCGCCCGCCAATTGGTGATGGAATTGACCGGATTGCCCGTCACCTGCGGGCACGACCTCACCAGTCGCCTGAATTCGGTGCGCCGGGCGACCACAGCCAGCCTCAATGCTCATCTCATCCTGCCGCTGCGCGAGCTGATCGGGTCGGTGGGGCGAACGCTGGCCGGGTTTCGGATCGAGGCGCCGCTGATGGTGGTCAAGGGTGATGGTTCGTTGGCGCGGGCGGAATGGGCGATGGAACGCCCGATCGAGACCATCCTTTCCGGCCCGGCTGCCAGCGCGGTGGGGGCCTGGCATTTGGCCGGACGCGGCGATGTGTGGGTGGTGGATGTGGGAGGCACGACAACCGACATCGCCGCTCTGCGCGAGGGCTGGCCGCTGCTGAATCCCGATGGCGCCCAGGTGGCGGGCTGGCGGACGATGGTGGAGGCAGTGGATGTACACACGGTGGGGCTGGGCGGCGATAGCCATGTCCGTTTCGATGGCAGGGAGCGGCTGCTGATCGGCCCGCGGCGGGTGGCGCCGCTGTGCTTGTTGGCCAGCCAATATCCTGAGATCCTGCCCGAGCTCCGGCGGCAAGTCGCGCTCCCCTGGGATAAGCGCGGGCGCGACGCCGCCGAATTCCTGTTGCGTAGTCGCCAACCCGGCAGCCGGCTATCGGACGGCGACCAGGAGGTGCTCGACCGCTTGGCGCGCGGCCCGCAATCGCCGGCGATGTTGGTGCAGCAGACCGGCAACGGCCTCATCCATTTGCGCTTGGCCGATCTGGAGGGGCGGGCGCTGGTGCGGCGGGCGGGGTTCACGCCCACGGATGCGCTGCATGTGTTGGGGCGCTTCGATCGCTGGGACGCCGAGGCGGCGCGGCTGGGGGCCGAGGCGCTGGCCGGGCGCGCCGGGCTGGAGGTGGAGGCGTTTTGCGAGCAGGTGGTGGAGGGGGTGATCGAGCGCGTGGCCGCCGAGCTGGTGAGCAAGGTGCTAGCCGATGAAGCGACGGCGCCGAATTGGGAGAAGGAGCCGGCGGCCAGAGAATTGCTGCGGCGCGGGTTGCAGGGCGGGCAGGGGCTGGGGTTGGCGGTGGCGCTGGCCTTGCGGCAGCCGCTGGTGGCCATCGGCGCGCCGGTGGAAGCCTACATGCCGCAGGTGGCCGAGGCGTTGCACACCGATCTTGTGATCCCCGCGCACGCCGAGGTGGCGAACGCGGTGGGGGCGGTGGCGGGCGGGATTATTCAGCGCCGCCGGCTGTTGATCAACCCGTTGGACGAGATGACAGTCCGCCTGCACCTGGAGGATGGGGTGTACGATTTTCGGGGGGTAGAAGCAGCCGTGGCGCATGCGCAGGCGGTGATGCTGCCGCAGATCGAGGAGATGGCGCGGCAAGCCGGGGCCGAGGAGATCGTGACCCAGATGAGGCGCGAGGATCACATCGCCCGCGTGGCCGGCGCGCTGGAGGGCGAGGTCTATCTGGGCACCGAGTTGTTTTTCACCGCCGCCGGCCGCCCCAGCCCGGCCCGGCGCTGAGCAAGATAGGGCGCACGCAGGTCGGATTCAGAGGGGGTGGTTGGGGTTCTCGGCCGCTAACCCCTGAGCACGGGCGGCGGCCAAGAGGTCTTCGTCGGCGGCGACGAAGGTCGGTTGGGCAAGGCCCGCTTGCACAAGCAATGAGCTTGCTGTGAGCGCCGTTGCCAATTGCACAGCGTCGTAACCGCGCAGTCTGTGAACCTGAGCCAGCACAACGGCATGATTGACACCGAAACGATCCACAGCTAGAAGCGAGAAGCGTGTATTGCAATCATGTAGGAAGTCGTAGAGGCACTGATACCCGTTTCATGGACATAGAGCTTGACAGCGGCGCTTGAATCGAGGAAGAAGTGGCTCACACTGATGCACCTCTTATCTCGATGATGTCATTTGACAGTGGTGGTTCAAGATGCAGGGAGGCACGCGACGGCGGCGGGCTTCTTGTTCTTCGTATGAGCCGAGACTGCTCTCCAATTGATCCATATAGGCACGGAGCGGTGGCGTTGGTTCCCACAGCAAGCCGGCTTCACGGAAAACTTGCTGGATTTGGTTACGCTCGTCGGCGGGTGTATAGCCTGTGGTGAGACTTTCTGATAAGAGCGAAGAAGCCACATCTTCCACCGGCTGCCGCTGTTGCTTGGCCGCGAGGGTGAGCCGTTCGAGCACATGCGGCGGGAGTTCGAGAATGAGTGTAGTCATGTTTGCGCCTCCTGGTGGGAAAGGATGGGTTGTTGGCCAACCGATCGCGCCACACGAGCATGATACCACGCTTGCGGGCAGCGTCAAGCGTAGGTTGCCAGTCGCCGGCCGGCCTGGAAAGGGTGGCGTTCCGAGCCGGTGGGGGCATGAACGGCAGTCGAGGCGCAACCTTCGCACCCAATGCCCACTGCAAAGGTTAAGAAACCTTGAGACCTCGGTTAACGAAACTTGAGGCGAACTTAACCGTGGCTTGAAGACAGGGGGCGGCGGCTGTGCTATCGTCATGCTTGCAAGAAATTTCACAGAAAGCGCCCTCGTGGGCGCACCTCACCCAACCGGGACACGATCCCATATTCTCTGGAGGAGAAATGAAACGCAGTTTGCTCGTTCTTGCCAGCCTTCTGATGGTGCTGGCCCTTGTTCTGGCTGCATGCGGCGGCGGCGCCGCCCCCACAGCCACCCTGATTCCGCCAACAGCGGCGCCCACCAAAGCGGCTGAGCCGACCCAGGCCCCCGAACCCACGCCAGCGCCCGAGGCGACGCAGGCGCCTGAACCGACGAAAGCCCCCGAACCGACGAAAGCTCCCGCGGCCACGGCCCCTGGCATGCTGCCTGAGGTGAACCCGCTGGAAGTGACAGGCGACATCATCACCGCCGGCAGTTCGACGGTGTTCCCGCTGGCGGAGGCGCTGGCGGAGTTGTTCATCGACGAAGGCTATGGCGGCAACATCACGATCGACTCGATTGGGTCAGGTGCGGGGCTGGAGCGGTTCTGCACGGCGGGCGAGACGGACATCGCCAACTCATCGCGTGCGATCAAGGATGGAGAGGTGGAGAACTGCGGGAAGCTCAGCCCGGCGCGGACGCCGGTGGAGTTTCGGGTGGGAACGGACGCCCTGGCGGTGGTTGTGAACCCTGCGAACGACTGGATTGGGGCGGAAGGCCTGACGCTGGAAGAGGTGGCGAAGCTGTTCTCGTCGGAGGCGACGAACTGGTCGGATGTGAATCCGGACTGGCCGGCGGAGCCGATCAAGCGCTTCAGTCCCGGGACGGATTCGGGGACGTACGACTACTTCGTCGAGGCAGTGATGGACAAGATCTACGTGCAGAGCGAAGCCGACAAGGGTAAGGGCGAGGAGCAGTTGCTGGGCGCATCGAACCTGCAGTTGTCGGAGGATGACAACGTGCTGGTGCAGGGTGTGGAAGGCGACACGTACGCCATCGGCTACTTTGGCTACGCCTACTACGAGGAGAACGCCGGGCTGCTGCAGGACGTGGCGGTGGAAGGCGTGGCGCCGAGTGCGGAGACGGTGGAGGCGGGCGAGTACCCGCTGGCGCGACCGTTGTTCATGTACTCGGATGCAGGCGTGATGAACAGCAAGCCGCAGGTGGCTGCGTTCCTCAACTTCGTCCTCAGCCGGGTGAACGACGTCATCATCGAGGTCGGCTACTTCCCTGCCTCGGATGAATCGCTCGACGTCGCCAAGTCCGCCTGGCTTGAAGCTATGAGCATGGAGAGCGGGGCCGCAGCCGGCGGCGAGGCGATGGTTGCGCTGCCTGAGGTGAACCCGCTGGAAGTGACAGGCGACATCATCACCGCCGGCAGTTCGACGGTGTTCCCGCTGGCGGAGGCGCTGGCGGAGTTGTTCATCGACGAAGGCTATGGCGGCAACATCACGATCGACTCGATTGGGTCAGGTGCGGGGCTGGAGCGGTTCTGCACGGCGGGCGAGACGGACATCGCCAACTCATCGCGTGCGATCAAGGATGGAGAGGTGGAGAACTGCGGGAAGCTCAGCCCGGCGCGGACGCCGGTGGAGTTTCGGGTGGGAACGGACGCCCTGGCGGTGGTTGTGAACCCTGCGAACGACTGGATTGGGGCGGAAGGCCTGACGCTGGAAGAGGTGGCGAAGCTGTTCTCGTCGGAGGCGACGAACTGGTCGGATGTGAATCCGGACTGGCCGGCGGAGCCGATCAAGCGCTTCAGTCCCGGGACGGATTCGGGGACGTACGACTACTTCGTCGAGGCAGTGATGGACAAGATCTACGTGCAGAGCGAAGCCGACAAGGGTAAGGGCGAGGAGCAGTTGCTGGGCGCATCGAACCTGCAGTTGTCGGAGGATGACAACGTGCTGGTGCAGGGTGTGGAAGGCGACACGTACGCCATCGGCTACTTTGGCTACGCCTACTACGAGGAGAACGCCGGGCTGCTGCAGGACGTGGCGGTGGAAGGCGTGGCGCCGAGTGCGGAGACGGTGGAGGCGGGCGAGTACCCGCTGGCGCGACCGTTGTTCATGTACTCGGATGCAGGCGTGATGAACAGCAAGCCGCAGGTGGCTGCGTTCCTCAACTTCGTCCTCAGCCGGGTGAACGACGTCATCATCGAGGTCGGCTACTTCCCTGCCTCGGATGAATCGCTCGGCGTCGCCAAGTCCGCCTGGCTTGAAGCTATGGGCAAGTGAGCTCATACTTCGTCAGCCTTGAACTGAACGATTGCTTTCATCGAGCTACGTGGGAAGGAGGCTTCTGCACCTTCCCACGTAGCCTGTCCGGCCTTTGCAGCGGACAGAGGAGATGCTGATGGCACAAACCACCCTTCAGACCGGCTTACAGGCGCCGGCGCGCGCCGGCATGGACGCCCCCATCGATCTGCGGCGGCGCCGGCGGCCTGCAGAAGCCCTGATCCGCTTCTTCCTGATTCTTGCCGCCTTCACCTCGGTTGTGACGACGATCGGCATCGTCCTGGTGCTCGTCGTCGACGCCTACGTTTTCTTTGCCCGCCCGGAGCCAACGCTGCTGGAGTTCTTCACCGGAACCGTCTGGCAGCCGCAGATCCTGAAGTTTGGCATCTTCCCGCTGTTCAATGCCACGGTGCTAACCAGCCTGATTGGGATGGTCTTTGCCCTGCCGATTGGCCTGATGATCGCCATCTACCTGAGCGAGTACGCTTCAGCCAGGGCGCGCGGCATCCTCAAGCCGACGCTCGAGATCCTGGCCGGCATCCCAACGGTGGTGTTTGGTTTCTTTGCCCTGGGCTTCATGACCCCCCTGCTGCAGGGCATTCTGGGCAAAGACAGCGTGGAGGTTTTTAATGTTGCCGCCGCCGGCATCGTCATTGGCATCCTGATCATCCCTTTGATTAGTTCGATGAGTGAAGACGCGCTCAGCGCCGTGCCGCGCGCCCTGCGTGAGGCATCCTATGGCATCGGCGCCACCCGGCTGGAAACGGCAGTCCGCATCGTGACGCCGGCGGCTCTGTCCGGCATTTCGGCTGCTTTCATCGTGGGGATGTCGCGGGCGGTTGGCGAGACGATGGTGGTGGCGATTGCCGCCGGGGCCGGCCCGCGCAACTACAACAGCTGGTCTGAGGCCGTGGGCGGGCTGAACTTTCTCAATCCTTTCAAGGCCGCCGAAACGATGACCGGGCACATCGTGCGCATCAGCAGCGGCGACCTGAGCTATCAGACCATCGACTACGATAGCATTTTCGCCATCGCCCTGATGCTTTTCCTCATGACCATGCTCCTGAACATCATCAGCCGCCGGATCGTGCGCCGCTTTCGCCAGGAGTATTAGGTCATGGCCGCCAAAAACGGACAAGTCACCAGCGCCTTCCCCGAGGGCGATGATCTCCAGACCTTCATCCGGCGCCGCCAACGCCGGGGCAGGGTCTGGCATGGCTTCTTTTTTGCGGCCACGCTGGTCGGCGTCTTGGCCCTGGTCGCACTGCTGGCCGATATCGTCAACGACGCTTTCGGTTATGTGGCCATCCAGCGCAAGGTGACCGAGGAAGTGCTTGTCGTCAATCACTTCAAACAGCAGATGCTGGCGGCGCCCCGCACTCTAGCCAGCGAAGACGACCAGGTGCTGGCCGACAACATTGCCGACCGGCCCACGGCCATCGGCTTCTTTGGTTACGCCTACTATCAGGACAATCAGGGCGCCCTGAAGTTGGTTCCCGTGGACGGCGTCCAACCGGACGCCGCCAGCGTGGCATCGGGCGCCTATCCCCTGGCCCGACCACTCTTCGTCTATACCGCCGAGGGCATCCTGCAGGCGAAGCCGCAGGTGGCAGCCTTCCTTCATTATTATCTGGCCAACGTTAACCGCCTCGTCGGCGACATCGGCTATTTCCCGGCTAGTGATGAGGCTCTGGCTGAGTCGAAGGAACTCTGGCAGCGGACCACCGGTCTCACCGACAGCACTGTGAGCAATCTCTATCCGGCGGCGGGCGACATCCTGGCAGTGGGCAGCTCGACCGTGGCGCCGATCACGGCGCGGCTGGCCAACGAGTTCGCATCCGGGGATGGGCAAGGGGTGGCCGTGCAGATCGACAGCATTGGCACCGACGCCGGCATCGACGCTTTCTGTTTGGAAGGCCGAGGGGACATTCTCGATGCCAGCCGGCCCCTCGCCAGCATCGACCTGGCGGCCTGCCAGGGCAAGGGGCGACGGCCGCTGGAGTTCCTGATCGCGAACGACGGCGTGCCCATCGTCGTAAGTCCTGAGAACGAGTTCCTGTCGAATGTGACCAGGGATCAACTGAAGCAGATCTTCACTACAGCGGAGAAGTGGTCGGATGTGGACCCCGCCTGGCCCGACCGACCCATCCTGCACTACATCCCCGGCGCCGACAGCGGCACCCTCGATTTCTTTGTGGCGGCCGTGTTTGGCGCCACCCTGGCCGAGCAATCGGCCGCGGACCTCGCGGCCATTTTGACGGCCAACATCTCCAGCGGGCGGACGCGGGCCCTGGAATCGGAACAGCCCCTGGGCGGACGCTCGGCCGCTGACTTGCTGGCGCTGATCGAGGCTGAGGTGTTGAAACCGCAGGGCGTGGGGAGCTGGACATTGTGGGAGTCGCTGACCCAGAGCGAAGCCATCGCGGCCGAGGTTGCCGCCATCCCTGGCGCCGAGCTGAAGTTCTACAGCTGGATCAACAAGAACTTCCTCACCAGTCCCCAGTCTTCCGACCCCTACAAGGCCGGCATTCGCATCGCCATCCTGGGGTCGCTGTGGGTGACGTTGATCGCCTTTCTGGTGGCTGTGCCTCTGGGTGTGGCGGCGGCCATCTACCTGGAAGAATACAGCACAGGCAAGAGCCGCTTCGACCAGATCATCGAGACCAATATCAACAACCTGGCCGGAGTGCCTTCGATCATCTACGGTATGCTGGGTCTGGCCGTCTTCGTGCGTTTCCTATCCCCCATCACCAGTGGGGCGTTGTTTGGGTACGGCGACCCTTCGACAACCAATGGGCGCACCATTCTCTCTGCCGGTCTGACGCTGGCGCTTTTGATCCTTCCGCTTGTGATCATCAACGGCCGTGAGGCCATTCGCGCTGTGCCCCGCAGCCTGCGCGAAGCCAGCTACGGGCTGGGCGCCACGCGCTGGCAGACGATCTGGAACCACGTCCTGCCCAACGCCATCTCCGGGATTCTCACCGGGGTGATCCTGGCCGTGTCGCGCGCGTTCGGCGAGACGGCGCCCTTGATCGTGATCGGCGTCTCCACCTTCATCGTGGTGCAGCCGGACGGCCCCTTCGCCAAATTCACCACCTTGACGGCCCAGATCTATCAGTGGACCTCGCGACCGCAGGAAGAATTCCGGCACCTGGCCGCGGCAGGCATCCTGGTGTTGCTGGTGCTGCTGCTGGCTCTGAACGCCACCGCCATCTTTCTACGCAATCGCTTCTCGCGGAGACAGTACTGAGGATAGACGTAAACCATGAATGATACCAACGGCTCTTTCGCCATCGAAGCAACAAAGCTCAACATCTTCTACAACGCCTTTCATGCCGTGAAGGATGTCAACCTCCAGGTCAGGCCGCGCAAGGTGACGGCTTTGATCGGACCCTCTGGCTGCGGCAAGAGCACGGTGCTGCGCGCCTTCAACCGCATGAATGACCTCATCCCCTCAGCCCGCACCGAGGGCGATGTCACCTTTCATGGCAAGAACCTCTATGACGCCGACGTCGACCCGGTGGAGGTGCGCCGACGCGTGGGCATGGTCTTTCAGAAGCCGAACCCTTTCCCTAAGAGCATCTACGAGAACGTCGCCTGGGGCGCCAAGATCAACGGCTACAAGGGCAAGATGGATGACCTGGTGGAAGAGGCTTTGCGCGGGGCAGCGCTGTGGGATGAAGTCAAGGACAAGCTTAAGGAGAGCGGCTACTCTTTGTCAGGCGGCCAGCAGCAGCGGCTGTGTATCGCCCGTGCCATTGCCGTCAAACCCGATATCATCCTGATGGACGAGCCCTGTTCGGCGCTCGACCCCATTGCCACGCTGCGTATCGAAGAGCTGATGCGCGAGTTGACCGAGAACTACACGATCATCATCGTCACCCATAACATGCAGCAGGCTTCGCGGGTCTCGGACTACACCGCCTTTTTCACGGTGACGCCGGAACGCACGGGTTATCTGGAGGAGTTCTCGCCCACGAAGGAGTTGTTCACCATCCCCAAGAGCCGGATCACCGAGGACTATATCACCGGGCGTTTCGGCTGATCACAACAATACTGCCACGAATTGCACGAATTGACACGAATATGATAGATAACAAACCACGACTAAAGGTGCTGTTTCTGAGCACAACCAACTCCGCCCGCAGCCTGATGGCGGCTGCCTTCCTGCGCCAGCGCGCCGGCGACCGCATCGAGGCTTACAGCGCCGGGCTGGACCCGATCGAAGTCAATCCCTACACTCGCCAGGTCATGGACGAAGTGGGGCTGAGCCTAGAGGAGGGGCGCGGTAAGAGCGTAAGCGACTATCTGGGCAAGATGCATTTTGGCTATGTGATCACGGTGTGCGATTATGCCGAGCAGAACTGCCCGACCGCGTTCATGGGCATGGGCAAGCGCCTGCACTGGTCGTTCGCGGACCCCAACAAGTTCGTGGGCGTCGAAGCAGCGAGGCTGGCCAAGTTCCGTGAAGTGCGCGATCAGATCGATCGGCAGGTGAGCGAATGGCTCGCTGAACGTGAAGTGTGAAACGTGACACGTGAAGCGTGAGATGCAGCGCACCCGGTTGCGGAAGACAGAAGGACGCAATTCGGCCCCCGCCCCCCGCTACCCGCCCCCCGCTACCCGCTACCCAAGGAGCACCCCCATGCCAAACGTACTTGTTCTTTGCACCGGCAATTCCTGCCGCAGCCAGATGGCCGAAGCCCTGATCAACCACGAGCTTGGCGACCGATGGAGCGCTGTCTCGGCGGGCACGGAACCGGCGGGCTATGTCCATCCCCTGGCCGTGCGCGCCCTGGCCGAGCTGGGTATCGATATCGCCGAGGCGCACTCGAAATCGGTCGCCGAGTTTTTGGATGCCGACTTCGATCTGGTGATTACGGTCTGCGACGATGCCGCCGAAAACTGCCCCGTATGGCTGCGCCAGGGCGAAGTGGTTCATATTGGTTTCCCCGACCCGGCCAAGGCCAGGGGCAGCCTGGAAGATCAGATGGCCGTGTTCCGCCAGGTGCGCGATGACATCCGCCAACGTCTGCTCGGCCATCTCGTCAGTTGGCACGCCGCCAGGCAGGGCCAGCCCGAGTGAATTCGCTGTTGAGGGAACTGATGGCGGTTTTTCTCAAGCTCGGCGTTACTGGTTTTGGTGGCCCGGCGGCACACATCGCCATGATGGAGGATGAGGTAGTGACCCGCCGCAGCTGGCTGGATCGCGCCCAGTTCCTCGACCTGATGGCGGCCACGAACCTGATCCCTGGCCCCAATTCCACCGAGATGACGATGCACGTCGGCTATACCCGCGCCCGACTGCCGGGGCTGATCGTGGCCGGGGCCAGTTTCATCCTGCCGGCGGCGCTGATCACGGCCCTGATCGCCTGGTTCTACGTGCATTTCGGCAGCCTGCCGCAGGTAGAGCGGCTGCTGTGGGGGACGCGACCGGCCGTCATCGTCATCATCCTGGCTGCGGTGTGGAAGCTGGGCCGATCAGCGGTCAAGAGCTGGTTGCTGCTGGGCATTGGCCTGGCGGCGGCGGCGGCGGCGCTGGCCGGGCTGAACGAGGTGGCGGCGCTCTTTGCCGGCGGGCTGCTGGGGATGGTGGGGCTGCGGCTGTGGGCGATGCGCAGTGGCGCTGTTCTGGGGCTGGCCTTGCCCCTGGCCGCGACGGGTGGTGTCCCGCTGTGGCAACTGGGGGCCTATTTTCTGTTCATCGGCAGCGTGCTCTACGGCAGCGGCTACGTGCTCTATGCCTTTCTGGACGGCGGCCTGGTGCAGAACCTGGGCTGGCTGAGCGAGCAGCAGCTGATCGACGCCATTGCCGTCGGCCAATTCACGCCCGGCCCGCTTCTCAGTACGGCCACCTTCGTGGGCTATGTGGTGGCCGGGTGGCAGGGGGCGGTGGTGGCCACCGTGGCCATCTTTCTGCCCTCGTTCTTTTTCGTCTGGGCGCTCAACCCGCTCGTGCCGCGGCTGCGTCGCTCGCCCTGGATGGCGGCTTTTTTCGATGCGGTGACGGTTAGCGCCGTGGCGCTGATGGCAGTGGTGGCCTGGAATCTGGGCCGGCTGACGTTGACGAGCTGGCAGGCGTGGTTGCTCCTGCTGGTTAGCGGCGTGCTTTTCTATCGTTTCCATCTCAACGCAACCTGGCTGGTGTTGGGCGGCGCCCTGGCCGGCTGGCTGGCGTCGGTGCTGACCACTTTCTAACGAGGCCAGCTCGCACCCCTGCCCACGGCGCCGGCCGAGGCGGAGGATTCACTTCATGGTTGGAGAAAGACAATGACGCTTCGCACTGCTTTCGATCTAGACCTGCACCGTCTGCAGGATGAGGTTCTCAAATTAGGGGCCAGGGTGGAGGAGGCGCTGCTGACCTCGGTCGAGGCGCTGCGCACGCGCGACCTGGACGCCTCGCAACGGCTGGTGGCAGCCGACCGCGCCATCGACGAACTGCGCTACCGCATCGAGGCTGACGCCCTGACCGTAATCGCCCTCCAGCAGCCCACCGCCGGCGACCTGCGCACCCTGGCGGCGGTTCTTTTCATCGCCAACGAGTTGGAGCGGATTGGCGACTATGGCAAGGGGATCGGCCGCGTCAATCTCAAGATCGGGGCCGAGGAACTGATGAAGCCGCTGATCGACATCCCCCGCATGGCCGAGATCGCGCAGAAAATGGTGCACGAGTCGTTGCGCGCCTTTATTCACCGCAATGTGCAGTTGGCCGAGAGTGTGATCGCGCTGGACGACCAGGTGGATTCGCTCTACGATCAGATTTACAGCGAACTGATCACGCTGCTGTTTGCCGATGTCAGTCGCATCCGCCAGGCCAACATGCTGTTGATGGCGGCGCACAACTTGGAGCGGGCCGCAGACCGGGCCACCAACATTTGCGAGCGTGTGATCTACTGCGTGACCGGCGAGTTGCTGGACGCCGGATGGGAGGAGGATGTCGCCTGATCAGCGGTCACGGCAAGGGCGGTCGTTGTGGCAGCGACGAAAGAGCAGCGACGGTAGACAAGGGAGTCGCGCCGCCGCCTGGCCGCAACCGAGGCTGTCGCCCAGGCCAACGCCCCCCTCAGCCCCAGCGCCGATCTATCCCCCACCGGCGGCGCCAGTGGCGGCGAAGTCGAGGACCACAGCCTCAACTTCACCCCCAACGCCATCCATTTGGCCGGATTGAACGCCGCCCCCGGCGTTGTCCGCCCCCTCTGGCTGCTGGCCCTGGCGCTTGGCCTCGGCCTGGGCCTCGCTATCACCCATCCCCGCCATCGCCCCGCTCCGCCTCCTCCCGGCCGCTCCATCCGCCGGGACGAAACGCAGCCCCGGCCCTGATCTCCCACCCGCCGGCATGGCCGCCAGCAACGGTGGCGGCACCGTGATGGCCGTCCTCGCCTCGGCTACGGCGCTGCCCCCCATGCAGGGTCTGGCCCCTCCCCCTGCTTGCGCATTTTACGTCCGTCCCCGTCTCTGCTATCATTGCGCCCGCTTGTCCGGCGTCGTATGGGGGTTGAGACGGCCCGGAAAGAGCAGACAGGCTGTACATTGACCATCGTCGATACTTTCACTCACAGCACCTACAAGGAGGTAGAACCATGAGATTCCGAACCAAGCGCCGCTTGCTCCACCTCAGCGCCCTGCTGGTCGTCCTGGCCATGCTGGTCTCGTGTGGAGGCGGCGCCGCCACCCCTGCGGCGCAGCCCACCGCCGCACCCGAACCGACCGCCGTTCCGGCCAAACCTGCCGCCGATGACCCCCTGGCCGAGTTGATCACGGCGGCGCAGGCGGAAGGGGAGTTGACGACGATTGCCTTGCCGCACGACTGGTGCAACTACGGCGAAGTGATCGAAGGCTTCAAGGCCAAGTACGGGCTGAAGGTGAACGAACTGAACCCGGACGCCGGTTCGGGGGACGAGTTGGAAGCGATCCGGGCAAACAAGGGCAACAAAGGGCCGCAAGCGCCGGACGTGATTGACGTCGGCTTCTCGTTTGGGCCGCAGGCGCAAGCAGAAGGGCTGATTGCGCCGTACAAGGTCTCGACCTGGGACACGATCCCGGACGAGGTGAAGGATGCGGACGGATACTGGTATGGCGACTACTACGGCGTGCTGTCGTTCATGGTCAACAAAGACATCATCGCCGAAGCGCCGCAGGACTGGGCCGACCTGCTGGAGCCGGAGTTTGCGGCGGCGGTGGGGATGTCGGGCGACCCGCGCACCTCGAACCAGGCCATCCTGACGGTGTATGCGGCGGCGCTGGCGGCTGGGGGCTCGTTGGATGACGCCAAGCCGGGGCTGGACTACTTTGCCAAGATGAACCAGGCAGGGAATCTGGTGCCGGTGATCGCCAACAACGGCACCGTGGCCAAAGGCGAGACGCCGTTGCGGATCACCTGGGACTACAACTCGTTATCAGGGGCAGACAGCTTCGAGGGCAACCCACCGGTCGAGACGGTGGTGCCGGCGAGCGGGCGCTTGGGCGGCGTGTACTTGCAGGCGATCAGCGCCTATGCGCCGCACCCGAACGCGGCCAAGCTGTGGATGGAGTATCTGTACTCGGACGAAGGGCAGTTGGGCTGGATGAAGGGCTACTGCCATCCGATCCGCGAGGCCGACATGCGGGCGCGCGGGGTCATCCCCGCCGACCTCCTGGCCAAGCTGCCGGATGTCTCGGGTGCCGTCTTCCCCAGCCTGGAACAACAGGCCGTCGCCAAAGAACTTATCACCAAAGGCTGGGATTCTGTCGTTGGCGCCAACATTCAGGCCGCCGATGCCGCTCCGGCTGCCGACCCGATGGCCGACCTGGTAAAGGCGGCGCAGGCGGAAGGGGAGTTGACGACGATTGCCTTGCCGCACGACTGGTGCAACTACGGCGAAGTGATCGAAGGCTTCAAGGCCAAGTACGGGCTGAAGGTGAACGAACTGAACCCGGACGCCGGTTCGGGGGACGAGTTGGAAGCGATCCGGGCAAACAAGGGCAACAAAGGGCCGCAAGCGCCGGACGTGATTGACGTCGGCTTCTCGTTTGGGCCGCAGGCGCAAGCAGAAGGGCTGATTGCGCCGTACAAGGTCTCGACCTGGGACACGATCCCGGACGAGGTGAAGGATGCGGACGGATACTGGTATGGCGACTACTACGGCGTGCTGTCGTTCATGGTCAACAAAGACATCATCGCCGAAGCGCCGCAGGACTGGGCCGACCTGCTGGAGCCGGAGTTTGCGGCGGCGGTGGGGATGTCGGGCGACCCGCGCACCTCGAACCAGGCCATCCTGACGGTGTATGCGGCGGCGCTGGCGGCTGGGGGCTCGTTGGATGACGCCAAGCCGGGGCTGGACTACTTTGCCAAGATGAACCAGGCAGGGAATCTGGTGCCGGTGATCGCCAACAACGGCACCGTGGCCAAAGGCGAGACGCCGTTGCGGATCACCTGGGACTACAACTCGTTATCAGGGGCAGACAGCTTCGAGGGCAACCCACCGGTCGAGACGGTGGTGCCGGCGAGCGGGCGCTTGGGCGGCGTGTACTTGCAGGCGATCAGCGCCTATGCGCCGCACCCGAACGCGGCCAAGCTGTGGATGGAGTATCTGTACTCGGACGAAGGGCAGTTGGGCTGGATGAAGGGCTACTGCCATCCGATCCGCGAGGCCGACATGCGGGCGCGCGGGGTCATCCCCGCCGACCTCCTGGCCAAGCTGCCGGATGTCTCGGGTGCCGTCTTCCCCAGCCTGGAACAACAGGCCGCCGCCAAGGAAGTGATCACCACCGGTTGGGACTCCGTCGTCGGCGCTGACGTCAAAGCCGCCGAGTAAGAGACTTTCTTTGCCCGTAGCGAGCGGCGAACGCTTCGCTCGCCGCTCGCTACACCTCAACCATGCAGGGAGAACACCTCATGGCCGCCACCGCCAGCGCCCTCCCGCCCGCATCCACCGGCAGATCAGCCCGCCGTCGCTCGTGGGCCTGGCTGGGCCTGACGCCGTTCTTCCTTTTCGCCCTGCTCTTCCTGCTCCTGCCCTCGCTTTCGTTGTTGGTCGGCGCCTTTCAGGATCTGGAAGGCCGGCTGACGCTGAAGAACCTGCTCGACCTGACCCAGCCGCCGATCCCACAATCCTATTTACTTACGATCCAAATCAGCCTGGTGACGGCCGTGGCCGGCGGCGTCCTCGGCTTTCTGATCGCCTTTGCCATCACCCTGGGCGGCATCCCCCGCACCCTACGCTGGGTGATCGTCACCGTGTCGGGGGTGGCGTCGAACTTCGCCGGGGTGCCGCTGGCCTTTGCCTTCATCTCCACCCTCGGCCGCACCGGTTTCATCACCGTCCTCCTGCGCGAGGCTTTCGGGCTGAACATCTACGGGGCCGGGTTCAATCTCTATAGCTTCATGGGCCTGAGCCTGACCTACATGTATTTCCAGTTCCCGCTCATGGTACTGATCATGACGCCCTCGTTGGAGGGACTGAAGCGGGAATGGCGCGAGGCGGCGGCGAATCTGGGCGCCACCCCCTTGCAGTTCTGGCGCATGGTTGGCCTGCCCATCCTCATGCCTTCGATTCTCGGCGGCATGATCCTGCTGTTCGGCAATGCCTTTGGCGCTTATGCCACGGCCTACGCCCTCACCGGTGGGCGGCTGCAACTGGTGACAATCCAGATCGGGGCGCAAATCCGCGGCGATGTGCTGCGCAACCCCGGCCTGGGCTATGCCATGGCCTTCGGCATGGTGCTGGTGATGGCGATTTCGATTGCACTGTATACGATGCTGCAACGCCGCTCCGAGAGGTGGCTGCGATGAGACGCGTTTCCCTATCATCCTGGGTGTTCTTCATCCTGGGCATGCTCTATTTTCTGGTTCCGCTCTACGGCACCTTCATCTTCTCGCTCGAAAAACAGCGCGGCGTCCTCAGCCTGGCGGCCTACCAGTCGGCCATCGCCGACCCCAAGTTTGTGGAGACGTTCATGTTCTCGAACATGATGGCCATCAGCACCATTATCGCCAGCTTGCTCCTGATTGTGCCGACGGCCTTCTGGGTACACCTCAAGGTCCCCAGCTGGCGGCCGGTGGTGGAGTTCATCACCCTGCTGCCGTTCGTGATCCCGGCCATCGTCCTCGTCTTCGGGCTGATCAAGACCTACGGCCGGCCCCTGACCGTTTTCGGCCTGCCCCTCCTGCCGCCGCTCACCAACACCGCCGCCGCCACCAACATCCTGCTGGTGGGCGGCTATGTCGTGCTTTCGTTGCCCTACATGTACCGAGCTGTGGATAACGGCCTGCGGGCGATGGATGTGCGCACACTGACCGAGGCGGCGCAAAGCCTGGGCGCCGGTTGGGTGACGATCCTGGCCCGGGTCATCTTCCCCAACCTGCGTGTGGCCCTGCTCAGCGGCGCCCTGCTCACCTTCGCCATCGTCGTCGGCGAACTTACCCTGGCCACCTTCCTCGGCCGGCCGGCCTTTGGCCCCTATTTGGCCCTGCTGGGCAACCATCGCGCCTACGAACCGGCCGCCCTGGCCATCCTCACCTTTGCCCTCACCTGGATGGCGATGATGGTGATCCAGATCATCACCGGCGAATCCCGCCAGGGCGCCTTCTCCGGCGCGCGCTGAGCCAAGCATTCCAGACCACGCGGCCAGTATCAATCACGAATGACACGAATGGACGAATGGCACAAATGAGGTGATTGCGTACCGCCCGACCCGCCACCCGCAACTTGTCTACCTGTCTACCCTTTCTACTTGTCTACTTGCCGCCCATGCCCTTCCTCGAACTGACCAACATCGTCAAGACCTTTCCCTCGGCCGCGCGGCCTGCGGTCGAGGACTTCAACCTGGGGGTGGAGCGGGGTGAGTTCGTCTCCTTCCTCGGTCCCAGCGGCTGCGGCAAGACGACCACCCTGCGCATGATCGCCGGCTTCGAGACGCCGACCTCTGGCCGCATCGCCATCGATGGGCAAGATGTGACGCGCAAGCCGCCCAACCAGCGCAATGTGGGGCTGGTATTCCAATCCTACGCCCTCTTTCCCAACATGACCGTGGCCGGCAACATCGGCTTTGGCCTCAAAGTGGTCAAGCGCCCGGCAGAAGAGATCAAACGCACGGCGACGGAGATGCTCGACCTCATCCGGCTGTCTGGGTTGGGAGACCGCTATCCCCACCAGCTTTCGGGCGGGCAGCAGCAGCGGGTGGCGTTGGCCCGCGCCCTGGCCATCCGCCCGCAGGTCCTCTTGCTCGATGAGCCGCTCTCGGCCCTGGACGCCAAGATCCGGGTCGAGTTGCGCGCCGAGATCCGCAGCATCCAGCAGCAGTTGGGCATCACCACGGTCTATGTCACCCACGACCAGGAGGAGGCGTTGTCGCTTTCGGACCGGATCGTGGTCATGAACGCCGGCCGGGTCGAGCAGATCGGCACCCCGTTCCAGATCTACAACTATCCCGCCACCAGCTTCACGGCCTCGTTCATCGGCCAGCTCAACCTCATCCCCACCGAGGCGGAGGCCGTCCAGCCGCACCGCCACAGCCGACCGACGAGCTGAACCGGCTGCAAAGCCCCAGTATGCGGCAAGCGGCCCGGATGCATCCTTCCCATTCAGGGGCAGGACGGATGGTCGTGTCTGAACGGGATGTGCGGATGTCGTGGACGGGTCGTATGAATAACTTTATTTTTTTCATACTCCTGGCCTATAATCGGCTCGTTGCCCCCTGCGTGCCTGCCCCTCATGCTGCGCCTGCCCGTCCTGCTCCTCACCGCCACCCTCCTCGTCCCCGTCCAGGCCCATGACCTCTGGGTGGAGCGCCAGGGGGCGCTGCATACCCTGCAGTACGGCCATGAACGCTCCGGCCACGAGGGCGCGAAGGTGTTGGCCTACCGGCCGGAGAACGTCCGCCAGGCCATGTGTTTCGATGCCGCCGGCGAGCGGCTGCGCGCCGAGGTCGGCCAGACCTACCCGGTGACCCTCAGGGGGGCGTGCGCGGCGAGCTTTTTCCTCACCTCCTCCGGGTATTGGAGCAAGACCCCCTACGGCACCAAGAACCTGCCCAGGACCGAGGCCGGCGCGGTGCTGGACAGCTGGCTGTCGGTGGAGTCGGTCAAGCTGCTCGATGCCTGGGGCAGTGCCCTGGCCCGTCCCCTCACGAAAGAATTGGAGATCGTCCCCCTAGCCGACCCGCTGGGTCTCCAGGTCGGCGACAAGC
>CAYWPZ010000069.1:0-18670 GCA_964460135.1 uncultured Caldilineales bacterium | reverse complement strand
CCCTATGCCGGGCCGTACCGGGCCAACGGCGGCGATTATGTCGTCGTCCAGCGCGGCGGCTTCACCATCGATGGCTCTCTGGCCGAATGGGGCGGCGTCCCATCGCTGCCCCTGACCCACGTGCAGCAGGGGCCTGAAAACTACACGGGTTTGGCCGATTTCGGCGTCAGCGGGCGGCTGGCCTGGGATACGGCCTTTCTCTACCTCGCCTGGGAGGTGTCTGACGACATCCATGTCCAGGAATTGGGCAGCTACGAGATGTTCAAGGGCGACGAGGTCGAGTTATGGATCGACGCCGACCTGCCCGGCGACTTCGACGACAACAGCCTCAACGGCGATGACTACCAGTTTGGCTTCTCGGCCGGGCGCAGCATCGGCTTTGGGCCAGAGGGCGTGGTCTGGTATCCGCAGCGTCGGCCCGATTGGAACAGCCAACTGGTGGTGGCCAGCCAACCGCTAGGGGGCCAGGGCTACACCATCGAGGCCGCCATCCCCTGGACGATCCTGAGCACGACGCCGCGGACGGGCATGGTCTTCGGCTTCGCCCTCAACGCCAGCGACAACGACGCCCCCGGAGCCGCCGCCCAACAAACCATCCTCATGCACACCGCCGGCATGGTCTTCGGCCAACCGGCCACCTTTAGCAACCTCCGCCTGCAATGACAGCGCCCACCTGCCAGGTTCTGCAAGACCTGGCAGGTAAGCGGTTCGAGTATTTGAGTTCTGTTAGCGTTGGCCCCAATTGGGGCGCGGCCTACGCCCGGTTGTCAGGTAAAGGGGTATAGTAGGGGCGCGACGGTCGCCTCATCCTGCGCCCGCCTCGCCCCACCCAAGCCGAATTGGAGCCTTTTCTGCCATGATGCAGTTCGATCGCTACACCGAGCGCGCCCAAGATGCCCTGATGCGCGCCTACGAGATCTTACACCGTTTTCAACACAGCCAGGCCGACACCGAGCATCTGTTCCTGGCCATGCTCGAACAAAGCGAAGGCATGGCCCGGCAGATCCTGACCCAACTCAAGGCCGACGCCGACAAAATCCAGGCCGAGTTGGAGGCCATCCTCCAGCGTGCGGCCCGCACCGGCGCCCCCAGCGCCGAGATGACCTCGACCGGCCAGATTTACATCACCCCCCGCCTCCACCGGCTCACCAGCCAGGTGGCGCTGGAAGAAGCCGAACGCATGGGGGATCAATATATCTCCACCGAGCACCTCTTCCTGGCCATCGCCTCTGAACGCAACACCCCCAGCGCCAATCTGCTGCGCAAATACAACCTCAGCAAAGACGCCATCGGCCGCGCCATCGAAGAACTGCGGCGAAACAAGGGCGGCAGCGAGGCCAAGTCCGAGAGTCGCTATCGCTTCCTGGAAAAATACGCTCGCGATCTCACCGCCCTGGCCGCCGCAAACAAGCTCGACCCCGTGATCGGGCGCGAGCAGGAGATCCTGCGCCTGATCCAGGTCCTCAGCCGGCGCACCAAGAACAACCCGGTGCTGATCGGCGAGGCCGGCGTGGGCAAGACCGCCATTGTCGAGGGCCTTGCCCAGCGCATCGTGCAGGAAGACGCGCCTTCGTTTTTGATCGGCAGGCGGATCATGGCCCTGGATTTGGGCGCCATGATCGCCGGCACCCGCTTCCGCGGCGAATTCGAAGAGAGATTGAAGGCTGTCATGGACGAAGTGCGCACATCCGAAGGTGAAATCATCCTTTTCATCGACGAACTGCACACGGTGGTGGGCGCGGGCGCGGCCATGGGGGCTATGGATGCCAGCAACATGATGAAGCCGGCCCTGGCCCGCGGCGAGTTGCGGGTGGTGGGGGCCACCACCCCCGACGAATTCCGCAAACACATCGAACGCGACGCCGCCCTCGAACGCCGTTTTGCCCCCGTGTGGGTGGATGAACCGGCCATCGACGAAGCCGTGCAGATCCTGCAAGGGCTGCGCCAACGCTACGAGGACCACCACCAGGTGGAATTCACCGACGCCGCCCTCAGTGCGGCCGTGCGTTTCTCACACCGCTATGTCAGCGCCCGCCACCTGCCCGACAAAGCCATCGACCTGATCGACGAGGCCGCCGCCAAAATGCGGGTGGCGCTCGAATCCGAGCCGGCGGAACTGCGACAGCTGCGCCGGCAGATGAAAGAGATGAAACAGGCCGAAGAAGCGGCTTGGGCCGCCCGCGAATACGAACAGGCCGCCCAAATCAAGACCGAGGCCCTGCGCCTGGAAAAGGAATACAAAATCAAGCTCACCGCCTGGCAGGAGAAATCCGGGCTGACAGGGATCGTCGGCGAGGAACAGATCGCCGAGGTCGTCCATGCCTGGACGGGCATCCCCGTCAGCCAGATGCTCGAATCCGAGACCCAGAAGCTGCTGCGGATGGAGGAATTCCTGCACCGGCGCATCATCGGCCAGGAAGAGGGCATCGCCGCCATCTCCGACGCCATCCGCCGTTCCCGCGCCGGCCTCAAGGACCCCCGCCGGCCGATCGGCTCCTTCATCTTCCTCGGCCCCACCGGCGTGGGCAAGACCGAGTTGGCCCGCGCCCTGGCCGAATTCCTCTTCGACGACCCCGACGCCCTGCTCCGCATCGACATGAGCGAATATCGCGAGCCGCACACCGTCAGCCGGCTGATGGGTGCGCCGCCGGGCTATGTGGGCTATGACGAAGGCGGCCAACTGACCGAGGCCGTGCGCCGCCGGCCCTACCAGGTCATCCTCTTCGATGAATTGGAAAAAGCGCACCCCGAAGTCTGGAACGCACTGCTGCAAATCCTGGAAGACGGTCGCCTGACCGACGGCCAGGGCCGCACCGTCGATTTCCGCAACACGGTCATCATCATGACCACCAATGTCGGCTCGCAGCATGTGACCCAAAGCAAGCGCATCGGCTTCCGCTCGGATGACGGCATGAGCGACGCCCGTCTGTTGGGCGACATCCAGCGCGAACTCAAGCGCACCTTCCGGCCCGAATTCCTCAACCGGGTGGATGAGATCGTGCCCTTCCATGTCCTCACGCCCGACCAGGTCTTGCGCATCGTCGATTTGCAGGTGGTCGAGGTGGCCAAACGCCTGGAAGAGCACGCCCTGGAGATCGAACTGACCGACCCGGCCCGCCGCGCCCTGGCCGCGCAGGGCTACGACCCCGAATACGGCGCTCGCCCCCTGCGCCGGGTCATCCAGCGGCTCATCGAAAGCCCACTGAGCAAGCGCCTGCTGAACGGCGAATTCGCCACCGGCGACCTGATCATCGTCGACGCCGAAATCATCGGCGCTGACAGCGACGAAAAAGCCCTGCGCGAGGCCAAATTCAGCTTCCGCAAAGGCGAGCGCGCGCCCATCGCCGTCGACCTGCCGGTGAGCGTCGAGCAAATGACCTGAAACGCCAGGCGCACCTGATGAGCGAGCAAACGCCCGGGCATCCGGGCGTTTGTTGTTTGATTGCTACTCTCCCCAGCGCCCCAACCCCACCCGGCCGCTCTGCCAATCGGCCAACACCTGCTCGACGCCGGGCGTGAGCGGCTGCGGCAGGGCGTCGGGTGGGAACCAGCCGGCCTGAGCGATCTCGGCCCCATCGATCTTCAGGCTGCCCCGCAGCCTGCGGCAGGCAAAGACGAAATTGTGGTCGCGTTTGTACTCGCCCGTGTAGAGGTAGACGCCGACCAGCCGCGCCACCTCGACCTCCAGCCCGGTCTCCTCGCGCATTTCTCGCACCATCGCTTCGGCGGCAGTCTCGGCCCCATGCCCGCCCCCGCCCGGCAGAAACCAGAACCGGCGGCCGTAGTTGTGCCGCACGAACAGAATCTGCCCCAACTCGTCGGCGACGATGCCGCGCACACCGATGGTCGTGGGCCGGCGCAGCCGCCACCACAGCCGCATGACGCTCAGCGCCGGGTCACGCCAATTCCATTGCATGTCATGAAGCAGGTGTGAGGCGCAAAGATCGCCGGCGTTTTCTCACGTTTCACCCTTCGTCCGGCCCAGGGCAGGTGAAACGAGCGCCAGGGCGATCGCTGCCCCCAGGCGGGCGTTGTTCTCCAGCAGGGCCAGGTTGGCCCGCAGGCTGGCCTCGCCCGTACTGGCGGCGATGTGGCCCAGCAGGAACGGCGTCAGAGACTTGCCACGGATGCCCCGCGCGCGTGCAGCGGCCAATGCCTGCGCGATGGCCGCCGTCGCCATGGCCTCGTCCAGCGCCGCCTCGGCCGGGACCGGCGCCGTCACCAGCATCCCGCTCGTCAGGCCCAGCCGCCGGTGCGCCCGCCAGATGGCCGCGACCTCGTCGGGCCGATCACAGCGGGCGTCCACCGGCAGGCCGGACGAGCGCGTATAGAAGGCAGGGACCTCGTCGCAGCCAAAGCCGACTACCGGCACGCCCAGCGTTTCCAGCCGTTCGCGCGTGCGCGGGAGGTCGAGGATGGCCTTGGCCCCGGCGCAGACAACCAAGACCGGAATGGTGGCCAGGGCGGTCAGGTCGGCGGATTCATCGAAGTCCTCGCCCCGGTGCACACCCCCCAGCCCGCCGGTGACGAAGACCTCGATCCCGGCCCGCTGCGCCACCCACATCGTCGTAGCCACGGTGGTGGCGGCGTCCTGCTCGCGGGCAGCGACAATGCCCAGGTCGCGCAACGAAGCCTTGACGATGCCCTCGTCGCGGGCAAAGTGCTCGATCTGGTCGCGGTCGAGGCCGGCGACCGGCTGACCGGCCACAAAACCGCAGGTGCGCGGCTCGGCCCCGGCCTGGCGGATAATGGCTTCCAGACGCAGGGCGGTCTCGAAGTTCTGCGGATAGGGCAGCCCGTGGGCGATGACGGTGGATTCGAGGGCGACGGGGGGCATGGTAGATAGGAGTAGACAAGTAGACAAGGGTGGATGGCGAAGAGTCGGAAGGAGTAAGGGAAACATTCAACAGTCAACAGTCAACAATCAACTTGCGACCTGCGACTTGTCTACTTGTTTCCTTGTCTACCTGTGTTCTTACAAGACGACGCCCTCAGGATCATTGCCAGAATCGAGCATGGCCTTGCGGACATTGAACGGCATCAACAAGATCAGGCCGACGACAAAGAAAACGATGACCGAGAGAACGGCAATGCGCGTGCTGCCGGTGAGTTGGACGGCCAGGGCGAACAGGAGCGGGCCAATCCACGAGGTGCCGCGCTCGCTGATCTCGTAGAACCCGAAGTACTCCGATTCGTTGCTGCGCGGGATGACCTGCGAGTAGAGCGAACGGCTCAGGGCCTGCGAGCCGCCGAGGACGATGGCGACGGCGATGCCAAGCACGTACAGGTGCCACATTTCATACAACAGGGCGTAGGCGGCAATGGCGATCAGACTCCAGATGACGAGACTGACGACGATCGATCGCTTGGCCCCCAGTTTTCTCGCCAGCCAGCCGAAGAACAGGGCGCCGCCAAAGGCGACGAACTGGATCAGCAGCACCAGGATGATGAGATCGTCGGGTTCTGCCTTTAGTTCGGTGGTGGCGAAGAGGGTGGCGACCACGATCACCGTCTGGATGCCGTCGTTGTAGATCAGGTAGGCGATCAAGTAGCGCAGGGTTTCGGGGTACTTGCCGCGAATCTCGCCCAGGGTCTTCAGGATCTGGCGAAGACCCTGGCGGAAGTAGCCCACGCCCGGCGGCAGCTTCTTCAGCGCCGGGCGCTGGCGCAAGCGCCGGGCCGGGAAGAGCAGCACGAACAGCAGCCACCACACCCCGGCGCTGGCCAGGCTCAGCCGCACCGCCAGGGCGGTGTCGTCCATCATCTGGATGAGTACCAGGTTCAGGGCCAGGAGGATGCCGCCGCCCAGATAGCCCAGCGCCCACCCCTGCGAACTGACCCGATCGCGGTCTTCGGGCGCGGCAATGTCGGGCAGAAAGGCATTGTAGAAGACGATGGCAGCGCCAAAGGCGAGGTTGGCGATGATGAACAACAGCCCGGCCAGAAGCACGGCGCCGTTGGCCCCTAACAGCGGCATCTCGGCTTGAATGAAAAAGAGCAAGGTGGTGGCGATGGCGCCGATGAAGGCGAAGGTGAGCAGCAAACGTTTCTTGAGAGTGGAATGATCGGCGATGGTGCCCAACAAGGGCAGGAACAAAACTTGAAGGATGACGGAGATGGAGACGCAGGTGGGGAAGAAGGCGTCCGGCTCGAACGAGAAGCCGAACACCTGCACCCCGCCGACGGTCTTGGCGATGCTGGCCAGATAGGGGCCGAGCAGGGTGGTGACGACGGTGGTGCTGAAAGCGGAATTGGCCCAGTCGTACATCATCCAACCGCGAATTTCGCGGCGGTCTTCCTGTTCGCGATGGGCGACGATAGCTTCGGTCATGTCTTGCCTCCTTGTGTGGGAACGGTGTTCAGTGTTCAGTGTTCGGTGTTCGTATCATCAAAAAGCAGTTTCTATCCCCCCATCTACTTGTCTACTTTTCTACTCATCTACTTGTCTACTCCCCCCTATTTCACCCACCGCCAGAGCAGCAGGCCAGAGAGAAGCGCCAGGCAGCCGCCGAAAAGGAAGGGCGCAGCCGGGCCAAAACCCGCCCAGGCGCCCAAACCCTGCCAGAACAGCCCGGCCAAGACACTGGCCGGCAGCGCCGTCAGGCCGATGGCGGCATTGAAGACGCCGTAGGCCGAGCCGCGACGTTCGGCGGGGGTCAGATCGGCCACGAATGCCTTGGCCACACCTTCGGTCAGGGCATAATACACGCCATAGGCGGCATAAAGCAACCAGAACTGCCAGGTGGAAGCGGCAAAGGCAAAACCCACATAGACGAGGGCATAAAGGCCCCAACCGGCGATGATCAGCCGTCGCCGGTCGCTGCGGTCAGAGAGGGCGCCGGCCGGGCCGGAGGCGAGGGTATAGACCAGATTGAAGCCGGCGATCATGGCCAGGATCATCAGCACCGAGGCTCCGGCCGCTTGGGCGCGCAGAACCAGAAAGGCATCGCTGCTGTTGCCCAGTGTGAACAAGACCATCACAGTCAGAAAGCGAAGAAATGGCCGCTCGAATCCAGCCAGCGAGAGGCGGGGAGGGGTCGAGGGGGCCGGCCGGCGCGCCTCTCGCACCCCCCAGGCCAGCACGATCACAGCCAGAAGGCTGGGGAGCAAGGCCCAGGCGACGATGGCGCGAAAGGTGATCGGGTCGAGGCCTGGTCCGCCGGCCTGCATCCGCCAGACCATGAACAGGGCGATGAGCAGGCCCAGAAAGGCGCCGGCAGTGTCGGCGGCCCGATGAAGACCAAAGCCAAGACCGCGCTGATCTGGCGGCACCGAATCGGCGATGAGGGCATCGCGCGGGGCCGTGCGGATGCCCTTGCCCAGGCGGTCGAGAAAGCGATAGAGGAGGACGGCCGGCCAGCTCTGGGCGATCAGCAACAGCGGCGTGGCCAGCGCCGCCAGCCCATAGCCGGCCACAGTCAGCCCTTTGCGCCGTCCCAGCCGGTCCGAGAGCCAGCCGGCGTAGATTTTCACCAGGCTGGCGGTGGTCTCGGCCACACCTTCGATCAGGCCGATGACCCCGGTGCGCACCCCCAATACATTGGCCAGAAAGAGCGGCGTCAGGTGCACCAACATCTCGCTGGCCACGTCGCGCAGGAAGCTGGTGGCGGCCAGCACCCAGATGTTGCGGGGGAGGGAGCGCAGGGCGGACATAGGGGGCAATCTGGCGGCGAGGCAAGAGACAAACGCCTGCGGGCCGGTATTCTACCACGGATTGGAGAATCGGTGATCGCTCCGACTGCTTGCCTGCTTGCAGATTTGCCGCGCTCGCCCGCCTCCCCTATAATCCTGCCAGAGACTAACGCACTGCGTCATAAGCGCGATTCAGGTTCCGAGTCCTGTACGTAGCACCCAATCTCCAATCTCCATCCTTCTCCCCACAGGAGGCTGCGCTTGAAACTCCACGAATACCAGGCCAAACGCATCTTCGCCCAGTACGGCGTCCCCATCCCCCGCGGCGAAGTCGCCACCTCTCCCACCCAGGCGCGGGAGATTGCCCAACGGCTGGGAAAAGCGGTTGTGATCAAATCGCAGGTGCTGGTGGGCGGCCGCGGCAAGGCTGGCGGGATCAAAGTGGCAAAAACACCGGACGAAGCCGAGGCCAAGGCCGACGCCATCCTGGGCATGAACATCAAGGGCCTCACCGTCAAGCGGGTGCTGGTGGATGAGGCCTCGGACATCCAAAAAGAAATCTACCTGGGTCTGGTCATCGACCGGGCGCGGCGCCGGCTGGTGATGATGGCGTCGAGCGAGGGCGGTGTGGATATCGAAGAAGTCGCTGCCTCCAACCCGGATGCCATCAAGACCGTCGCCATCGACCCGGCCCTGGGCATGAAATCCTACCAGGCCATCGGCCTGGCTTCGGCCATCAACCTGCCCCAAGAGCACTTCCGGGCCTTCACCCAGATCGCCTTGGGCCTGTACGAAGCCTTCGGTCGCTCTGACGCCGAGCTGGCCGAGATCAACCCACTCGTCATCCAGGGCGATGGCAGCGTGGTGGCGCTGGACGGCAAGATGGTGCTGGATGACAACGCCCTCTTCCGCCATCCCGATCTGGAAGAAATGCGCGACCTCGATGAGGAAGCTCCGGCCGAAGCCGAGGCCCGCGTCAACGGCCTCAGCTACGTCAAACTCGATGGCGAGATCGGCTGCATGGTCAACGGCGCCGGGCTGGCGATGGCGACCATGGACATCGTCAAATACTACGGCGGCGAACCGGCCAACTTCCTCGACATCGGCGGCGGCGCCCGCTCCGAGAAAGTGGCCGCTGCCCTGCGTATCATCCTCAGCGATCCCAACGTCAAGGCGGTGCTGTTCAACATCTTCGGCGGCATCACCCGTTGCGACGAAGTGGCGCGCGGCATCCTGGCGGCGCTGGAGCAGGTACCCACCAAGGTGCCGATGGTGGCCCGGCTGGTGGGAACCAACGAAGAGGAAGGTCGAGCCATCCTCTCAGAAGCCAACATGCTGACCGCCCGCACCCTGGCCGAGGCCGCACAAAAGGCCGTGGCCGCGGCGGGGAGAGGGTAGTCATTGGTCATTGGTGATTGACGTCAATCTCCAATAACCAATAACCAAAATTCGGAGTGATTGATGAGCATTCTTGTCGATAAAAACACCAGGCTGGTGGTGCAGGGCATCACCGGGCGCGAGGGCTTGTTCCACGCCACGCACATGCAGCATTACGGCACCAACATCGTCGCCGGGGTGACGCCGGGCAAGGGTGGGCAGGAGATCCTGGGCGCGCCCATCTTCAACACCGTGGCCGAGGCGCGGGTGGCCACCGATTGCAACGTCTCGATCATCTATGTCCCGGCCCGCTTCGCTCCCGACGCCATCCTCGAGGCCGCCGATGCCGGGGTCGAACTGATCGTCTGCATCACCGAAGGCATCCCCGTCCTGGACATGATCGGCGTCCGCGCCTACATCGACCGCCTCCCTACCCGTTTGATCGGCCCCAACTGCCCCGGCCTGATCACGCCCGGCGAGGCCAAGGTGGGGATCATGCCAGGCCGCATCCACACCCCCGGCCCGGTGGGGCTGGTCTCGCGCTCCGGCACCCTTACCTACGAGTCGGTGGCCGCCCTCACCGAAATGGGCATCGGCCAGAGCACCGTGGTAGGCATCGGCGGCGACCCCATCATCGGCACCAAATTCGTCGATGTGTTGGGGCTGTTCCAGGATGACCCCGCCACCCAGGCCATTGTCATGATCGGCGAGATCGGCGGCAACGACGAAGAGATCGCCGCCGAGTTCATCAAGCAGTATGTGACCAAACCGGTGGTCGGTTTCATCGCCGGCCAAACGGCGCCACCTGGCAAGCGTATGGGCCACGCCGGCGCCATCATCAGCGGCGGCAAAGGCACGGCCGCCGACAAGATCAAAGCCCTTCAGGATGCCGGCGTCCCCGTCGCCCACCACCCCGGTCAGATCGCCGAGTTGATTGCCCAACGGTTGTGATCTCAGACCCTAAAGGCATTGAAAACCTTTAAGGGTCTCTCTTGGAACGGTAGAACCGTATCAGCATCCGATCCAACAGCCCCGGCGCCAGGGTCGCGCCCCAGATGAAAACACGGTCGAAGAGTGTGGCGTAGCCGTCGCGTGGCTCGCGCTGCGCCGCCCGCACGATCGCCCGCCCCACCGTTGCCGCCGGCGTGCGACCGGCGCGGTTGCGGCCCTGGCCGCTGGCGTCGCCGGTCAGTTCGTTGCGCCCGAATTCGGTCTCGGTAACGCCCGGATAGAAACAAACGACGCGGATGCCGTGCGGTCGTAGTTCCAGCCGCATCGATTCGGACAGGGCATTGAGCGCGAACTTGGTCGAACAGTAGATGCCGGCATTGGGCATGGCCCGGTGGCCGAGGATGGAGGAGATATTGATGATCAACCCGTCCTCTTGCGCTATCATCCCCGGCAGCACGGCCCCGATACAGGCCAGCGCCCCCCAGAAGTTGACCTCGAACACCCGTCGCGCCGCGGCCAGGTCGATGCTCCCCACCGGGCTGCGCATCCCCACCCCGGCATTGTTGACCAAGACATCCACCGGCCCGAACGCCCCCTCGATCTGCGCCGCCGCCGCCACCAGGCTCTCCGGCTGCGTCACATCGGCGGTCACGGCCAGCGCCAGCACACCCGGCTGTCGGTTCAACTCCTCGGCCAGCGTTTGCAGGCGGTCGCTCGAGCGGGCCAGGAGGGCCAGGCGTAGGGGACGGGCGGCGGCAGCGCGCTCGGCAAAGGCCCGCGCTGTGGCGGCGCCGATGCCCATCGACGCCCCCGTGATCAACACCGTGCGGTCATGGAGATTCATTGGGCCGGGCCTTGTTTCTGGCTTTGTCGCGAGCGAAGGCGCCCGCCGATCATCCAGCCGACTGCCGCCGCCGCTGCTGCCGCGCCTACCCACAACAGCCAGCTATTCCGGCCGGCGGGTGCAAGCAGGGTGGGTGGATAGCGAGTGCTGGCGCCGTTCAGTTCGATCTCTTCGAGCAGGTAATAGCTCTGGCCGGGGACGGGGGCCGCATCGCGATATTCGTATTTCCCGCCTTGCACCGGGTCGGAGGAGGGCGGGATCAGCGTCGTGTTGACCTGCGTCCACGGTCCCTCGGCGCTCGGCCCGCGGTAGATGTTGAACCCGGCCGTGTTCACCTCCGAAGCCGTTTCCCAGGTAATGACATTGGGCGAGGCCGCGCAGGCCGCAAGCAGGGTGAGCAGCAGGAAGACGAGGGGGAGGAGTGGACGGGGCATCGTTTAGCGTTTTTCTGTGAGCAGACCGGTGACGACGACGCGATGGGTGTTGGAGGTAGGCGGCCAGCAGGTGATGAGGGTGAGTTGGGCGCGCTCGGTGGGGGCCAGATAGCGGGCGTTGGCCTGGCGTTGGGCGATGCTGGCGCCCTCTTCGGCAAAGCGTTGCCAACCCTCCACCCGGTAGACGAAGTTGCGACCGGCCTCGTCCTGCACGATCATCTCGTCGCCCAGCCCGAAATCAACGCCCGGCTCGCCGATGACGCAGACCGAACGGAACACCGCCCCGCCGATATTGTTGTGCCCCGAAAGCACGACATTGCCCGCCTCGCCCGGAAAGACTGAGTCGATGTGATGCCCGGCGGCGGCGTCCACCACATCCCACTCGCTGCGGATGCCGTTGGCGTCTTCCACCACATGCCAGCCCATCGGCAGCACGGGCGCATCCAGCCCCAGGGCGGGGATGAGCAGGCGGGCCGGGGGCCGGCCCTGGCCGATGGGCAACGCCTGGATGGTGGGGAGCGGGATCGGCCCCGCCGAATCGATGCGTTTGGTTGGGCTTGTGGCGGCGGTGGGTGTAGGCGTGGCCGGCGGCGACAGGGTGGGCGTGGCTGAGGGTGTGCTGGTCGGCGGCGGCGTGGCTGATGGGGTGAATGTTGCAGGGGCGCTGGCGGTAGTCGGCCAGGGCGAGGCCGTGATTGCCGGCGTCGGCGTCCAGGTTGGCGCTGCCGCTGCCTCCATCGGCGTCGCCTGGTCGTTGCGTTCGCCCCAGGACGAACCGGCCCACGCTAACCCTACCAGGGCCAGGGCAATGACGAGACCTGCGAACAAGAACGTGTAGCGCCGAGACATAGGAGGCGTTGGCCCCGAAGCGAGGACAAGGATGAGGGTGTCATTGTAGGCGCGTTCGGGCCTGCGGCCAAGCCTGGGTCAGAGATAGCCGAGCGCGCGCAGATGCTGCTCGACCGCCGCCTGTTCGTCCGGGGCGAAGGCCGGGGTGTTAGCCGGGGCGCTGGCCGGCGCAGGAGGCGAATGGCCGGCAGCCGTGTGTCCGGCGGCGCGGCTCGCCCCTCCGATCGGCAACGGGCAACCATCGCGGTCTTCTGGCAGAGGCAGGCCCAGCAGGTGCAGGATGGTGGGCGCGACGTCCACCAATTCGGCGTCGTGGAGGACGCCCGGCCTGATTTCAGGTCCCGCGGCCATGAAAACGCCTTCGAGGGCGTGGTTGCCGGTGAGGTCGCCGCTGTCGGCGAAGACATCGCCGCCGAGTTCGTAAGACAACACGTATACGCGCCTGGGGTCGGCGTGACGGCGGACGGGTTCGATGACCAGGTCGGGGGCCAGGTCGAGGTGGGGGCCGTGATACAAGTCCTGGCGGCGGTGGACGGCGGCGATGGCAGGGTGGCCGGTGGCAGGATCGACCAGGGTCAACAATTTCTGGCTGAGTTCAGTGGCCAGGGTCTCGGTTTCGGCGGGGGCGAGGATGCCCTGCGGCTCGCGGTCGCGGGTGTTGAAGCGGATACCGCCGGCCGGGCTGAAGACAGCCGCCGTGGCCGGCCAATCGACCGCGGCCAGCCCCGCGCCCGGCGCTGGCGGCCGCCGCCAATCCTGGACGATGGGCAGGCTCTGTTTCAGGCGGCGCAGCCCGGCGTGGCCGCGCAACCGTTGCCAAAGATCAGCAGCCGGGCGGTTGGCCGCGCCTCTCAGGGTCAGCAGCCCCTCTGTTTGCAGCCAGGCGTTGGGCCGGAAAGAGCGGGCGCAGGGAGCGAAGCCGTGATCGGAGAGGATGATGACGGTGGCATCGGAGCCAGCGAGGGCCAGGAGTTGGCCGATGCCGTGGTCGAGAGTCTGGTAGGCGGCTACGAGTTCGCGGCTCAGGGTGTTCTCGTGCGGGTCGTACCGGGGGTGCTGTGGGTCGATGAGATGAAAACAGTAGTGCTGGAGCCGGTCGGTCTCGGTGAAGACGACGACCATCGCCTCCCAATCGCCCTGCCGCGCCAGCCAGATCGCGGCCGCCGTGCGGGCCTGGATCGAGCGCGTCGATGCGGCGATGAAGCGCCGCAGGCTGAGGCCGGTGCGGTCGAGGGCGACGGTGTAGCCGGGTGCAGCGTCGAGCAGGCGCTGCCGCATCTCTGGCGGCCAGACGAAGGGGCTGCGAGTGGTGGGCGCCAGCATCCCGGCCACATTGACCCCGCCCACAAGCGGCTGCGGCGGATAGGTCATGGGCACGTTCAGCAAGGCCACCCGCTTGCCCGCGGCTGCGGCCGTCTGCCAGAAGGCGGGGCTGCGGATGCTGGCCGAGGTGACAAGGGTGGTCTCGTAGCTATCGGGGCGTTGGGCGCTGAAGCTGTAGATGCCGTGCCGCCCGGCGCCAACGCCGGTGGCAAAGGTGGCCCAGGCGATGGAAGATTCGGGGCGGATGGTGGAGCGGAGCAGGCCGTGTTGGCCGCGCTCGCGCAGGGCTGCCAGGTGAGGGGTTTTGCCCGCATCGATCAGGGCGTTGAGGATCGACCAGTCGGCGCCGTCGAGACCGAGGATGAGGAGCATGGGATGGGGTGTTTGGTGATTGGTTTTTAGCTATTTCGTATTTTGTTGCGTATCGGCGAGAAATTGCCAAATACGCAATATGCCATAGGATTCAGCTAGAGATAACCTAACCCGCGCAATCGTTGATCGATGGCAGCGCTCTCGTCGGCTGAAAGCTCGTGGCCGGGCGCAGGTGCGGCGGGCAGCAGGTTGGGGCCGCGGTGGGGCGGGTGGAGCACCAGGTAGCCGTCGTGGAAGGCGTCGAAGATCGGTTCGCCTTCCATGCCGGCGGGGATGGGTAGGCCGGCGAAGTGAAGCAGGGTGGGGGCGAGGTCGATCAGCGAGGGCGTGTGGGGCAGGGGGCCGGGGCGGGTGTTGGCGCCGCAGGCCAGGAAGATGCCCTCGGGTCGGTGGTCGCCGGTGCGCAGCAGATTGGGGATGGGGGTGATGAGGGTGCTGCCCAGGGTGGGGACGGCGGCATAGTCGGGGTCGAGGGTGAGGATGAGGTCGGGAAAGGTCTCGACGAAGGGGCCGCTGTAGCAGTCTTCGCGGAGGCGAATGTCCTGCACCAGGGGGCGGTCGAGGCCGGGGATCATCAGGTCTTGGGCCTCTTCGATCAGGCTCTGGCGCAGGGTGTCGACGGCGGCAGGGCTGATGATGCCGTTTGGGTAGCGATCCTGGCGATGGAGGTAGATGGCAGCGACGTTGTTGTAGAGCGGCTCGGCCCAGGCCAGGGTGCGGGGCCAATCGATGGCGTCGGCCAGGTGGCTGTGCGATTGCACGGCGGCGCGGGCGTCGGCAGGGAGGATACGTTTGGCGATGTCGCGCAGCCAGGGGGCGCGGCTTTTGATCTGTTGGAGCCAGCCCCCTGGCGAGACCGGCTGGAGACGGAGGAGGTCGAGTTCGAGCAGCCAGTTGTTCAGGTGCGCCCAATGCCGCGCCGCCGGGCCGAAGCCGTGGTCCGAGAGGAAGACGATGGTGACGTCTTTGCCGGCCGAACGCGCCATGCTGCCGATGATGCTATCGAGCAGGTGGAAGAAGTCGGTCAGTTGCCGGGCGATGGCGATTTCCAGGTTGCCGCCCACTTCGTCGCCCTGCAAGTAGTGCCAGAAGTGGTGCGAGACCCGGTCAGTGCCGGTGAAGACGGTCATCAACACGTCCCAGGGCCGGGTTTGCATCAGGCGCAGGCTGTGGAAGCCCAGGCGCTCGGTCATGGCGATGATATCGGTCAACATCTGGCCGGGGCCGGGCAAGGCGTCGGGCTGCAGCGTCTGGCCTGGCCGGCCGTAGTCCAGCTCGATGATGTAGCCCTTGAGTTCGGCGGCCAGGTCAGGCGGCCAGGTCCAGTCGGCGGCGGCGGGCGGGGTGAGCATGCCCGAGATGGCAAAGCCGTTGAGTGGGCGCAGGGGGTAGCTGATGGGCAGGTTGATGGCGCCCACAGCGCGCCCGGCCGCCGAGAAGTAGTCCCAGAGGGTGGGCGCGGACAGATGGGCAGTGGTGACGGGTTTGCCCTCGTTGCGCAGCGATTGGGCCGGGTCGGCGGGTTTGCGCCGGAAGCCGAGGATGCTGTGGCGGCCAGGGTTGACGCCGGTGAGGAAGGTGGACCAGGCCGGGGCAGTGACGGGCGGCAGGGTGGAAAGCAGATCCGACCAGGCGCCCTGGTTGCGCAGCCGGGCCAGGTTGGGCATTTCGCCCAGGTCGCAGAGGGGGCCGAGGATGTCCCAGGAGCCACCATCGAGACCGATGATGAGAAGACGGCGGGCAGGATCGTGGATGGGCATGGGGTGCGTGGTGTGTGGCGCTGGTTTGCTCCTGCTCTCTTATTGGGGTTTCGTCAGCGGATGACGATGCGCCAGGCAAGGAGGTTGAGGATGGCGAGTGCGGCGGCCAGGAGGAGGGGCAACCGAGAGCGCCAGGCGGGGGGCAGGATTGCCTCCCAGCCGAGGAGGAGCAGGAGGGCGATGGGGAGGAGGCCGGGGAAGAGGTAGCGACCCTGCGGCTGCCAGCTCTGGCCCACCATCGGCAGCCAGATTTGGGCCAGGAGGAGGCCAAAGGCGAGCAGGGAGAGGCGGAGGAGGGCGACGTCCTCGTTCGGAGCCGGGCGGCGAGGGGGCGAGGGGGCGGCGCCGGCCGCGAGCGCAGCCTGGAACAAAAGTCGGAAGATGCCCCAGGCGGCGGCAAGGGTGGCCGCAACCAGGAGGAGGTAGACCGGCCAGGGGAAGGGGCGGCTGAGCCAGCCGAAGTAACCCCAGAAGCTGGCCCAGGTGAAGCCGGCAAAGAGCAGGTAGCGGAATTGGGCGGGGGCGTCCCAGGCGGCGGGGGCGAGGGCCTGGCCGAAGTAGCCGGCCGGGACGGGAAGGCGGCGCTCCAGCAAGGTGAAGAGGGGGCTTCCCACGGGGTCGGCAAGACTTCCGTCGCCATTGAAAAGCAGGCTGCGGCCGTCTTCGTCGCTGAGATGAAGTCGAAAGCGGCTGGGCCGTTCGGCTTCGACCTCAAGGCGCAGGAAGATGGCGTCGGCGGCAGGAGTGAAGCCGAGACGACACGGTCTCAGCCGCGAGCAGGCAAGGCTGGCGGTTTGGCTGCCATCGGCCGCCGTCAGGGTCAGGCCGATCAAGTCAAGCGGCGGGGCGATGACGCTAAGTTCGAGGGGGCGGTTGCGCAAGGCCAGGGCCTGTTTGCCGGCGATGTGCTGGATGAGGTGCGTGGTCTGGCCGGGAGATGGCTTGGCGGCCAGGCTCGCGCCGGCGCGGGTGAGGGCGAAGGCGGGGAGGCGTCGCCAGCCGGCGGCCCAGCGCGGGTTTGGCAACAGCAAGATGAGCAACACGGCCACCGCCGCCAACCAGAGCCGCCGGGCGCGGGGGCGGCCCCACGACAGCCGCGCCAGCGCCAACGGCCAGAGGTAGAGGAGGCCGGCATCGACCCAGAGGGGGGCAATGGCGAGGGCGAGGGTCGTGAACAAGCGCCGGGGCCAGTAAAAGGAGCCGGGCAGGGCGAGGAGGGTGAAGGCCAGCGCCCCCCAGAGGAGAGCCAGGGCGTCGTTGTTGAGGCTGCCGGCGATGAAGGCGACCATCGGCAAGCCGCCAACCAATAGGCCTGACCCCAGCACGCGGTCAGGTTGCCCCGGCCACCATCGCTGCGCCAACCACAGCGCCGCCGCGACCGCGCCCAGCCGCAAGGCCAGCGACCAAAGCCGCAGCCAGCGCAGCGCCAGGGCCGGGTTGGTCGTCACGGCGGTGGGCAAGCGCAGCAGGACGAAGGCCGGCAGGATGTAAAAGAGCAGGGGTTCGTCGGCCGCCTGCACGCCGCTGGCAGCCAGCAGGGGGTCGGCAACCAGGCGCGAGGGAAGAGGGGCGGGCGTCGGGCGTTGTTGATAGCCCCACCAGTCGCTCTCGGAAAGGCTGCGCACGAGGGGGGTCTCGACGGCGGGCCCCATGTCTGAGGCGAGGGGGCGACGGCCGAGGTCGGCCAGCAGGCGGGTGTAGAGGAAGTGGCCGGGTTCGTCGGGCGCGGTCCACGGGGGAAGGATCAGCCACCAGCCCAGGCCCACAATCAGCCCAAAGATCAGGGCCAGCAGCCAGGCGCGGGCGGGGCGGCGGTCAGGCCTGGGCGCCACGCCAATAGATGGAGATGATGGCGAGGAGCAGGCCCAGGAGCAGGCCGGCAACCACCGCCAGGCCGATATTGAAGAGCCAGTTGGGCTGCGAGGGGCCGGTGGGGGCTGTGGCTGTGTCGAGGATGCGCACGCGGTCGCCTTCGATCAACCGTTTCATCTGCAGTTCCACGGCCCTTCGCTCGAGGGCGGTTACGGATTCCAGCCAGACGCCACGCACGCGCAAGGTGTTTTCCCATTCCTGTGTGCTGGCAGACTCGACAAACTGGCGCGCGACTGCGTTTTCGGCCAGGGCGTCGAGGTCGATGGACATCTGCTGTCGCAGACCCTCCAGCCTGCTCTTGAGCGCCGCCTCACTGCTTTTGGCCAGCTGGGTCAGGTCGGTGTAGTCGGCGCCGTAGGTTTCCAGTTCCGGCAGGTCGAGCAGGGCCGTAGAAGCCGTCGCCGGCGATGTCTCTAGTTGCGCCAGGACGATGTCGATGCGGTCGATGGCGTTTTGCAGGCTGGCCCGGTCGGAGTTCTTGATCGTCAATTCGTGTTTGATCGTACTTTGAGCGCCATAGAGGCCGTCCCCCCGGCCGGAAGCCAATTCGCCGCCGCCGCCGATGCCGATGCCCGTGCGCCCGCGGAATTGCAGCAGTTGATCGTCCCATTTCTTGTATTCGGCTTTGGCGGCCCCCAAGGCTTTCTGGTTGGCCGCTACATCGCCGGCGTAGAGATCGGCGACGGTCTCGGGCACAGCCTGCGCCACGGCGTCGGCGAGGAGGATGGCGTCGCCGGGCGAGGCGGCTTTGACCCTGACCAATAGCAGGCTGCCGGCGCCCCGGCTGGCGGCGGCGGCGGCCCGCAAGTCTTCGGCCGTCACCGGCGTCTCCAATTGGCCTTCGACTTTGCCCAGAGCGCGCTCGAAGAGTTTCTTCGTGTCGAACAATGCTATCACCTCGCCCCGCCAGTCGAAGCGTGGGTCGACGACCTCGTAGATCTTGTTTTCCCAGCGCCAGGTGATCTGCGGCGTGGGGGTGATAAGGGTGGCGGTGGCGGTGTAGCGCACGGGCGTGAGGATGCCGAGCACGGCGGCAACGATGACGGCTACGGCCACCGGCAGGACGATCAGCGGCCAGCGGGCGATGAGCAGGTGCAAGTAGCGGGTGAGGCGGAAGGGTTGGTCCATCGGGATGGGGAGGGATCGGAGATTGGAGATTGGAGATTGGAGCGCCAATGTCAGTCGGCGGTGATGAGGAGTTGGCCCAGGGGGAGGGCGTTGTTGGCAAGAGGCTGGCCGGCGGCGTCGAAGGCGGG
>CAYWPZ010000068.1:3801-18821 GCA_964460135.1 uncultured Caldilineales bacterium | reverse complement strand
CGGCTCGACCCCGGCATGGCCTTTGGCACCGGCGGCCACCCCTCCACCCGTCTCATCCTGGCCCTGCTGGAGCGCTACCTGCGCCCCGGCGACCGCGTGCTGGATGTGGGCTGCGGCTCCGGCATCCTGGCCATCGCCGCCGCCAAGCTGGGCGCCGCCGGCGTGCTGGCCACCGACATCGACCCCGTAGCCGTGCGCGTGGCCGCCGAAAACGCACGCTTGAATGGGGTCGAGGACGCAGTTCGGGTCGAATCCGACTCGGTTCCTGCCAACGGCGCCTTCGACCTCATCCTGGCCAATATCCTGGCCGACGTGGTGGCCGACCTGCTGCTACACGAAGACCTGGCCGCCCGTCTGGCCCCCAACGGCGTGCTGCTGCTGGCCGGGATCATCGACCACCGCCGCCATCTCGTCGATCTGGCGCTGGCCGCACGCGGTTTGCGCCTGGTCGAATCGCTGCGCGATGGCGACTGGTGGGCGCTGGCTGCGCGCGGGGAATGACACAAATGGGGAGAACACAGATAAGTTTTTCTTGACACAAATAGGAAGAAATACAGATATTATTGGTTATCTTCGTGATATTCGTCCATTCGTGTCATTCGTGCGCGAAAAGCCTCGGTAGCGCACAACATTGCCCATGCATCGTTTCTTCGTCTCTCCCTCCACCATTCGCGGCCAACAGGTGCGCTTCGCGCCCGACCAGGCGCACCAGATCCGCAGCGTCCTGCGCTTGCGCAGCGGCGAGGAGGTGGAGGTGCTGGACGGCGAGGGCGGGCGCTATCGGGCGGCGCTGCAGCACAGCGGCAAGAGCGAAGTATGCGGCCAGATCGTGCAAAACCTGCCGGCGGGCGAGGAACCGGGCGGCGATCTCATCCTTTGCCAGGCCATTGCCCGCGGCGAGCGTTTCGACTGGGTGCTGCAAAAAGGCGTCGAGTTGGGCGTGACCCATTTCCAACCCATCATCACCCGCCGCACCGTGCGCCGCTCGCCCGGCGATGGTCAGCGCCAGCGCTGGCAGCGCATCATCCGCGAGGCGGCAGAGCAGAGCTTGCGCGGGCGGCTGCCGCAGTTGCTGCCAGAGATCAGTTTTCAGCAGGCGCTCGCACAACGGCGGGGCCTGAGCCTGATGCCCGCCACCTCGGCCACGCGGCCCATCCGCCAGGCGCTGGCAGCAGCGACCTGGCCCCTGACGCTGTTCATCGGCCCGGAGGGCGGCTTCGACCCGGCCGAGATCGAGGCGGCCGCCGGGGCGGGGGTCGAACTGGTGGGGCTTGGCCCGCGCGTCCTCCGCACCGAGACGGCCGCCGTCGTCCTGCTGGCGCTTGTCGCCGCCCAGCTGGGCGAGATGGATCGCCCCGCCCCCTATTGGCAGACGCGCCAGGTAACATCGCCCGCCGATCCCGCGTCCAAAGAAAAAACAGGCATCGACCACAAGGTTGCCCCGCTGGCCATCCAACCTTAGGCGCAGCACATCGACGACCGGCGCCGTCGGCCTCCCGTACCCCGCCTCTCCCCCCCGCTTCCCGTCCCCCACCCCCGTTCTCTGTTCATCGACAAAGAAATGGAGTCCCCAAACATGTCAATCGAAAACGTCATCATCATTGGCAGCGGCCCGGCCGGTTTTGCAGCCGGCGTCTATACCGGTCGCGCCCAACTCAATCCCCTCATCATCACCGGCAACGAGATCGGCGGCCAGGTGGCGATCACCTACGAAGTCGAAAACTATCCCGGCTTCCCGGCCAGTCTCTCGGGCCCCGAGCTGGTGGAAAAGTTTCAGGAGCAGGCGCAGAAATTCGGCGCCCGCATCGAATATGATTATGTCAACGAAGTCGATTTCTCACAGCACCCCTTCCTCGTCAAGACCCAGGCCGGGCAAAGCTACCAGGCCCGGAGTGTGATCGTGGCCACGGGCGCCACCCCGCGCAAGCTGCATGTCCCCGGCGAAGAGGAACTGACCGGCCGCGGCGTCAGCTACTGCGCCACCTGCGACGGTTTCTTCTTCCGCGGCAAAGAGGTGGTGGTGGTAGGCGGCGGCGATAGCGCCGTCGAAGAGGCGTTGTTCCTGACCCGTTTCGCCACCAAAGTGACGATCATCCACCGCCGCGACGAGTTGCGGGCCAGCAAAATCCTGCAAAGCCGAGCTTTCAGCAATGAGAAGATCCAGTATTTGTGGGATAGCGTCGTTGCCAGCATCGAGGCCGGGCCAAATGGCGCCGTGCAAGCGATCGTGGTCGAAAACGTCAAAACCGGCAAGAAGGATATCTTCCCCACCGAAGGCGTATTCATTTTCATCGGCCACGAGCCAAACGGCTGGATGTTTGCGGACCAGTTGGAGATGGAGAACGGCTATATTGCCACCAACCGGCGCATGCACACCAGTGTGCCGGGTGTTTTTGCGGCCGGCGAGATACAGGATGACTATTTCCGGCAGGTGGCCACCAGCGCCGGGCAGGGTGTGATGGCGGCGATGGAGGCCGAGAAATTCCTGGCGGCGCTGGAAGCGACCGACTACGACACCTTTCGCATCGTCATCCCAGCTGAGGAGCTTGTTCCGGCCTGAAGCGCGCCTACACCTCTGTCCGACACTCGAACACGGGGGGCTGCGAAGGCCACCCGTGTTTTGGTTGGCGCGACGGTAAGGCTTCTGTAAGAAATGCGGCTTATGGTGTGTGTTGCGCGCCGTATTGTCTGGTCACGAGCGTAGCCTGAGAATCGAGACCCGCGTCTCCCGCCGCCCACCTCCCTCCTCCCGCCACCCTCCTCATGGACCGCCCGCACATCCTCGTCGTCGAAGACGAACCCAGCATCGCCGAAGTCGTCAGCCTCTATCTCAAGCGCGGGGGCTATGATGTGACCGTGCTGCGCGATGGCGAAACGGCGCTCAACTGGCTGGCGGCCTCGCGCCCCGACCTGGTGGTGCTGGACTTGATGCTGCCCCATGTCGATGGTCTGGAGATCACGCGCTGGCTGCGGGCGCACAGCAGCACACCCATCATCATGCTCACCGCCCGCCGCGAGGAGACCGACCGCATCCTGGGCCTGGAGATGGGCGCCGATGATTATGTGGTCAAGCCCTTCAGCCCGCGTGAGTTGGTCAGCCGCGTCAAGGCCGTGCTGCGGCGCACGCAGGGAACGCCCACCACGAGCAGCGAAGCGGCCATCGTCTTCTCCGACCTGCAAATCGACCCCAAGACGCGACTTGCCACCGTCCGCGGCGAAGAGAAAACCCTGACGGCCAAGGAATTCGATCTGCTGTGGTGGCTGGCTCGCCATCCGCGGCAGGTTTTCAACCGCGACCAGTTGCTCGACCAGGTGTGGGGGATCAGCGAATACATCGACCCCAGCACCGTCACCGTCCACATCCGCCGCCTGCGCGAGAAACTGGAAGCCGACCCCTCGAACCCACGCCATCTGCTGACAGTGTGGGGGGTGGGGTATAAGTTCGAGCCGTAGGTGGGGTATTTGGTTATTGGTTATTGCGCAATAGCCAGTAACCGATAGCATCATTTTTCGGAAGGTTGAGCCATGGAACTGACCATTACCAATAGACGCCTGCACCTGATGCGCTTGCCGATGCGCTTCCTGGCAGGAGTGCTGGTCACACTGGCGCTGGCGCTGGGCTTCTTCTATCTGCTGATGCGGCCATCGATGTTCGACCTGCAGGCGATGGCGCTGTTTCTGACTATCACCGCCGGGATTTCGCTGGCCGCCGGCTACCTGGCCTATCGCTTTGGGTTGATCCACCGCTCGCCCAGCCTGCGCTGGACGCTGCTGGGGAGCTGGGCGCTGGCAGGAGCGCTGACTTTTTTCAACGTCTGGCTGACGGCGCGCCTGATGTTCGCCAGCCAACACGATTTGCAACTGGCGACGGTGCTGCTGGTCTTCGCGGGCGGCATCGCCATGTCGTTGGGCTATTTCCTGGCCGCGGCCCTGACCGACAGCATCGCCCAACTGACGTCCGGGGCGCAGGCCGTGGCCCGGGGGCAGTTGGATGTGCGTGTGCCGGTGGCCGGACGCAATGAGATGGCCGAGCTGGCGACTTCGTTCAACGAGATGGCAGCGCAGCTTCAGGCCACCGACCAGGAGCGTCGCGATTTGGAGGCGATGCGCCGCAATCTGGTGGCCTGGGCCGGTCACGACCTGCGCACGCCGCTGGCTTCGGTGCAGGCCATCATCGAGGCGTTGGCCGACGGCATGGTGGAGGATGCCGCCACCGAGCAACGCTATTTGCGCACAGCCCAACGCGATGTTCAGGCGCTGACGGCATTGATCGACGATCTCTTCGATCTGGCCCAATTCGACGCCGGCCGGCTGATGCTCGACCGCCATCCCACCTCGGTCGCCGACCTGGTCTCGAACACGATCGAACGCTATGCCGAGCTGGCCGCCCGTCACCAGGTGGCGCTGGCAGGCGACGCCGGGCCGGACATCATCGCCGACCTGGATGCACAGAAGGTCGAGCGCGTGCTGGCGAATCTGGTGGGCAATGCCTTGCGTCACACGCCGGGCGGGGGGCGGGTGCAGGTGCGGGCGGCGGCGGCCGCCGGGCAGGTCGAGATCGAGGTCATCGACACCGGCGAGGGCATCGGGGCCGAGGACTTGCCGCACATCTTCGACCAGTTCTATCGGGGCGAGAAGTCGCGTAGCCGCACGACGGGCGGGGCGGGGTTAGGGCTGGCCATCGCCCGCCGCATCGTCGAGGCGCACGGCGGGCGCATCTGGGCCGAAAGCCGGACGGGGGAGGGGGCGAGGTTTGTGGTCAGGTTGCCGGCGGGCACGCCTTCATAGTCCGCCCTGAACGCGTGTGTCAGGCGCGCTGCATCGCTGCCGCGCGCTTGTGATAAAATCAACGCGTTCCCACCCACACCCTTCGTCTCGGAGTTGCCATGTCCACTTCCACCGTCGTTCAAGACCTGGTCGAACGCATCACCGCCAATGTCGAGCACGTCATCCTGGGCAAACGCCAGCCCATCCGCTCCACCCTCCTCGCCCTCCTCTGCGAAGGCCACCTGCTGATCGAAGACGTTCCCGGCCTGGGCAAGACCATGCTGGCGCGGGCCATCGCCAAATCCATCGGCTGCACCTTCAGCCGCATCCAGTTCACGCCCGACATGCTCCCCAGCGATGTCACCGGCGTCTCCGTCTACAACCAGAAGACGCAGGCATTCGAATTCCGCCCCGGCCCCATCTTCGCCCAGATCGCCCTCGCCGACGAGATCAACCGCGCCACCCCCAAAACCCAGGCGGCCTTGCTGGAGGCGATGGAAGAACGCCAGGTCACGGTCGATGGCGTCACCTATCCTCTGGCCCGCCCCTTTCTGGTGCTGGCCACGCAAAACCCAATCGAATACGAGGGCACCTTCCCCCTGCCCGAAGCCCAGGTCGACCGCTTCATCATGCGCATCCATCTCGGCTACCCCGACCGCAAACACGAAGTTGCCATCCTCGACTCGCAAACCGACCATCACCCCATCGAGGACATTGCCCAGGTCGTCAGCGCCCAAGAACTGACCGCCGCCCAGGATGCGGTCAAGACCGTGTATGTCGATGAGCAGATCAAAAACTACATCATCTCGCTCACGACCGCCACCCGCGAACACCCCGACATCTACCTGGGGGCCAGCCCGCGCGGCTCGCTCGCCCTGTTCAAGACCGCGCGCGCCTTCGCCGCCGCCCTGGGCCGCGACTACGTCACCCCGGATGATGTCAAAGCCCTGGCCGTTGCCACCCTGGCTCACCGGCTGATCATCAGCCCCTCGGCCCGGATCAAGAACGTCAACCCTGAAACCATCGTCCAGGAAACACTCAACACCATCGCCGTCCCCGGCGCCCGATCGCAGCCCAAAGCCTGAACCAGAGCCAAGTCACTCCTCGCCGCGACTTCGGCCTCGCAGTCGCCTCGCCGCCGCTCACACGCCACATGCGTCGCAACACCTGGATCGCCCTCCTTGTCTGGCTCCTCAGCCTCATCGCCGCCCTGAACACCGGCCGGGACATCCTCTACAACACCTTCTACCTCATCACCATCGTGCTCGTGGGGTCCTGGCTGTGGGCATGGCTCAACGTCAACTGGATGAGCCTGAGCCGCTTCACCCGCGCCCGGCGCAGCCAGGTGGGCAAATTCGCCGAAGAACAATTCGAGCTCGTCAATCGCAGCCGGCTGCCCAAACTCTGGCTAGAAGTGAAGGACTTTTCCACCCTGCCGGGGCATCACCCTTCGCGGGTGGTCAGTTCGCTGGGCGGGCGCAAACGACACAGCTGGTTCATCCGCACACCCTGCTACCGCCGCGGGCGCTACCTGCTCGGCCCCCTCAGCCTCCGCAGCGGCGACCCTCTGGGCATCTTCGAGCACCGCCGCACCCTCCCCCAGACCAGCAGCATCCTCGTCTACCCCGCCACCGTCCCCGTCCATGCCTTTCGCCTGCCCGAAGGCATGGCCCCCGGCGGCGAAGCGGCCCGGTATCGCACACATTATGTCACCACCAACGTGGCCACCGTGCGCGACTACGTCCCTGGCGACAGCTTTGGACGCATTCACTGGCGTTCCACGGCCCGTACCGGGCGGCTGATCGTCAAAGAATTCGAACTGGACCCGACCAGCGACATCTGGATTGTCGTCGATCTCGACGCCATCTGGCACTTCGCCTTGCCGTGGGAGCCTCCGAGCGAGCTCGACCGGCCGGCCGTGCTCTGGAGCGAAAACGCCACCCGTTTCGACCTCATCCCAGCCACGATCGAATACGCCGTCACCGCCGCTGCTTCGCTGGCCAGCCACTATCTCACCCAGCGCCGGGCGGTTGGCCTCATCACCTACACCGCCCATCGCGAGCTGATCCATCCCGACCGCGGCGAGCGCCAGCTCAACAAGATCTTGGAGACGCTGGCCGTGCTGGAACCGCGACAAGGTGGGCCCGGTTTCGACCGCATCCTCACCGCCGAAGGCAGTTTCCTGGGCCGCACCAGCACCCTCATCGCCATCACCCCCTCCAACGACCGCAACTGGGTCCTGGCCCTGCGCGAGGTCAACCGTCGCGGCGTTCGCAGCACCGCCATCCTTGTTGCCGCCGACACCTTCGGCGCCCCCAACCGTCATGAACGCACCCTGGCCGAACTCTGGGCCAACAACATCCCCAGCTACGTCCTCAGGCACGGCGACCCCATCACCGCCTCACTCTCCCATTTCGCCCGCCCCGGTGACTGAAATGTAGACCGGGAGACCGGAAGACCGGGAGGCCGGGTCTACTTGTCTACTGATCCACTGGTCTATCTGGTCTCCCGGTTCACTTATCTACTCCCCCTCCCCCCACCCCCATGCACATTCGCCGCCCCACCCTGCACGATCTCAACGAGTGCGTCAAGCTCGACCCGGCCTTCATCACGCAGCGGGTCTGGCAGATGATCCTGAACGTAGAGAGCGCCAACATCCAGGTTGGCTTCCAGCTGGCGCCCTTGCCGCGGCCCCTCACCCTGCCCGGCGTCCCCATCAGCGACGCCCTCCTACAATCCTGGCAGCGCGGAGACTGCATGTACGCCTCCCGACAGGATGCAACCATCACCGGCTTCATCCATCTCGCGCCTGACCCGGCCAAACGCATGGGCCGGCTTGAGCACCACATCGTGCACCGCGATCTCCGGCGCCAGGGCATCGGTTCGGCTCTGCTCGAGACGGCCCTGCAATGGTCGCGCGACCACCATCTGCGCAGCCTGATCGTCGAAGTCAACACCAAGAACCACCCCGCCATCGCCTTCTACACCCACCACGGCTTCGCCTTCAGCGGCTTCCACGAGCGCTTCTACAGCGACCAGGAGATCATCCTCCACCTGGCCCGCATGGTTCGTTAGAGATTGGAGAACCTCCAATCTCTAATCTCCACCCGCCCCCATCATGCCTCCCCTTCCCACCTGGCTGGGCATCGTCGAGTTCGCCAACTTGGTGCTGTCATCGGCGATCCTCATCCTAAGCTTTTCGCTTTTCGCCTACATCCTCACCTTCAACCTGCACAGCCGGGTGGGGCGGGCGTTTGCGGCGTTGTTGCTGGGCGTCGTCCTCGTCTATTCGGGCGACATCGTCCTGCCGCGCGTCGAATGGCAGGAATTCTGGCTGCGATTCCAGTGGTTGGGCATCGCCCTTGTCCCCGCCGCCTACCTGCACTTCAGCCGCGCCGTCCTGCTGGCCACATGGCTGCACCCTTACCAACGGCGCTGGGTCTGGCTGATCCGCGCCGCCTATGGGCTCAGCGCCTTCTTCGCCCTCCTCGCCGTCGCCACTGACGTCCTGGTGCGACCGCCCACCGGCGCCTTCCCCGTCACCTATCTCCAGCCGGGGCTGCTTCTTCGCCCCTTCACCCTCTACTTCATCATCGCCACCATGTGGGGCGGCTGGACGCTGCTACGCGCCCGCAGCGCCGCCCGCAGCACCGCCTCGAAACGACGCCTGAACTACCTGCTGTGGAGTTTCGCCGCCCCCGCCCTGGGCGTCTTTCCCTACCTCATCCTTGCCCCCAGCGCCGGCAAGGCCGACCCCACCCTCGTCCTCATCCTGGCCAGCATTGCCAACGTCGCCGTCGGCGTGATGCTCATCGCCATGACTTACAGCGTCGCCTACTACGGCGTCCTCTCGCCCGATCGCGTCGTCAAACGCCAACTGATCTACTTCCTCCTGCGCGGGCCGACCGTGGCCGTGCTGGTGGTGGGCATCCTCCTGGCGACACCCAAGCTCGAGGCCATCCTCGGCCTGCCGCCCGATACCGCCGTCACCTTGCTGGTGGTGGGGACAATCGTGTTAGCGCCGCTGCTTTTCTACCTGGGGCAGAGCGCCATCGATCGCATCCTCTACCACACCGAAGCCGACGAGGTGCAATGGCTGCGCACCCTGGAAACGCGGCTGATGACCAGCAGCGACCTGCGCCAATTCCTGGAGAACGTCCTCATTTCACTTTGCGATGCCTTCCAGGTCCACACCGGCTTCGTCGCCTTGCCGGGCGAGACCGAGGCCCGAATCGAGGCCATCCTGGGCAACGAGAAAGACGCCCGCCGCATCCTCTCCCTGCCCCAAGTTCAGACCCTCCTCACCGCCGAAAGCCCCGACAGCGAGTTTCACGCCGTCGATGGCTACCTAGTGCGGACTCTGGTCAACCGTCACACCGACCAGCCGATCGGACTCGTTGGCCTCTGTCAGCCAGCCGATGTCCTCGTCCCGCACGACCCCGAAGCCAGAACCGTGATCGAGCACCTGCTGCGCCGGGCCGAGATTGCCGTCGAAGACCGGCGTCTGCAACTCGATGTGGTCGAAGCTCTGCGCCCGATCCTGCCCGACATCGAAGTCATGCAGGCCCTGCGGGGGGCCGTGCCCTATGTCATCGCCCGGCCGGTCGCGCCTGCCGGGATACTCGTCGCCTCGCCCGAATTCAGCGAATGGGTGCGGGATGCCCTCACCCACTTCTGGGGCGGCCCCAAACTCAGCGACAGCCCCCTCCTCGACCTGCAGGTGGTGCGCCAGCGCCTGAGCGAATTCGACGACTCACCCACACGCGCCCTGCGCGCCGTCCTCCAAACCGCCATCGAGCGCCAGCGACCCCTCGGCCCCCGCCAGATGACCACCTCCGAATGGCTGCTCTACAACATTCTCGACCTGAAATTCATCCAGGGTAAGCGCGTGCGCGAGGTGGCCAACCGCCTGGCCATGAGCGAATCCGACCTCTACCGCAAACAGCGCGTGGCCATTGCCGAGGTTGCCCGCACCCTGGCCGAGATGGAAGCCTTTACCGATGGCCCCCCCGCCGACAACGGCGCCGCCCCGACCGCCAATCGCCGCCCCCTGGCGGTGGACAAGGCCTGAGGAAGCCGTCGAAGGCGGCCATTCAACAATCATCAGTCATCGAACCACGGTCAACTGCCAACCCGCCGCCTGTGCCTTCCCCCACCCGTCTCACCCAAACCCGCCAACACCACATCCTGGGCGTCCTCTTGCTGACTGCGGGCCTCATCCTCGCCATCGAACTCGCCTCTGGCGGCGCCAGCGCGCGCTTCCTGCGGTTGCTGCTGGGGTGGGGAGCGCTGCCATTTGCCCTTTTGCTTGCCGCAGCGGGGCTGTTTCTGCTCCTGGGCCAGCGCCTGGCGCCGCTGCTGGCAAAGAATTGGTACATCGAGAGTGTGCTGGGGGGGCAAGTGCTGTTCGCGGCCGTCTTGGCGGCCATGCACCTGCGCCTGGGCGCGGACAGCTATGTGCAGGCGCAAGCGGGGCAAGGCGGGGGCATGGTGGGATGGGCGTTGTCAGACCTGCTGCGGGAGGGGTTGGGCGCGGCCGGGGCCTGGTTTTTGCTCATCGTCTCTGCCGCCCTGGGTCTGTTTCTGATCGTCAACTACAGCCCGCTGCGGAGTTTGCCCCTCCCGGCCTGGCTGATCCCGGCGTCGCGCCCGGCCAAAAGGCCAGAGGGCGGAGGACCGAGGGCGGAGGGCGGAGGGCAGAAGTCACGAGGCAGTGGAGCCGGGCGAGAAGAGGCGAAATCGGGGAAGGGAGCGGCCGCGCCAGGGCCAAAGCCGCCGCCGGCCGCTGCACTTGGGCCAGGAGCCGCGGCCATGCAGGAGCCGAAACTGCCGAAGCAGCCGGTCGCAACCCGGCCGCGCGCACCTGCGGCCGCGGCGACCGTCGCCCCGCCCGCAGCCGCCGTCGCCCGCGGCCTCGCGCCGCCGCCGGCCCCCCGTCGCGGCAAGAAGCTCCCCCCGCTCGACCTGCTGCAGGGCGAGGACAAAGGCAGCTCCAACAACCAACAGGCCGCCATTCAGGCCGCCATCATCGAAGACACCCTGGCCAGTTTCGGCATCCCGGCCAAAGTAGTGGAGACCAACATCGGCCCCACCGTCACCCAGTTTGGCGTCGCGCCCGGCAATATCCAGAAAAACGACCGCATCCTGCGCGTGCGCGTCAACCAGATCGTTTCGCTGGCCGACGACCTGGCCCTGGCTCTGGCCGCCAGCCCCGTGCGGATCGAGGCCCCCGTGCCAGGCCGGCCCTATGTGGGCATCGAAGTCCCCAACCCCGAGGGCGCCCTCGTCAGCCTGCGCCGCCTCTTGCAGGATCGCACCTTCAAGAAAATCGGCAGCCCGCTCGCCGTTCCCTTTGGCCGCGATGTCAGTGGGGCCATCGTCGCCGCCGACCTGCACAAATTGCCGCACCTGCTCATTGCCGGCGCCACCGGCTCGGGCAAGTCGGTGGCGCTGAACGCCATCATCTGCGCCCTGCTTTTCAACAACACGCCCGACGCCCTGCGCCTGATCCTGGTCGATCCCAAGCGGGTCGAATTCCCCGGCTACAACGGCATCCCCCACCTGGTGGCGCCGGTAGTGACAGACATCGACCACGCCGGCGGCGCCCTGAGCTGGCTGCTAATCGAGATGGACGAGCGCTATCGCCGCTTCGCGGCCAGGAATGTGCGCAACATCACCATCTTCAACGAAAGCGTGCCCGCCGCCGAGCGCCTACCCTACCTGGTGCTGGTGATCGACGAACTGGCCGACCTGATGATGACGGCGCCCGATGTGATCGAGGCCAAGCTCGTCCGTCTGGCGCAGATGGCGCGCGCCACCGGCATCCACCTGGTCGTAGCCACCCAGCGGCCATCGGTGGATGTGGTGACGGGGCTGATCAAGGCCAACTTCCCCGCCCGGCTGGCTTTTGCCGTCACCAGCCAGATCGATTCGCGCGTCATCCTCGATACACCGGGCGCCGAGAAGCTACTGGGCCGCGGCGACGGCCTGCTGATGACCGCCGACAGCGCCAAATTGCGACGCATCCAGGGTTGTTTCGTCAGCGACGGCGAGATCAACGACCTGGTGCGGTGGTGGCAGACCAGCTACCCCGCGCCGCCGCCCGACCCCACCCGGCCCCGCTATCCCTGGAGCCAGCTGATGGTGGAAGAGGCGACCGCCGATGACCTCATGCAGCAAGCCATCGAGAAACTCCGTGGTCGCCAGACGATCAGCGTCTCGGGTTTGCAGCGGCTGCTGGGCGTGGGCTATCCGCGGGCGGCCCGGCTGATAGAAGAGCTGGAGGCGGAGGGCATCGTCGGGCCGGAGGGAGATCGCCGCAGCGGTCGTCCTGTGCTGATCGAGGAAGAGGATCTGCTCGGTTAGCCGGGAAGCAGGCCACAAGGCCCGCAAACATTGGGATTTCCCGCCCATTGTGCTACACTAAGTGTTCGGTCTGGGCAACCGTCCGTCCTTCTCGCCCAGGCCGATTCTCATTCCAGGAGATTGCTACTTGTCCAGAACACAAACCAAGCCCGGTAAAAAAGCCAAAGAGACGATTGAAGTCGACGGCACCATCATCGAGGCGCTGCCCAACACCATGTTTCGCGTCCGACTCGATAACGGCCACGAAGTGCTGGCCCACATCTCCGGCAAGATGCGCATGTATTACATCCGCATCCTGCTCGGCGACCGCGTCACCGTCGAGTTATCACCCTATGACCTCACCCGCGGCCGCATCACCTTCCGTCATCGCACCTGATTCATCCCGCCCCATGCATGGGGCCCCCTTTGCGGGCGAATAGCTCAGCAGGCTAGAGCGCTTCCCTTACAAGGAAGAGGCCACAGGTTCGAGTCCTGTTTCGCCCATTGGTTCGATCCTTAGCGAGAGAGCGATTAGTATGGACATTGAGGATCACTTTTTCTTAGGTGATTGTGAGGAAATTCTGAAGAGCTTTCCGGATAATTGTATAGACCTTATCTTTACCTCACCGCCATATGCAGATCAGCGTGAGAAAACATATGGTGGGATTAAGCCAGATGAGTACGTTGATTGGTTCTTGCCAAAAGCAAGAGAATTTTTGCGCATATTAAAGCCAAATGGTAGTTTTATTCTAAATATTAAAGAGAGAGTAGTTAATGGCGAGAGACATATCTATGTAATCGATATGATCTTGAAGATGAGGCAGCAGGGGTGGCTTTGGACAGAAGAATTCATCTGGCACAAAAAAAACTCATATCCTGGAAAGTGGCCTAACCGCTTTCGCGACAATTGGGAAAGACTCATTCAGTTCAACAAACAGAAGAACTTCAAGATGAATCAAGAAGCTGTCATGGTGCCGGTTGGCGACTGGGCGAAAGATCGTCTGGCGAACCTGAGCGAGACGGACAGGATTCGAGATGAGTCTAAGGTTGGTAGTGGGTTTGGCAAGAATGTATCGAACTGGATTGGGCGTCAGATGGTTTATCCCAACAATGTGATTCATTTGGCAACTGAGTGCTCAAATCGTGAACACAGCGCAGCTTTTCCGCTTGAACTCCCTTCCTGGTTCATCAAGCTCTTCACCGATCCCGACGACATGGTGCTTGATCCCTTCGTTGGATCGGGAACGACCGCCCTGGCCGCTGTTCAGCTAGGTCGTCATTTTGCCGCTATCGATATCAGACCTGATTACCTGGAACGTGCAAAGAAACGCATTGCCAGTGTACAGCTCGAGTTACCTCTCGTGTCGGGAGAAGGATCCACAATTCCGAAGTCGAACGGCGGGCGAACTGACAAGACGGGAGTGTCGGCATGAAATCACTTCAGATCGATCTCGTCAATGAACATGTAAACAAAAATATCGTCGATTTTCATACTCGACGGATACGCTCTCTCCAAGAACTACAGCTTGAGAGATTGTTGACCAAGAATCCTTATCTTTTGCGCGCTAAGAACGTGAGTACTGCGAGCGATTTGATCACAAGTCTCTTAGAAGCGTTTCTCTCCTCATCGGAAGAAAAACTGTTTGGGGACTTTCTGGAAGGTCTTGCCGTGTTTGTCGCGCAGAATACCTGCGGTGGTTACAAATCTTCAGCGCCAGGCGTCGATCTTGAATTCGAGAATGGCGGCCTGCACTACCTAGTTTCGGTCAAGTCCGGCACAAACTGGGGCAACAGTTCGCAGCAACGTAGATTGGAGCAGGATTTGCAGGATGCAACAAGGAGACTCAAACAATCTCATCATGGCGCTAACGTGCAACCTACGCTTGGCATCTGCTACGGCAAAACCAGAACCAGTTATTTGCGGGGTTATCTGAAGGTCGTTGGTCAAAATTTTTGGTACCTGATCAGTGAGAACAAAGAACTCTACAAAGAAATCATCGAACCGGTTGGGTATAGAGCCAGAGAGCACAATGAGAGTTTTCTTGAAGAAAGGAACCAGCTTGCCAACCGTTTGACGAAATCCTTTCTTGACCGGTTTTGTGATGGGAGAGGCAGGATCGATTGGCCCAAACTTGTTGAGTTCAACAGCGGGAACTTCGATCTCTATAGGTATTTGTCCTAATTCTCCGTCAAAGGCGATTACAGCCGCTCGTACCTTTTTGGTCAGCGGCTGTTTCATTTCCCCAATCCCGTGTCCTCCCCCTACCGTTCCCTCCCCAGCACCGACCGCCTGCTGACCCAGCCCGAGCTGGCCGCAGCGATGGCGCAATTCGGTCGCAGCGCCGTGCGCGACGCCGCCCGTCGCCTGCTGGAAACCGTGCGGGCCGAGATCGCCGCCGGGGCGAGTGCGCCGGGCGTAGCCGATCTCATCGCCAGGCTGCTGGCCGATCTCCGGCGCGACCTGAGCCCCAGCCTGCGCCCCGTGATCAACGCCACCGGTGTCATCATCCACACCAACCTGGGCCGCGTCCCCCTCTCGGCTGCCGCCCAGCAAGCCATGATCGAAGCGGCCGCCGGCTACAGCAACCTGGAATACGACCTGGAAGCGGGACAGCGCGGCAGCCGCTACGGCCATGCCGAACGGCTGCTGTGCGAATTGACCGGAGCCGAGGCCGCCCTGGTGGTGAACAACAACGCCGCCGCCGTGGCCCTGGCCCTGCGCGGCCTCGCCGCCGGCCGCGAGGTGATCATCTCGCGCGGGGAACTGGTCGAAATCGGCGGCGGCTTTCGCATCCCCGAAATCCTGGCCCAGAGCGGCGCCCGGCTGGTGGAGGTAGGGACGACCAACCGCACCCGCCTGGCCGATTATCGGGCCGCCCTCAGCGCCGACACGGCCGCCATCCTCAAGG
>CAYWPZ010000068.1:0-3791 GCA_964460135.1 uncultured Caldilineales bacterium | reverse complement strand
CAACGTCCACCCCTCCAAGTTTCGCCTCATCGGCGTCAGCGAGACGACCTCGGTTGGCGAGCTGGCAGAGTTAGGGCGATCCCTGAATCCGGCCGCGCCCGTGATCGACGACCTGGGCAGCGGCGCCCTCATCGACACCGCCGCCTTTGGCTTGGCCCATGAGCCGACCGTGCGAGAAAGCCTGGCCGCTGGCGCAGCCATCGTCACCTTCAGCGGCGATAAACTGCTGGGCGGACCACAGGCGGGACTCATCGCCGGCGACAAAGCCATCATCGCCGCCCTCAAGCGCCACCCCCTGACCCGCGCCCTGCGCGTGGACAAGACCACACTGGCGGCGCTGCAAGCCACCCTGTTGGCCTATGTGCGCGGGACGGCGCCGGCCGAACTCCCGGTCTGGCAGATGATCGGCGCCGACCCGGCCGGCCTGGAGGCGCGCGCCCGCGCCTGGGCCGACGCCCTGGCCTCTGCCGGGCTGTCTGCCGGGCTGCGACCCGGCCAGAGCGCCATCGGCGGCGGCTCGCTGCCCGGCCAAACCCTGCCCACCACCCTGCTGGCCCTGGCCGCGACCCAAGCCGACGCCCTGGCCGCGCGACTGCGGGGCGACGACCCACCCGTCGTCGCCCGCATCGAAGACAACGCCCTGTTGTTCGACCCGCGCACCGTGCTGCCAGGACAAGAAGAAGCGCTTCTGGCCGCCATTCACCTTGCTTTTGGAGCCTGAAGATGGAGATCGTTCTGCAAGGTCGCGTCATCCGCGAGGGCCAGGCCGAGGGCCGGGCGCTGGTCAGCCCGGCTGCCATTGGCTTCCTCGGCGGCGTCGATCCCGATACCGGCGTCGTCCTCGAACCCGGCCATCCCCTGCAGGGCCAGTCTATCGCCGGCAAGATCCTTATCTTCCCGCACGGCAAAGGCTCGACAGTGGGTTCCTACACCATCCTGCGGCTGGCGCGGGCCGGGGCGGCTCCGTTGGCGATGATCAATAGCACTTCGGAGGCCATCACGGCCGTGGGAGCGATCATCGCCGATATCCCTATGCTCGATCAGATCGACATCGGCCGCATTCAGACCGGCGACTGGGTGCGGGTGGAGGGCGGGAGGGTGGCGGTAAGGTCGGATCGCAGCTAAACAATGGCCCCGGCCCAAAGGTAGCGCCGGCCGGGGCCACGAACGACTGAAGTCGTTACTACGAAGAGCGATTACGAGAGAGGATGAACGACTGAAGTCGTTGCGACGAGCGGTTGGGGCGGGGGAGCGATGTGGGGATAGCGGCGCCTGTAGCGGAGCAGAGTCGGCGTGGGCCGGGCCGCACCCATGCCATTGAGCACGCGCGGGTTGGGGGTGAGCAGGGTCAGGTCGAATTGCTGGAGCAGAAGGGCGGTGATGATGCTCATCTCGGTGTTGGCGAAGTTCATGCCGGCGCATTTGTGGACGCCGCCGCCGAAGCCGATCAGACTGAAGCGATGCTGTTTGTCTTCCTCGCGGCCGGGGGCGAAGCGCAGCGGGTCGTAGGTTTCGGGGTCGCGGAACGATTCGGGCAGGTAGTGGGCGACCATGGCTGCGGTCTGCACCAGCCAGCCGGCGGGAACCAGATGGTCGCCGAATTCGAGATCGCGCTCGGCAAAGCGCATCACCATCTCAGCCGAGGGCCGCATGCGCTCGGTCTCGCGCACGGCCCAGGCGATGTGGTCCAGGTCGTTGACCAGGGAGGCGTCGAATTGGGCGCCATATGGTAGCTTTGCGGCCAGCTCGGCCCGCACCAGGTCGATGTACCACGGGTTCTGGAGCAGGAGGATGATCGTCCAGGCCGACTGGCCGGCGGTGGTCTCGTGCCCGGCGAAGTTGAGGCCAAGAATGAGCGAGAAGAGGGCGTCGTCTTCCAGCTGGCGACCATCTTTGTAGCGAGCGTTGACGAAATCCTGCAAGAAATCTTCATAGCGTTCGGGATGGGCGCGGCGCTCGCTGATGATCGGGCGCAGAATCTCGATCATCCTGGCTTTGGCGCGGTCGCGGCGACGGAATTTGGGCAGCGGCCAATGGGGCGGGAGGAGTGGGTCGAGCGCCCGGCCTAAGTCGCCATACAAGGCCCAGAATTCTGGCCCCACGCTCTGCTGAAAAGCCTCGCCCATGAGGGCATAACCGGCCACGTTCTGCACCAGTCGGTTCATGGCGCCCGTGATCTCGATTTCGCCCTCCTGGCCCAGGTCGCCGAGCCAGTTCTGCGTCTGCTCCTGCATGATCTCGATGTAGCGTTTCATCTTGAGGCGGCGAAACGGCTCGTGGAGGATGTGGCGCTGCTCGACGTAGGTTTCGTGCGAGGCCAGGAAGGCCACTTCGCCAAAAATGGCGCGCAGAAAGCTATACGGCTTGTCCATGTTCAGGGCTTTGTCGGTTTCCAGGAAGAAGGTGGCCTGGTTCTGAGGCCCGACGACGACGGCGACATTTTGGTTGGCCAGTTTGAGGCCGAAGACCGGGCCGCGTTCCTGATAGCCGCGGCGAAGTAGGGGGGTCAGGTGGCGGCGATATTCCAGGGCGTGGCCCAAGATGGGCAGGGCGCCAGAGACAAAAGGCGGGGTGGGTTTGGGCATGGCTGGGGATCTTGAGCGGATGGAGGATGGATGACGAAATTATGATACACTATATTACACATCTTTGATATGACCTGTATCATTTCTTCCCACTTGTGTGAGAATCCGCTAAGACGTAGAATGCGCCTATGTCCCACCTCCATCCCGATCCCCGCAGCCAGCGCAGTCAGCAGCGGCTGCAACAGGCGCTGATTGCCCTGATTCTCGAGCGCGGCTACGGGGCGATTTCGGTGCGCGAGATCACCGCCGCCGCCGGGGTGAGCTATCCTACCTTTTTTCGCCACTACGCCGGCAAAGATGCCCTGTTGCTGGATGTGGTGGCGCGATCACAGGCCGAGATGGTGGCGTTGCTCAGGTTAGGAAACGGCGATGCGCCGACGCAGGCGGGCCGCATCATTTTCGAGCATGTGGGGCGGAATGAGCAGTTGTATCGGGTTTTGCTGCTCGACAAGGGGGCGCAGCATTTGCTGGCGCAAGTGCACGAGGCGGCGGTGGCCGAGGTGGCCTCGACCTGGCAGACGGCCGAGGGGGTGACGATTCCCTTCGACATCCTGGCCAACCACTTCGTGGCCGGCGTCATTGCCCTGTTGCGCTGGTGGCTGGATCACGGTCGGCCGTATGAACCGGAACAGATGGGGCAGGTTTATGCCGACCTGGTTTTCCGGCCGATGCAACGGCTATGGGCGGAGCGAGGGGCTTGAGAGGCATGCCGGGCAACTTCCTGCAAGTTGGTGCGAGCGCGGGCCAGCGGCTATAATGATGGCGAATCATCGACGGAGGCTTTGTTCTGAATGGCTGTCTTGGATATCGTCCGCCTGGGCGATCCCCGCTTACGTGTAAAATCCACCCCGGTGCGGCGTTTCGATGCACGCCTGGCCCGCCTGGCCACAGACATGGTGGAGACCATGCGCCAGGCTCAGGGGGTGGGGCTGGCCGCGCCCCAGGTTGGGGCGGCGGAACGGCTGATCGTGGTCGAAATGCGCAAAGAGGATTTCGAGGACGACCCCCAGGCCGGAAAGCTGTACGTGGTTGTCAATCCTGAAATCGTGCGCGACCGCGGCGACAGAATCGCCGATGACGAGGGCTGTCTGTCCATCCCCGGCTACGTGGGCGAGGTCGAGCGCCCGGATCAGGTGACGATCAGGGGTTACGATATCCAGGGCAAGCCCATGCGGGTCAAAGCCTATGATTATCTGGCGCGAGTCT
>CAYWPZ010000067.1:235-19188 GCA_964460135.1 uncultured Caldilineales bacterium | reverse complement strand
GCCACAACCGGACTGCAACGAGAAGAGCTTCCTTCCTATAACGAAGCAGTGGTGAATGACATCGCGGCAAGAGACAGGAAGAAGGGCCTGGTGCTCTTGCGATACTATTCAGAAATGACGCGCGTATTGCGCGAGATGCACCGGGTTCTGCGACCTAGGAAGACTGCAATCGTCGTTGTCGGCAGTTCGGTGATGCGCAACCGAGACACAGAAACAGGAACATGCCTGGCCGATATTGGCAGGGCGATTGGCTTCGAAGTACCGCACATTGGGGTGCGCAATCTCGATCGAGACCGACGAATGATGCCAACAGGCGCAAACGTCGACAGAAATTCTCAAATTCAGCAGAGAATGCATCAGGAATTTGTCATTGGTTATGTAAAATGAACAAGGATTCCGAAAACAATGACACGCTCCGTTTTCGCAGGGCCTTTCAGAGGAATCGCCATGAGCCATCGTCCCTCGCCCCGGCACAGCCATCGGCCTCGAAGCGCCTTCGCTCCGGCTCAGAACAACGTCAATTGCTCGCCAAACGGCGCTGATTCATCGGCATTGCGCCCAGGCCCCGGCTGATCGCCCGGCTGATCGCCCGGCTGATCGCCCGGCTGATCGCCCGGCCAGGCGGGCATCTCCCCCACCGCTGCTCGCTCGCGCAACAGCCTGTGGAACTCACGGCCCAGGCGGGGCGCCTGCACATCGTGGGGGCTGTGCATAAACACATAGGGCGTGCGGCCCTCCTCGATCCAGGCCGCGACGACCCCGGCCAGTTCTTCAAGCCGGGCCAGGTTCGCCTCGACCACCGGATGGGCGACGAAGCGATAGAGGGGACGAGGGCCGGTGGCGGCAATGTGCACCGGCAGGTCGGGCTTGCGCTGTTGGGCGGCGCGCACGGCCGGGTCCGCAGGATCGGCGCTCCGCAGGGCGCGGGTGTCGAAGATGGCGCGATCGACGCCGCGCGCCGCCACCAGACTGTTCAGGTTCTGCTCATCCTTGCCCTGAGCAAAGAAAGCGCGATGCCGAACCTCGACGACGTAACGAAGGTGAGCCGGCAGATGGTCGAGAAAGGATTCCAGGACAGCAAGATCGGTCGGGCCAAAGGAGGGCGGGAGCTGGAGCAGGAAAGGCCCCAGACGATCCCCCAGGGGGGCCAACCGCGCCAGGAACTCGACCGATTCCGCCTCGGCCTGGCGCAGCCGTTTCTCGTGCGTAATCCAGCGCGGGAACTTGAAACAGAACTCGAACCCTTCCGGCGTGTCCTCCCGCCAGCGGGCGACAGTCTCAGCTGCGGGAAGAGCATAGAAGGTCGTGTTGCCTTCGACCGTATCGAAGACGGCGGCGTACTGCCGCAGATAGTCGCGCGGCTTGGCGTCGGCCCGAAAGAGAGTGCCGGTCCAGCCCTTGAAGCTCCAGATCGGGCAGCCAAGAAAATAGCGATCCATCAAGGCTCCTCCCGATCAGTCAGGCGGCGTCAGCCCGGTCAGGTGGCTGACATCCCCCCAGGTCTCCAGCCGCCCGCCCTTGTCGCTGTACACAAAGCGGTTGAAGGCGGTGTGCCGCCCGCTGAATCGGCGCGGTAGTTCAAACGGCAACCCCAGGACGGTTCGTAACAGACAATTGAGCACGCCCCCATGCGTGATCACCAGCACCGACCCGCCGGCGTGCCGGTCGGCCAGCTCGCTGAAGCAGGCTAACGAGCGCTCGCAGAGCTGATGCATACTCTCGCCGCCGGGCGGAGCATAGGCCGGGTCGTGGCTGGAATAGGCAGCCCATTCCTGGGGGTATCGCTCTGTCATCTCGGCCATCGTCAGCCCTTGGAACACACCAAAGTGACGTTCGCGCAGGCGGGCGTCCAACTGGATGGTATGGCCGGTGTGCTCAGCGATCAATTGGGCTGTGTGCCGCGTGCGCCCCAGATCACTGGCATAGAGGGCGTCGATGGCGCAGCCGGCCAATCGGCGGCCGGCTGCGCTGGCCTGCGCCACACCCAACGCGGTCAAGGCGCCATCGAGCTGCCCTTGCCAACGCCCGCTGGCATTCTCGACTGTCTCACCGTGGCGCAGAATAATGAAGCTGGTTGACATGGAAGGTTGGAGATTGGTTATTGGATATATCCAATAACCAATAACTATTTGCCATTAACCTCGATTACTTTGCGATTTCCATACATACGTTCATAATACTGCCGGAATTCACCCGATTTGATCGGCCGCCACCACCATTCGTTGTCACGATACCAGCGCACGGTGCGGCGGATGGCTGCTTCGCAGTCGTGTTGCGGCTCCCAGCCCAACGACCGGATCTTGTCGATGGCGATCGAGTAGCGACGGTCGTGGCCGGGCCGATCCTCGACGTGCTGGATCAGGCTGGCGGGCGCGCCCAACTCGTCCAGCAGAATCTCCACCATCCGCAGGTTCTCGATCTCTTTGCCCGTGCCGATATTGTAGACCTCGCCCAAGCGCCCCTGCTGGAGGACGACATCGATGGCCTGGCAATGGTCGCCTACCCACTGATAATCGCGCATCTGGCGGCCGTCGCCATAAACCGGCAACGGCTTGCCCTCGATGGCATTGCTGACGAACAACGGCACGACTTTTTCGGGATATTGGTAGGGGCCGATGTTGTTGGAGCCGCGCGTGATCGTAACCGGCAGGCCATAGGTGACGAAATAGGCCAGGGCCATCAGATCGCCGCTGGTCTTGCTGGCGGCGTAGGGACTGCGAGGGGCCACGGGGTCGGTCTCCAGCGAGGAATGGCCGGGAGGGATATGGCCGTAGACTTCATCGGTCGAGATCTGGTGGTATCGCTCCAGCCCAAACTTGCGCGCCGCCTCCAGCAGCACATAGGTCCCCACCACATCGGTCTGAATGAACGCATCCGGGTTCATGATCGAACGATCGACGTGCGTTTCGGCGGCAAAATTGACGATCGTATCGATGTCGTGCTCCTCGATCACACGCTCGACCGCCGCCGGGTCGCAGATGTCGCCGCGCACGAAAGCATAGCGCGGGTCATCGCTGACATCGGTCAGGTTGCTCAGATTGCCGGCGTAGGTCAGCTTGTCATAGACGACAAGGCGATAGTCGGGATGCCTATCCAGCAAATAATGGACGAAATTGGCGCCGATAAATCCGGCGCCGCCGGTAATCAAAAAATTTTGCATGGTGGGAGTTGTTGGTAATTAGTAATTGGTAATTGGAGATTGCACATACACGTATCTACCGGTCTACCGGTCTACCGGTTTACTTGTCTACTTGCCTACTTCTCTACCCCCCTACCTACTTCCAACAAATCGAAACTGCGGCTGAGGGTGAGGGTGGGGAGATCGAGAAAAAGCAGGGCCAGGTCTTCATCGCCGGGCGGCAGGGTGAGCAGATGGCGCTGGCGCTCGTCGGGTGCGGCGGCCGAGAGGAGAAAGGTCACATCGCCCCGCTCGAACAACAACCGCCCGGCCGCGCTCAGCTCTGCGCCCGCCGCCTCCAACCGCCGCTGCATGGCCGGCAGCGTCTGTTGGCGGAAGTGGCGGCCAAAGGCATCCTCGCCCTGGCGTTGGCCAGCATGCCAGGCCGGACAGAATTGCTCGGCCCAGAAGCGCTCAGCCTCGCGAAAGGCGGGCGAAAGCAGGTCGGCATGGAGGGTAAGGTCGAGCGTCGCGCCCAGGGTCTCGATCCGCAGCAGCGCCTGCACCTGGCGCGGACGCAGATCGAAAAAAGCGCCGGCGTCGAACACCGACCAATGACCATAGGCGCCGGCGCAGCGGTCGAGTCGTTCGGCCAGCAGACCCACGGCCTCGGCCAGCCGGTGGCGCCGTTCCTCGCTGCGACGCTGCGGCGGGACGCGATAGACCGGGGCCAAAGGCTGGCTGAGCAAGGCGCGGGCGTCGCTCAGACACGGCCACACGGCCTGCGGTTCGGCCAGGGCAGCAGCGAGAGCAGGCAACGACGTGGGCACAGTGTCAGACCAAACCCAGCCGCGAGTTGTCGCCCAGGGTGAGCTTGAGCGAGCGCGGCTTCAACTCGGAATGACAGAGCACCACATGGCGGCCGATCAGGCTGTCGGTGATGCGGGTGGGCACATTCACGATCTGGCTGTGCTCCAACACCAGGCTGTGCTCGATCTCCGCTCCCTCCACCAGGCAATCGTGATAGATGGACGTGAACGGCCCCACATAGCTGTTGACGATGCGCGTATTCTCACCGATGATGGCCGGCCCGCGCACCACGCTGTTGATCACCTCCGCTCCGGCCTCGACCGTCACCCGCGCATCGACCTTCGAATCCTTGTCCACGAAACCATCGAGCCGGGGAATCAGCTCTTCCAACACCCTGCTATTGGCCGCCAACATATCGATCGGCTTGCCGGTGTCGATCCACCAGCCGCGATGGATGTAGGGGTGGACGCGCAGGCCCTGCTCCACCAGCCATTGGATGGCGTCGGTAATCTCCAATTCGCCCCGCCACGAGGGAGCGATCTGACGCACGGCCTCGTGCACATGCGGATCGAACATGTAGATCCCCACCAGGGCGAGATTGCTCTGCGGCTGGCGCGGCTTCTCCACCAACCGCTTGATGCTGCCATCGGGCCGCAGTTCGGCCACACCGTAGTGCTGCGGTTCCTCGACCGGCGTCAGCACGATCTGGCAATGGTAAGAAGAGCTTTCGAACTCGCGGATCAAGCCGCTGATCCCGCCTTCGATCACGTTGTCGCCCAGGAACATGACAAAGCGCTCGTCGCCGAGAAAATCGCGGGCGATGAGCACACAGTGGGCCAGACCCAGCGGCGCTTCTTGGGGCAGATAGGTGATGGTCACACCCCAGCGTTCGCCGGCGCCCACCGCCTCCTGCACCCGTTTGCCGTTCTCGTCCCTGCCGATGATGATGCCGATGTCGGCGATGCCGGCGTCGCGCACGGCCTCGATCACGCGAAAGAGCACAGGCTTGTTAGCCACCGGGATGAGCTGTTTGGCGTTGGTATAAGTGAGCGGATACAGGCGCGAGCCTTTGCCGCCGCTGAGGATCAGTGCTTTCATGCTTCACCCCTGCCCATAAACGCCATAGGCGCTGGCATCGACGGCGGCGTTGATGAGCACCGCCCCCACCAGGCGGGCGTTGACCTTGGCCAGCAGGTCGCGGGCGCGCTCGGCGTGTTCGCGCTTTGTTTGCCCGGCGTGGATGACCAACAACACGCCATCGGCCTTTGTCGCCAACAGCACGGCGTCGGTGACGGCGATGACCGGCGGGGCGTCGAGCAAGACCAAATCGGCCTCGGCGGTCAATTGCTGCAAGAGAGCGTCCATCCGGGCCGAAGCCAGCACATCGGCCGGGTTTGGCGGCATGGGGCCGCTGGTCATCAGTTGCAGGTTGGCGACGCCGGTGGGCTGGAGGGGCAATTGGGCCTCGCTGCCCAGGATGGCGCTGGTGACGCCCTGGCTGTTGTCTACTCCGAACAGTTTGTGCAGGGCCGGACGGCGCAAGTCGCAATCGACCAGGATGACCCGTTTGCCGGCCTGGGCGTTGATCACGCCCAGGTTGGCCAGGGTGGTGGATTTGCCTTCGTCAGGGGCGGCGCTCGTCACCAGCAGCGTGTGCAGGGGGTGGTCGAGGCTGGAAAATTCCAGATTGGTGCGCAGGCTGCGGTAGGCTTCGGCCTGGGCCGAGCGGGCATCGGTGAGGGTGATGAGGTCAAGGGTCATGTTTGGGGCAGGGGGCGCTGTTCGCGGGCGGGGCGGCGGCTGACGCCGGCTCGTTGGGCGCCGGCAGGCGGGATGGCGCCGAGCACGTTGAGTCCGAGCACGTGTTCGACATCTTCGGGTGTGCGCAGGATGCCCGATTCCAGCCATTCGAGCAGGAAGACGATGGCCGCGCCCACCAACGCGCCCAACAAGAGGCCCACGAGCAGATTCATGCGTGGGTTGGGTCGCCATTGGGGGGCGTCGCGAGCGTTGTCGACGATGGTGACATCAATGCGGTCGCGCTTGTCTTGCTCCTGGTTCCAGGCTTCGCGCTCATCGACGAAAATCTGCGCCATCGTCTGCACGATGTCGATGGCCGTTTGCGGGTCGGCATCCTTGGCCACGATCTCGATCAGAAAACGGTCGGGTTCCGGGTTGGCCTCGACCTCGGCCAGCAACTCATACGAATTCATATCCAGCTGCGCCCGGTCGATCACCTTCTGGGCCATGCGATGCGTGACCAGGTTGGTCTGGAAGTTGCGCAGCAGGTCCTTGGTCGAGTTGCTCAGGCCCCAATCGGCCCGCGCTGGCAGCACGCTGACGAGGATGCGGGCGCGGTAGGTCGGCTCTTGCAGCCGACTGAAGCCGAAAGCAGCGGCGCCAGCGACGAGCGCCGTGAGCAGGATGATCCAGCCGCGCTGGCGAAGGATGTTGAGATAGGTTTTGATCTCCATGCGGTCACTCCCCCGAACCCTGGCAGGGTCGGGTCAAGGTGTGTGGTAGGTGGGCAGGCATTGTAGCACAAGAACGAGGCCGGTTCGGAAATGGTTCCTCAGCGCCGCGGTATCTCAGCCAGCACCGGGATGCCCAACGCTTCCAGTTGCCGGCGGTCGCGCAGGCGGTCGTCCAGGTACTCCAGCAAAAAGATGACGAGGACGCCAGCGACAAGGGCCAGAGCCAGGCGCAGGGGCAAATCGAGTCGTTGGCGCAGGCTGGGGCCAATGACGGCAGGCTGCCCGCGATTGACCAGGTAGACCGCTCCCTGCTCGGCCAAAAGGCGGGGCATGAACAGATGGGCGGCCTCGGTCATGGCCCCGCTGACGGCGTCGGCGATGGCGCTGAGCTGCGCGGGGTCGCCGCCATAGAGGGTGAGGGTGAGGATGCGGTGCAGCTTCCCGGCCTGAGTGCTGCCCTGGATGCTGCCCGGCGCCACCGTGATCCCCTGCTCGACCAGCCGTCGCGAGACTTCGGCCGCAAAGGCCGAGCCTTTGACAATCTCGCTGAAGTCGTCGATCAGATACTCGGAGGCCAGGGCGCTGTAGTAGCCATCGTAGTTGTACTCGCCCGCCCCTGCCTGGGGCTGCACACCCACGCTAAACGACAGACCCAGGGCGTAGACAGGGGGCCGGGGTTGCCACGGGCGCTGGCCGAGCACTGTCAGCGCCAGGGTGAGACCCACCAGCAAGGCCGGCAGCCACCAACGACGGCGAAGAACGGCGACATAAGCGCGAAGTTCCATAGGGGCCTACTTTAGCACAAGCGGGGCGGTGTGCTAAACTTTTGGCTGGCGAATTTCGGCTTACGAACGGCGAGACATCCGCACCCACAACCCCAAGCAGAGGAGCCAGGCCATGCCAAGTGCAGAACCCCCCAAACCGATGAAGAATGCCGCCCCGCTCGACAGGATCGCCGGCATGAGCGCCGACCGGATCAAGGCCCTGGCCGCCTACTGGATCATCAGTATCCAGGAATTCCTGGCCGTGAACGAATTGCCCGGCGGCCGCAGCCATCTGCGCACCATCCTGGCCGTTGACGAGGTCGAAATCGACCGCCTCCTGGAGCGTGGGGTGAAGATCGTCGGCCAGCGCGGGAGCGACCAGGATGAAGACCGGCTGATGGCAGCCGACCTGGGCATCGGCGCCCTGGAGCCGCCCGGCCCTATGCGCGGAGAAAGCTACGACACCATCGCCTTCGCCGGGCAACTTCCGGCCGTCGTCAGTCATGTCGATCACATGCCGCCCATCCGCAACCAGGGCGGCCGCGGCACCTGCGTGGCCCATGCCACCGCCGCCGTGCGCGAATTCATGGAGATCCGGGCGGGGATGGCGGGCGCAGAGATCAACCTTTCGGAGCAGTTCATCTACTGGTGGTGCAAAGAACAGGACAACATGCCCACCGTCAGCGGCACCTACCCGCACCTGGGCATCGAATGTCTGGCGCGACTGGGGACGGTGACCGAAACGCAATGGCCCTACACCATCCTCGCCAAAGCGGGCGACGAGGGCCAGGGGCCGCCCCCGCCCGGCGCGCTGGACGAGGCCGGGCGCTGGCGACTCAAGCGCGCCATCCGCCTCGACCCCAAAGATGTCAACAGCCTCAAGACAGCCCTGGCCGACGGCAAGGCCGTCGTCTTCGCCATCCCCGTTTTCCCCTCCTGGTTCAACCTGCGCACCACCCGGCGCAGCGGCAAGATCAACCTGCCCCTGCCCGGCGAAAAACAGAACGGCGCCCATGCCATGACCCTCGTCGGCTATGTCGATGATCCCGCGGCCCCCGGCGGCGGTTTCTTCCTCCTGCGCAACTCGTGGGCGCCGAACGGCGTGCCCTGGGGTTTCGACAATCCCTGGGCGGGCGGCTATGGCGCCATCCCCTACGCCTTCATCGCCCAATACAACATGGCCGCCGTCACCGGCGACCGCGCCGCCCTGGCCGACGTCTACCTCCGCGACCATGAGCAAGACCGGGGCCAAGTTCCCAGCGCCGGCATCCGCTGCAACAGCCCCGACCTCTGGCTGCGCCAGAGCGCCGATGGGCGCGAGGGCCACCAGGCGGCCAAACCGGGCGCAGCGAACCAGATTTATGTGCGGGCCTGGAACCAGGGGCCGGGCGAGGCCCGCAAGGCGTCAGCGACGATCTTCTGGGCGCCGGCCTCGCCCTCGATCTGGCCGCAGAACTGGCAGAAAATCGGCGACGCCCCCCTGCCCGACATCCCCGCCGGCGGCTCGGCCACAGCCTCGCTGGCCTGGACGCCCCCCGACCCCGGCCCGCATTGCTTCCTCGCCCGGCTGTCCTCGCCCGAAGACCCGGTGCAGCACGAGTGGTCGGTGCGCGACGACAACAACATCGCCCAAAAGAACCTGGTGGTGTTGCTGGCCAGGCCGGGGGCCAAGACCGAATTTCGCTTCAGGATACACGGCCTGCCCAACAAGGTGACGATGATGGACCTGAACATCGATCGGGCCGGCTTCCCGCGCGGGCGCATCGAACTGCGTCTGGCCCCGCGCACGGGTTTCCGCGGCTCCGGCCGGCTGGACGAGGACGAAGCCCGGCTGGCCAATTTGCAGGTCCAGGCTACGGACGCGGAGGAGGTGAGCGTGTTCATCACCACCGACGCCGCCGCCAAAGCAGGTGAGGTCGGCGAGATCATCTTCACCCAACATTTTGGCAACCTGCTGGTGGGACGGATGACGGTGCGGGTGGAGGTAGTTGCTTGAACACAGAAGCCACTCAACCCGCGCTGTCGGCCATTCTCATCACCCCCGCCGCCCTCGTGCACAATCGCCGCCCTACAGACGCAAACGGTACGCGACCAAATCGAACTCGTCTTGGTGGCGCCCGAACTCCCCGCTCAGCCGCTCGATGAAGGGACGGTTGCCTGCTTCCACAGCTTTCAGGTCGTCTTGACCCACCAAATCGCCTTCACCGGCGCCGCGGCCTGGGCGGCAGGCGTGCAGGCGGCGCGGGCGCCGGTCGTTGTCCTTTGCGAAGACCATTCCTATCCCGAACCAACCTGGGCCGAACATCTCTTGGCGGCCCACCAAGGGCCGTGGGCTGTGGTCGGCCCGGCGATGCGCAACGGCAATCCCGACACCCGCGTCAGTTGGGCCGAATTCTTCATCGACTTCGGTGAATGGGCCTACCCAAGCGCACGGGGCAGACGAGCGCACCTGCCCGGACACAACAGCAGCTACAAGCGCGAGATCTTGCTGGCCTATGGCGATGAACTGGCCAGAAAACTCGAAGCCGAAACCCTCTTGCATTGGGAATTGGGTCGCCAGGGTCACCAGCTTTTTCTAGAGCCGGATGCCGTTACCAAACACATCAATTTCTTCACCCTACACAAGACGATAGGCCTACATTTTTGGCAGGGTTGGGAGTTTGCCAGCCAGCGGACGGCCGCCTGGTCGCGGCGGCGACGCTTGCTCTGGGTTCTCGGCAGCCCGTTGATCCCGGTAGTCCGTCTGCGCCGAGTCTACGGCGAGATCAAGAGAAGGCGGCGGCATTACGAGCGACCGCTGCTGGGGCCGCTGGCGATCATTTGCCTCCTCTTGCTGGTTGACAGCTGCGGACAGGCGGCCGGCATAGCCTTCGGGCCTGGCAATGTTTACCGGCGGCTTTCACGCTACGAGCACTTTGTGGAACTGCGCGCCAACAAGCCGGCAATCTGACCGGCGATGAAACGGCCGCAGCAATGAGGACGATCTGAGCGAAAGGAGAGCGCCTATGAACACCCGCACCTCTGAAACTGGCATCAGGCTTGGGATCATCGGCGCCGGCAGGGTGACGACTGACCACCATCTCCCGGCCCTGCGCCGGCTGCCCCACATCCAGGCCGCGGCCCTGGCCGATGTTGACGCCGCCCGACTGCAGCAGATAGCGGATCGCTTCGGCATCCCCAGCCGCTACACCGACCCGCAGGCCCTGTTGGCCGACCCCACCCTGCAGGCGGTGGCCATCTGCACGCCTCCACCCACCCATGCCGGCCTGGCCCTGGCCGCGTTGGCAGCCGGCAAACACGTCTTGATCGAAAAGCCGCTGGCCCTGCGCTTGCGCGAATGCGACCAACTGCAAGCCAGAGCAAGTACACTGCCGGGCCAACAAGTGACGGTGGGCTTCAATCTTCGCTGGCACCGACTGATGGTCGCAGCCAGTGAACTCGTGCGGGCGGGCGCAGTCGGCCATCTGCAGGCCCTGCATCTGACCCTGACCAGCGGCTATCGCCATCGCCGTCAGTCTCCGCTCTGGCGCAACCAACGACAAAGCGGCGGCAGCGTCCTGCTCGAGATCGGTTCACACCTCTTCGATCTGGCTCGCTTCCTCGCCGGCGCTGAATTCGCCGAGGTGCATGCTACGGCTCAGAGCCGCGATGGCCTGGAAACGATGGCAACCGTGAACGGGCGCATGGCGAATGGCAGCCAGGTTTCGCTCTTGATGGGCGACCACAGCGCCGACATCCTCGAGGTGGATATTTTTGGCAACGCCGGGCGGCTGCATGTCTCAGGTTATCGCTTCGACGGCCTGGAACTGTGGCCGGTCTTGGTCTATCCTGGCAGCCTCAAGGCTAGAGTTCGACAAGCGTTCGAGACAGTGCGCGGCCTGCCGGGGGCCTGGCCCAGCCTGCGCCAGGGCGGGGACTTTGCCAGCTCCTACCGCAAGCAATGGCAGCGTTTTGGCGACCGCATCGCCAACGGCCAGACGGCGGCGCCCACGCTGGAGGACGGCCGGCAGTCGTTGCGGGCGGCGTTGGCCGGTTTACACTCGCTGCGCACCGGGCAGCCGGCATCACTGGCAGCGATTGCCGATGATGACCTGGAGGCAGGGCTGGCCTGAGATGCGACGCTCTCACACCCTCCGTCGGCTGGGCAAGATGAGAATGCTCATCCCGCAACTGGCCGCTTTGGCGAAGGATGTCCCGCCGGCGCTTGTGGGTGGCCGGCGCCAGGAAGCTCGTTTCGACAATGTGCGCATCTTCTGTCTGTTCATCGGCTATCCCCGCAGCGGCCATAGTCTGGTTGGCGCCTTGCTCGACGCCCACCCCAACATCCTGCTGGCCCATGAGCAGCACGTCTTGCGCTATGTGCGGGCCGGATTCAACCGCACCCAGATCTTCTTCCTGCTTGCCGACAATTCGCGCCGTTACGCCGCCGCCGCTGCTGCCAACCCGCGCGCTTCCTATCGCGTGCCGGGCCAATGGCAAGGCGCCAACGATGGCGAGCTGCGCGTCATCGGCGACAAAGGCGCCTGGGGCGCCACCCTGGCCCTGGCCCGCCGCCCCGATCTGCTCGACCGCTTGCGTCGGCTGAGCCAGGCTGCTGTCAGGGTCATTCACGTCGTGCGCAATCCCTATGATACGATTGCGCGCATGGTCGAACGCGAAGAAATTGCCCTCGACCGGGCCAGCGACCATTACTTCCGCCTGGCCGCAACGGTGGCGACCCTGAAAGGACGGATTCCCCCTGCCGATCTGCTTGAGTTTCGACACGAGGATTTTGTCGCCGCGCCGCAGGCCAGGCTGGCCGCGATCTGTAGCTTCCTGGACGTACAGGCCGCCCCTGACTATCTCGCCGCCTGCGCCGGCATTTTCTTCCCCGCTCCCCGCCGAAGCCGCCACGAAGCAGAGTGGAACGATAAACAGATCGTGCGCGTGCAGCAGCGCTGCGCTGACTTTGACTTTCTGGCCGGCTACAGCTTCGACGACTGAGAATCGAGGTTGACGCGACGTGTCTGGCCGGCGTTTTCTTCCCAGCCTGGTCGTCATTGGTGCCCAAAAGTGCGGCACCACCAGCCTGCACTACTATTTGGGCCTGCACCCTCAGATCAGCATGGCCGGCGCCAAAGAATTGGATTTCTTCGTTGCCGACCGCAATTGGTCGCGCGGGGTCGAGTGGTACAAATCGCATTTCACGCGCCCCACCCCCGTGCGCGGGGAATCCTCGCCCGCTTACAGCAACCATCCCTGGTTTCCCGACGTCCCCCGGCGGATGGCCTCTATCCTGCCCGATGCGCGCCTGATCTACCTGGTGCGCGACCCCATCCAGCGCATCATCTCGCACTACCTCCAGCGTCTATCGCTAGGGTTTGAGCAGCGTGCGCTGAGCGAAGCCCTGGCCGACGCCGGCCCCAGCAACCTCTATCTCAGCCGCAGCCTCTATCACTGGCAGTTGCAGCAATTCCTGCCATTTTATCCGCTGGAACGCATCTTGATCGTTGCAACCGAAGACCTGTACCAGCGCCGGCTGGCAACCCTCCGGCGCATCTTCACCTTCCTCGACGTCGATCCTGATTTCAGCAGCAGCGGCTTCGCGCGGGTCAAATTTCGCAGCCAGGAACTAAGGCGTCTAAGCCCGTGGGGGCTGAAACTGCGCAACCATTCCTACGCCCACCTCAACCGCGCTGCGCCGGGCCTTCAGCGCTTCCTCACCTACCTGGCCTGCTACCCCCTCTCCCAGCGAATGGACCGGCCCGTCGTGTCGGAAAGCCAACGCCACGACCTTAGCGCCGCGCTCTGGCCCGATGTCCAGCAGCTCAGGGCGCTCAGCGGCCAAGCCTTTGCGCAATGGTCGCTCTGAATCAGGCATGAGCGCACCCCTGTTCTCCGTCATCATCCCCACCCACAACCGGCCCCAAGCGTTGTCCGCCTGTCTCGACGCCCTTGCCGCTTCGACCCCATCCGGCGCCGCCTTCGAGGTCATCGTGGTCGATGATGGCGGCGCCATCGACCCGGCGCCGGTTGTGACCCATGCCGCCAAGCGCCTCGCCATCACCCTGCTCAGCCGGCCGCATCGTGGGCCGGCCGTCGCCCGGAACACGGGCGCAGCCGCGGCCCGGGGCCATTATCTGGCCTTCACCGACGACGACTGCCTGCCTGCCCACGACTGGCTTCAGCGCCTGGCGAAGCGATGCAGCCGCCATAGCGAGGCGGCCGTAGGCGGGCGCACTCTCAACGCCCTGCCCGATAACCCCTTCGCCGCCGCCAGCCAGACGCTCAATCACTATCTTTACGAATTCTATCTGGGGGGGCGGCGCGAGGGTGGCTTTTTTGCCACCAACAACCTGGCCGTGCCAAGAGCGGGCTTTCTGGCGCTGGGTGGTTTCGATAGCAAGTTTGTCACCGCGGCAGCCGAAGACCGGGAGTTCTGTGCTCGCTGGCGCAGCCGGGGGTTTCAACTTGTCTATGCGCCAGAGGTGATCGTTCATCATGCCCACAACCTCACCCTACCAGCCTTCGTGCGCCAGCACTTCGGCTATGGCCGCGGCGCCCATCACTACCACCAGGCTCGCGTCCTCCACGGTCACAAGCCTCCCAGGTTGGAACCACTGTTGTTCTATCGCCACATGCTCGGCTATCCCTTTCGTCACCATCCGCCCCACCAGGCCCCTCTCCTTTCGGCCCTGCTGGCCCTGGCGCAAGGGGCCTATGCCCTGGGCTATTTCGCCGAGAGATTGATCCTATCCAGACAAGCCGGGCGCAGCGACAACGCCTGTCTTCGGGAACCGGTCTCTTGATCGCCTCCTCACCGCCATTCGCACTCCACCTCCCGCGCCGGAGGCAACCAGGATGATCGCCGCCGCCCTCCCACCGCCCCTGCGACCCACTCGCCTCCAGGTCGGGCTCTGGCTTGTTCTGATTGTGGCCATGCTGATCGCCGTCGATTTCGACGCCGCCGGCGCCCTCAGCATCGATGGCAGCCACTACCTGGTGCTGGCGGAATCATTGCGCAGCGGCCCCGCCTTTACGCTGCTCAGCCGGGCGCCGGTCGCATCCAACGCCGACCTTCCCCTCTCGCCGTTTCCCTGGGGCTATCCGCTGGTGCTGTCGCCGCTGGTCGCGGCCTTTCCCGGACGTCTCGATCTCCTGGGCCTGCCTTCGCTGGCGGCCACGCTGATCAATAGCTGTCTGATCTTCTGGGGCTGGCGGTGGCTCGGTCGCGGGTCCTACTGGCTGGGACTGGCCGTGGCCGGGCTTTATGGCCTTTCCCCGCTCACCACCGATCTTGCCAACCGCGTCTTCTCCGAAGCCGTCTTCACCACCTTTCTGCTGGCCAGCATCATCGCCATCGAGGTTGGCGTCCGCCGCCTGCCCGCCCGCCTGCCTGCCTGGTGGCAACCACTCACCGCCGCCCTACTGGTGCTGATGGTGTTCACGCGCACGGCCGGGTGGGCGATGCTGGCCGGTTTATGCGGCTATGTCCTGATCAGACGCCGGCGCGCCGGCCTGCGTCCCCTGGCGATGATTGCGGCGTGGATGGCCGTCTGGACGGCGTGCGTAGTGTACTTGACCCCTGTCTCCGGCCGCGACCTGCTGCCCATCGCCTATGCCAGACAACTGCAAGGCATCGTCGCCGGCAATCATCGCAGCGAGAACGATCGCAGCCTGTCCTATCCGCGAACGCTGCTCAACCTGGCCAACAGGCGGCTGTACCGCGACATCCCCTCGGCCGTTGCCCCCGGGCTTGCCAGCCGCTTCACCCGCGTCCTTGCCGCCCGCTGGGGTCTGGAGGCCGGGCTGCCGTGGTTGGGCCGGGCGATCAGCCTCCTCCTCTTGGTGGGCTTCGTGCAGTGGGCGCGCCGCGACGGAGTCTCCGCTTTTCTCCTCGCCGCCGCGCCCTACCTGCTGGCGTTGCTGGGCTGGCGGGTGTTGGGGCCGCGTCTACTCTATCCGCTGCAACCGCAGCTCTTTTATGCCCTCTTGTGCGGTCTCACAGCCATCCTGCCGGCCCTCGGCCCTCTCCGTCGCCTGGCATGGCGGCGGCGAGCGCTTGCTGTTGCCGGCGGCGCCCTCATCTGTCTTTATGCGGTCATTTCCGTCCTCAGCCCCGCCGACGCCGACTATGCCCGCGACCTGGAACAGCGCGGGCGCTGGCTGCGGGCCAACACGTCGTCGGCGGCCATCCTCATGTCCCGTCTGCCCGATATCGACTTCGTCCTCAGTCGCCGTCGCGGGCTGCCCTACCCCCGCACCATCGACGCCTTCACACCCGTACAGTTCGCCGCCTTTCTCGGCGCCGCTGAGGTCGATTTCCTGATCGTCGAGAAGCAAACCGGCGGCTGGAGCCTGAGCGACGACGACGCCAGGCCGCAACGAAGCTACAGGCCAGATGCCACGCTCGATTACGTGGGCGATCTGGCGCAGACGCTGCAGGCCCAGGGTCGCTTACAGCTTCGCTATCGCGCCGCCGATGGCTTCTTTGCGGTGTACGAAGTCAAGTAGTCCTACCACACAACCCGCCTATTTCGTGCGCAACAGACGCAAGCCATTCAACACCACCACCAGCGTGCTGCCCTCGTGCCCCACCACGCCCAGCGGCAGGGGGATGCCCACCGTCAGGGTGGCGGCGGCCAGCAACGCCATCATCCCCACGGCAAAGGCCATGTTCTGGGCGATGATGCGCCGCGAACGCCGCGAGAGGCGGAGCGCAAACGCCAGCTTGGCCAGGTCGTCCGACATCAGCACCACGTCCGCCGTCTCCAGCGCCACATCGGTGCCTGCCGCGCCCATGGCAATCCCCACCGTCGCCACCGCCAGAGCCGGCGCGTCATTGACGCCGTCGCCCACCATGGCCATGCGGGCGCCTTGCGCCAGATAGTCCTTCACCACCTGCACCTTGCCTGCCGGCAGCAGGTCGGCGTGCACCTGATCGATGCCCAGCTCGTTGGCAATGCGCTCGGCCACCAGTTTGTGATCCCCGGTCAGCATCACAATCGTCTTTACGCCGTTGGCGTGCAGGTCGGCCACGGCCGCGGCGGCAATCGGGCGCAACAGGTCGGCCACGGCCAACACCCCCAACAGCCGGCCTGAGCGCTGATCCTCGCTGACGAAAATCACCGTCTTGCCTTCCGCCTGCAAACCCTTCACTGCCGGCGGCAGTGCGCCGGCAGTGTGACCATTCTGACCAAAAAGCAGACGCTCATTCCCCACCACCAGGCTGCGCCCGCCCACCGTCGCCCGCACCCCCTGCCCCGGCGTGGAAACGAAATGCTCCGGCTCATCCAAGACCAGGCCACGGGCCTGGGCCGCCCGCACGATGGCCCTGGCAATCGGGTGCTCCGAGCGGCGCTCGGCGCTGGCCACAAGGCGCAGGAACTCCGACTCGGACAGTGAATCGAAAACCACGATATCGAGCAACTCTGGCCGGCCGGTGGTGAGGGTGCCGGTCTTGTCGAAGGCCACGGTGTCGATGGCGGCGGCGTTCTCCAGATGGACGCCGCCCTTGAACAAAACGCCGTTGCGGGCGCCGGCGGCGATGGCCGAGAGGATCGAGGCCGGGGTGCTGATGACCAACGCGCAGGGCGAGGCGACCACCAGTAGCGTGATGGCGCGATAGAAGACATCCATGAACGGACGCTGCAAGATGAAGACGCCGACCAGCAACACCAGCGTCACCGCCGCCAGCACCCCCACGGCATAGGGATGGGCGAAACGGTCGATCAGCCGTTGGGTGGGGGCGCGTTCGCTCTGGGCCTCGGCCACCAGGTCGATGACCTTGGCCAGGGTCGAGTCCTTGGCTTCTTTGCTGCAGCGCACATCCACCGCCCCCTCCTGATTCATCGTCCCGGCAAAAACCTCATCACCCAAGACTTTGCTGACTGGGATCGATTCGCCGGTGATGGCTGCCTGATCGACCGTTGTCTGCCCGCGCACAACGATGCCATCCACCGTCACCTGTTCGCCAGGACGAACAACCACAATATCACCCGGACGGACAGACTCAATCGGCACACGGCGCTCCTGCCCACCCAAGCGCACCGTGGCCTCGGTGGGGCGCAGCGCCGTGAGCGATTCGATGGCGTTGCGCGTCCGATCCATCGCGAACTCCTCCAACGCGCCCGCAAAGCTGAACAGGAACAACAGAGTGGCGCCCTCGGCCCATTCGCCAATAGCGGCGGCGCCAATGGCGGAGGCAATCATCAGAAAATCAACATTGAGAGTGCCGTGGCGCAGATCGCGCGCGGCTTCGCGGGCGCCATCGTGCCCGCCAGCCAGATAGGCCAGGACGAAGAAGACGACATAGAGTTGAGGAAAGGTCGGGAGCGGGAGCAAGCGCTCGGCCAGGATGCCCAACACAAGAAACAGCAACGTCAGCCCGGCCCAGATCAAGCCGGTGTTTCGCTGCCAGAACGACGGCCGGGCCTCGGCGCGGCGCTCGGCCACCTGGTAGCCCAACTCGGCGATGCGCCGCTCGACTCTGGCAAGCGTCTCGGCCTCTTGATAGTGCACACCCACTACCCGCGCCGCCGGGTTGGCCGACACCTTGTGGATGCCGGGGATGGCGTATAGCTCGCGCTCCAGGTTGAGGGCGCAATGGCGGCAACTGGCGCCGCCCAATTCCAGGGTGCAGCGCCGCATACGGCTGCCCAGCCGGATGCCCAGATCGTCGGCGATGCCTTCGATCGCGCCCGCATCCAATTGGGTGGGGTCGTAATGGAGGTGCAGCACGCCGCCATCGAAATCGATCTGAGCTCCACGCACGCCGCTGTGCTGGCCAAGAACATCCAGCAACAACCGGGCGCACTCCACCCCGTCAGTCTCCGGCAGAACGATGGGCACATCCATCTCACGTTCGAGCATGATCTTCTTCCTCCCTGACCGCTGTCAAGGCCGTCGTCAAGAGCGCCTGCGACCGGCAGCCGGCGCACAGACCGAAACCATCCACCCGCAACCGATGCAAATCGAAGTCCGTCACCTCGCGGATGGCAGCTTCGGCCATGTCCAGGCAGTTCAGCGGCAGATCGACAATGCGGCCGCAGCGCATGCAGATCAAATTGGCGTGCGGGCTGAGATCGGTCTCGAAGCGCACGCCCTCGGCCCCGCCTGGCATCTCGATGATCTCGCCCAGGTCGCGCAGCACCTCCAACGTGTTGTAGACCGTGGCCAAACTGATGGCCGGCTGCTCTCGATGCACTTGTTCGTAGACCTGGCCGGGCGAGGGGTGGGCGCGGCTGGCGGCCAAATGGCGGCAGATAGCCAGGCGCTGGGGCGTCAGCCGATAGCCGCCCGCTTGCAGGGCATCGATCAGCATCTGGTAGCGGTCAGGTTGGGTCAGGGGAGCGTCCATACGGTTGGCAACGACGGTTGGAGGGACGATGGTGATGGTTCGTCGTCGATAGTGGGTTGTGGGGCTTCGGTCGTGACCAGATTAGAATTGTTCTAAATTATAGCATGACAGTAACCTCGTGACAAGTCGCACAATAGCCTGAATTGGCTGTGGGCGTAGAAAAGCCCGGTCAGAGGACCGGGCGCAGACAAAAAAGGAAACACCCATGAAACTCCGCGCCGATCCGCGGCCCGGAAGCATCACGGCGGCAGGTAGCGGATGGTGAGGCGCGGGCGGCTGGCAGGCGTGGTGGATTCGCTGCTGGCAACGTCGAGGCCGTCGGTGGCGCCGGCGTTGGCAAAGATCAAACCCTGGTTGCGGGCAGGAGCATCGAGCCAGTCTTGCACCAGGGCCACGCCTTCGGGTTTGAGGGTGATGGTGTAGGAGCCGGTTTGGGCGGCGCTGATGTT
>CAYWPZ010000067.1:0-225 GCA_964460135.1 uncultured Caldilineales bacterium | reverse complement strand
ATCTGCCGACGGCGTAGACCTTCCAGGTGGCCTGGCTTTCGACCCACGGCCGTTTCATCTCGTAGATCGAGTAGCGGGCAGCGGAGGGGTCGATGACATCGACCGTGATCCGAGCTTCCTGCACCTTGCTGCCGGCGGGGATGAAACCGGCGATGTCCCAGCGGATGATGGTCGAGAGGTCCTTACAAGTGTCGGGCGGGTCGTCGCCATCGATGAGCAGCGGTG
>CAYWPZ010000066.1:0-19325 GCA_964460135.1 uncultured Caldilineales bacterium | reverse complement strand
GCCCCGCTGCCGGATGTGACCAGGCCAATGCGGCGCGGGCGCACAGGCAAGGGGCGTTTGCGAGAGGCGTCGAACAATCCTTCGGCCTGAAGCCGGGTCTTGGCCTGCTCGAACTGGCGAAAGAGATCGCCGAGGCCGCGCTCGACCCGCAACCCCTCCACCACCAGTTGCAGTTGCCCGCGCTGAGCATAGAAATCGATGCGACCGCGGGCGACCACGTTCTGTCCGGCCTGGGGCGCCTCGGGCAGGAGGCGCACGGCCGGCCGCCACATCACACAGGCGAGGGTGGCGCTGGCATCCTTGAGCGAGAAGTAGAAATGGCCGGACGAGGCCAGGGTGGCGTTGCTGATCTCGCCCGCAACCAGGACATCGGCCAGGGCGTCATCCTCGCGCACCAGTTCGGTCAGGTAGGCGGCCAACTGCGAGACGGTCAGGAGTTCGGGCATGGGCAAGGCAAAGGGAGAAGGGAGGGTGCCAGGTGCAGTTCGCCGGCGGCCATCAGACCAGAAGCGGGGCGGCGCGACGGCGGTCGAGATAGACGGGCAGACGCCGAGGCAGAATCTCGACCGAAAAGGGAGAGAAGCCGGTGGGGTCGCCGTCGAGATGAACGGGCAACGGGGTTTCGGCCTCGATGCGCAGGCGGCGGGCCTGGCGCACGGTGACGCGGGCATCGCTCAGCCGCGGCAGCAGGAGCAGCTTGAGGACCAAAAAGAAGAAGTGAGGGGCCTGTTCGGCATCGATCACAATCAGGTCGAGCAAACCGTCGTTGAGTCGCGCCTGGCGCGCCAGCCGGAAGTAGCGCGCATAGAGGGCGATGTTGCTGGCCACGGTCAGGTAGAAGCGGCCGCCGAGGGCCTCGTCTTCGTCGATCGACACCGACATGGCCGCCGGTGTAAAGCGCTGCAACTGCCGGACAAGGGCGGCGGCGTAGGTGGCGACCGGCATCCGGCGCTTGTCGAAAGCCATCCTGCTCTCTACCAGGTCGGTGACGATGGCATCGATACCGCACCCGGCCCAACAGACGAAGGCCCTGTCGTTGGCCAGCCCGATATCGATGGCGATGGCGTGGCCGGCCATGATGATGCGGGCAGCCTCGACGACGGCGTGGTAGCCGTGCCGCTGGGGATAGGGCAGCCCGACATCACGGGCGAAGACGTTGCCGCTTCCCAGAGGGATGACGCCCAGACGCACATCCCGCGCGCCCGCAGCCACGATGCCGTCCGCCGCCTGTCCGATCGAACCATCGCCGCCGACGATGATGATCTCGCCATAGCCGGCGCGCGCGGCTTGCTCGGCCAGGTCGCGGGCATGGCCCTTGTGTGCGGTCAGTCGGATGTCCAGCTTCCAACCGCCGGCGTGCAACTCGCCGATGGCGCGCTGGAGGGCCTCGTGACGCTCAGGTTTGCCAGAGATGGGGTTGTGAATGAGAAGGGCGTGCACGGGCCGTCGGCTGGGAAGATGAACTGTTGCCACGCTATTGTAGCACAAGTGCGTGAACCGCGTTTGTCACGAATTTCACTTGACACCCTTCTTTGCCGGTTGTTATAATCCCCGATGCGTGTCCCTCACGTCTTGTCAGTATCATCAGCACAAAGCCTTAGCTTGCAGCAGATGGGTCGGAGGCGAACCGGTCGGCTGCATTCGTTTTCCACAAAGGATTTTCGAGGGTATGGCCAACGACAACGAAGTCCCGCAGGAGTTGAAGCAGAACGTCTTGATGACGTCGGTGGACTTTTTGTACAACTGGAGCCGCCAGAACAGCATGTGGCCGATGTTTTTTGGCCTTGCCTGCTGTGCGATTGAGATGATCTGCACGGCTGCCGGACGCTATGATCTTGCCCGCTTTGGCATGGAGGTCATGCGCCCCTCCCCGCGCCAGTGCGATCTGATCATCGTCTCCGGCACTGTGACCAAGAAGATGGCCCCCACCATCGTCCGCTTGTACAACCAGATGCCCGAACCGCGCTATGTCCTCAGCATGGGGGCCTGCGCCACAGGCGGCGGACCATTCAAAGAAGGCTACAACGTGGTCTCAGGCATCGACAAATTCATACCCGTCGATGTCTATGTGCCCGGCTGCCCGCCAACGCCCGAAGCCTTGCTCTACGGCATCCTCAAATTGCACGAAAAAGTGCGCAACCAATCGGTTCGCACCGTCCCCTGGTATCGCCAAGAAACCCCGCGCGGGGTTGTGATACCCGAACTCGGCCCGGACATCTTCTCGCCCGAACGCGCGGCCGACATCCGCCGTTTGACATTCGGGCCACAGGCGCAGGAGGCATGACCATGGCTGAAGAAACCACGACCGCCGCCTTGCCCTTTGCCGATGCCATCCCCGGCGCTGTTCTCGCCGCCGATGGCGCCGGCTTGGTCGTCGACCGCAGCAAGTTGATCGAGTTCGCCCTCCATCTGCGCAACAAGCAGGGTTTTGATTATCTCTCCTGTCTCACCGCCGTCGATTACCTCGGCTTCGACGGGCGCACATCCGCCGACCGCTTCGAGGTCGTCTACCACCTTTTCGACACCCGCAAAGGCGGCGATGGGCTGGTGGTCAAGGTGCGCTTGCCCGAAAACGACCCCAGGCTCCCCAGCCTGATCAAGGTCTACCCCGGCGCCGACCTGCAAGAGCGCGAAGCCTACGACCTGTTTGGCATCCGCTTCGAGGGCCATCCGCGCTTGCGCCGCATTTTCATGTGGGAAGGCTTCGACGGCCATCCCATGCGCAAGGACTGGAAGGAAGCCTATTACGAGGACGACCACAAGCCATTCAAGAGCCGTTGGCCGGTGGGCAACTACCAGTGGGGCGAAGACCGGGTGCCGTGGGGTGACAATGTCAGCTATCCGCAGGGATGGGACCCGGACTCGTTTCGGCCATCGCCGCCGCCGCTCCCGTTCATCCACGAACCAAAGGATTGGGAGTCGATCAAGACCGACCGCGTCATCGTCAACATGGGACCGCAGCACCCTTCCACCCACGGCGTCTTTCGCATGATCGTCGCCCTGGACGGCGAGACGATCATGGGTCTGGAGCCAGAATGCGGCTACCTGCACCGCAACCACGAAAAGATCGGTGAACGCAACACCTGGCTGGGCAACATCCCCTTCACCGACCGGCTGGATTATCTTTCCAGCATGTCGAACAACTTCGCTTATGTGCTGGCGGTGGAGAAGTTGATGGGCGACAAGGGCAAGCCGCCAGAGCGAGCCGAATATCTGCGCGTGATCATGGCCGAACTGACACGCATCAGCAATCACATGTGGGCGATCGGCTTTCTGCTCAACGACCTGGGCGCCTTCTTCACCCCGGCCCTGTACGCCATCGAAGAGCGCGAACTGATCCTGGATCTGTTCGAGGCCGTGGCCGGCAGCCGCATGATGTGCAACTACATGCGCTTTGGCGGCGTGGTGCGCGATGTGGACGACGCCTGGCTGACCCGCTGCCGCGATATCGTCTTCAATCGTCTGGAGCGGAAAATCGACGAATTGGAGAACTACCTGACCCGCAGCGAAATCTTGATGAGCCGTTGCGTGGGTGTGGGCCTGCTTTCGGCTCAGGATGCGGTGGCTCTCAGCGCCTGTGGGCCGATGCTGCGCGCTTCGGGTGTGGACTACGACCTGCGTCGCAACCGCCCCTACAGCATCTACGACCGCTTCGAGTTCGATGTCGTCACCGACAACGGCTGCGATGTCTATGGGCGCTACAAAGTGCGCATTGGCGAGATGCGGCAGTCGGTGCGCATCGTCAAGCAGGCGCTGGACAACATGCCCGAAGGCCCGGTCTTCAACGGCAAGCCGGCCTATGTCACCCGCGTCGAGAAAGGCGAAGCCTACGGCGCGGTGGAAGGGCCAAAGGGCGAACTGGGCTTCTATGTCGTTTCGGATGGCTCGGACAACGCCTGGCGCTATCATGTGCGCGCCCCCTCCTACATCAATCTCAACACCCTTGCCCCCATGTCCATCGGCTACAAGATCGCCGATGCCATCGTCGCCCTCGGCGGCATCGACATTGTGTTGGGAGAAACGGATCGCTAAACCATCATCCGTAAAACGCCAAACGTGACCTTTTCAGCACGCTGACCACGTTTTACGCCTCACGTCTTACGCCGCGAAGGATGAGCAAATGTACGGACTTGGCATCATCAAAGGATTGGGCACGACCCTCAGACGCACGATCAGCACCTTCACCGACGACTTTTCGCGCCTGCCGGCGCGATACCGGGATTCCATCGACACCTCTGCCGGCCGGGTGATGCAGCAGCCGAGCGACATGCGCGGCATCTTTACCATCCAGTATCCCGAAGAACGCCGCCAACTGCCCGAGAACTTCCGTTACATCCCCATGCTCCTCTACGAAGAGGATACGGGCGAGGATCGCTGCACGGCCTGCGGCATCTGCGCCAAGGTGTGCCCGCCGCAGTGCATCTGGATCGTGCGTGACAAAGATGCCAATGGCAAGCCCATCACCCGCCCGGCGCAATTCTACATCGACGCCAGCATCTGCATGAGTTGCTCTTTCTGCGCCGAATACTGCCCCTTCGACGCCATCAAGATGAACCATGACTACGAGCTGGCCACTTACGACCGCTTCCCCGGTCTGGTTTTCGACAAGGCCGAGTTGAGCGTGCCCACCAGCTACTACGCCGCCCTCTATCCCACCGCCTGGGCGCGCGAGGAGACCGGCAAGACCAAGAAGAAGAAACCGGCGCCCAAGCCCGAAGCCAAGAAGGAGGCCCCCGCCCCGGCCCCCAAGCCTGCCGCGAGCGTAGCCGAAGGCGCCGCGGCCGCCCCCGCCCCAACCGCCGCTCGCGCCAAACCCAAAGGCGGCCATTCTTCGCCCGTCCCCGAAGGCTACAGCGGCGAATTCATCCGCTCCAGCCTGCCGCTGCCGGCCGTGCCAGCCGAGGGCGCCAGCTACAGCGGCGTTGCCTGGGCCAGGATTATGGAGCTGCGCGAAAAGCAGCTCCTGCACTATCGCGAACGCAGAAAAGCGGAGGGAAAAGAAGTCAAGTTGTGAATGAGGCAATGCTTCACATCGTTAAGGTCAGACGTAGTAGGTGTTCAGCTGGCATGTCATTGCGTGGCCGCCGGGTACTGAATGATATGATTGCAACAAAGATCCAACAAGCGACGGTTCTGTGGCCATCCGTTTCCAATGTACTCTATGTTCCACATTCAGAAAGTCAATATGATGAGGCTGTGAGCCTCTTGGACAACCTCATCGATGAAGTAGGCGAAAACGAAGACCATCCCCTGGCATCGCTGATGGAAGTCCTGGGCGTACTGATCGAAAAATATGAAGATGATCACATTCCCGAGATCACAGCCCTTTGATTCTAGGCGCCCGATTTCTAGGGCCATCATCCTGCCTGCCAGACTACTATCGATCTCGAAGACCGGCGCTTTATGTCTACAACAATCACCTATCACGGCCATTCTTGCTTCTCCATCGTCAGCGATGGCAAGCACCTGCTGATCGACCCCTTCCTGAGCAACAACCCCACGGCTAAGATCGCCGCCAGCCAGCTCAAGCCCGATTTCATCCTCCTCTCCCACGGGCATAGCGACCACGTCGGCGACACCGCCGCCATCGCCAAACGCACGGGCGCCCTGGTCATCTGCAACTACGAGATCTCCTCCTGGTTGGGCAAGCAGGGTGTGCAGAACATCCACCCGCTACACATCGGCGGCGGCAATCGCTTTCCCTTCGGGCGCTGCAAGATGACTATCGCCCACCACGGCTCCGGCCTGCCCGATGGCGCCTATGGCGGCAACCCGGCCGGCTTCCTGCTCAAGCTGAACGATGGCAAGACGATCTACTTCTCTGGCGATACGGCCCTCACCTACGACATGAAATGGCTGGCCGAAGAAAGGGTCGATGTCGCCATCCTCTGCGTCGGCGACAACTTTACCATGGGGCCCGACGACGCCCTCAAGTCGATCAGGCTCATCGAACCGAAGACCGTCATCCCCTGTCATTACGGCACCTGGCCCTACATCGACATCGACGTCGAGGAGTTCCAGGCCCGCTGCCAGGCCGAGACGGCCGCCGCCTGCGCCCTGCTGCACGTCGAAGAAAGCTTCTCGGTCGCCTGAAGCCACGACTGGCGCAGCCGGGAGTCTACCCACACACCACACAACCTGGAGAAGAAACGCCGATGAGCGTTTTGACCATCATTGCCCTGCTGTCGGCGGTGGCCGCGCTGGGCTATGCCTATCTCAGCCAACGCAAACTGGCCGACCTGAGCCAACGTCTTTCGCGGGTCAGCAGCCACACCTACGAGCTATCGTCGCAGATCGATGACCTGGGGCAGCAACTGGAGAGCCAGGGCAAGGAACTGCGCTTCGAGATCAGAAAAGCGGCAGGGCAGGTGCGCTTCGAGCCATCCACCACCCTGGGCGAGGTGCAGGCCGTCCACCCCTTCGCCGAGCAGATCCTGGCCGGCTTCCACATGGGCGGCTGTCACAACTGCGCCATCTCGCCCGATGAGACCATCGCCGCTGCCTGCCAACGCCTGAACGTGAACGAGACGGCCCTGCTGGCGGCGCTGCGCAATGGCAGCCCTGAACCCCTCCGTCTGGCCAACGTCGAGCTCCAGTTCTGACCCTACGATGTACCCCAAAGCCGAGATCCTCTTTCCTGCCCCCCTCATCTCCCGGCTGCGCGACCTCAAAGGGCCGCTGTGGGCGGCGCTGGTCGACCGGGCGGCCACATTGCCTGAGACGCACATCGACTGCCTGGCCTTCTGCCTGCTGATGATGCGGCTGGATGGCTGTCTGAAATGCTATAGCGGCAGCTACAAATTCATGCGCGGGTGCGAAGCCTGCGCCGTGCAGAGTGTGATGCAGTTCAAGGGCAGCGAAGAGGAGATGCTGAAGCTGTACGCCCAGGCGCAGCAGGACGTGCGCGATTACCTGGCCGGCAAGGGCGCGCCTGCCGACGGCGCTACCCCGGCCGCGCCATGATGGTCGGACCATCGGCGCCAGCAGCGCCCGGTCCCGGCAGGCGCATCGCCGTCATCGGCGCCGGGCCGGCCGGTCTGGCCGCAGCCTACGACCTGGCCCAAGCCGGCCAGAGGGTGGTGGTCTACGAGGCCGCGCCCGAGGTGGGTGGATTGGCGGCCGGCTTCAAGGCCGCCCATTGGGACTGGACCCTGGAGAAATACTATCATCACTGGTTCCAGGGCGACCGCCACATGCTGGGGCTGATCGACGAACTGGGGTGGAGCGATCAAGTCCTCTTCCCCCGCCCGCTCACCGTCGTCTATTTCGCCGGCAAGTTCCAGCCGCTCGACTCCATCCCTGCCGCCGCCCGTTTCACCTTGCAGCATTTCTCGCTCGTCGATTTCGTCCGTTTTGGCTTTGTCGGCCTCTACCTGAAGCTGACCCCCCGTTGGCAAACGCTGGAACACGCAACCGCCGACGCCTGGATGCGCAAATGGGTGGGGCCGAAGGTGTATGAGGCCCTGTGGAAGCCGTTGCTCGTGGGCAAATTTGGCGAAGAAAACCTGGATGTGGTCAACATGGCCTGGTTATGGGCGCGCATCAAGGCTCGCACCACCCGCCTGGGCACCTTCGCCGGCGGCTTCCAGGTCTTCATGGACAAGTTCGCCGCCCGCCTCCGCGACCTGGGCGTAGAGATCCGCCTGCAAACGCCGGTCACACTCGTCCGCCGCACCCAGGCCGGCTTGCAGGTCGAGGCCGGGGCCAGCGAGAGCTTCGACGCCGTCATTGCCACCAGCTCCCCTGCCTTCATGGCCCGGCTCGCGCCCGATCTACCTGCCGACTACAGCGCCAGCCTCCGTAACCTGCGCTCGATGGGCGCCGTCGTCCTCATCCTCGCCCTGGATCGGCAACTCACGCCCTACTACTGGCACAACCTGCCCAAAGAGGCCGGCTTCCCCTACCTGGCCCTGGTCGAGCACACCAACTTCGTCGGCTCCGAACATTTCGGCGGCGACCACATCATCTACCTCGGCGATTATCTCCCGCCCGCACACGAACACTTCCACCTGAGCAAAGAGGAACTGCTCGATCGTTTCCTGCCCTCACTCAGCCGTTTCAACCCCGATTTCGACCGCAGCTGGCTGAAAGACGCCTGGCTGTGGAAAACTTCCTACGCCCAACCCATCCCGCCTGTCGATCACTCCCGCCATATCCCGCCCCTGCGCACCCCTGTCCCCGGCCTCTACTTCGCCAGCATGAGCCAGGTCTATCCCTGGGATCGCGGCACCAACTTCGCTGTCGAAATCGGTCGCAAAGTGGCGGCGCTGGCGTTAGCAGATCTTAAACCATAGCGCCCCCCTATCCCGTATCGATTCCACGCATCGCCTTGCGCGGAACCCGAAACCCGTCCCCCCCACAATCTCCTCACTTCGGCCATGTCCACCCTCCCAACCCGCGACGCCATCATGGCGGCTTTGAGCCATGTCCAGGAGCCGGAACTGCACCGCGACCTGATTTCCCTCAACATGATCCAGGACCTGCAGATCAACAAAGGCAACGTCGGCCTGACCGTCGTTCTCACCACACCCGCCTGCCCGCTCAAAGGTCAGATCGAAAGCGATGTGCGCAACGCCGTCATGAAAGTACCGGGCGTACACCAGGTCAACGTCCGTTTCGACGCCAACGTGCGGGCCGATAACCGCATTACCGGCCGCCTCAACCTGCCCATCCGCAACATCATCGCCGTCGCCAGCGGCAAGGGCGGGGTAGGCAAAACGACTGTATCCGTCAACCTGGCTGTGGCCCTGGCCCAGATGGGCGCCCAAGTCGGCCTGCTCGATGCCGACATCTACGGCCCCAACGTGCCGCAAATGATGGGGATTGAGCGCATGCCCGATCCGCAGGACGGCAAACTGATACCGGCGCGCGCCCACGGGCTGCAACTGATGTCGATGGGCTTCATGATCCAGCCCGATCAGGCCGTGATCTGGCGCGGACCGATGCTGCACTCGGCCATCCGCCAACTGTTCACCGATGTGGCCTGGGCCGAGGTGGATTACATGGTGGTGGATCTGCCGCCCGGCACTGGCGACGCCCAGCTCACCCTGGCCCAGTCGGTGCCCCTCACCGGCGGCGTCATCGTTTCCACCCCGCAAGATGTAGCTCTTGCAGACGCCCGTCGTGGACTGACTGCCTTCCGCCAGCTTCAGGTGCCGGTCTTGGGGATCATCGAGAACATGGCCTATTTCACCGCCCCCGACACCGGCCAGCGCTACGAGATCTTCGGCTACGGCGGGGCCGAGCGCGCGGCGCGTGAGCTGAGCGTGCCCTTCCTTGGCCGGCTGCCGCTTGACCCTCGCGCCCGCGAAGGCGGCGACCGCGGCAAACCGATTGTCGTCACTCACCCCGATTCCGAGATCGCCCAAGCCTTCCGCGCTATCGCCAAGCAACTGGCCGCCCAGGTCAGCGTCCTCAGCTTTCGGCCGGATCCAGAGCTGAAGATCATCTGAATGCCCCCAACCATCGCCATCGACGGCCTATACAAGACCTATCCCGGCCAGAAACATCCGGCCCTGCACCCGCTGCGGGCGCAGGTGGAGGCGGGAGAGATGGTGGTGGTGGTGGGCCCCAACGGCGCCGGGAAGACGACGCTGTTTAAACTCCTGGCCACGCTGGTGCAGCCCGATGGCGGCCAGGCGTGGGTATCCGGGCATCATCTGCGCCAAAGCCTGGCCGTGCGTCGCCAGATCGGGCTGCTGAGCGACCCCGACCGCAGCTTTTTCTGGCGCCTGAACGCCCGCCAGAACCTGGAGTTCTTCGGCAGCGCCTATGGCTTGTCGGGCCGAGTGGCAGCCGCTCGCATCAGCGAGATGCTCGACCTGCTTGACCTGGCAGAGATAGCCGGACAACCGCTAGGGCAACTTTCCAGCGGGCAGCGCGGCCGGCTGGCTTTGGCGCGGGCGCTCTTACACCACCCCGCCGTCCTCTTGTTGGACGAACCCACCCGCAGCCTGGACCCAACCGCCGCCGCCCATTTCCTCGACCTGCTTCACCGCTACCTGGCCGAAACCCCCACCGCCAGCATCCTACTCTCGACCCACCGGCTGGATGCGGTGGCCGCGGCCTGCCGGCGCCTGTGGGTCCTGGCCGAGGGCCACTTGCGCGGGGACGGCGCCCCAACCGAGTTGCTGGCCCAGGCCGGGCTGAGCGCGGGCAGCTCGGCCCAGGATGACCTTGCCCGTCTCTATGCCCACTACACCGGCCCCAACGCCCCGGCCGATGAAGACTGAACGGGCCGTCCTGGCCGCCAGTTTTCGCCGCGATTGGCGCATCGCCCGCAGCTACCGGTTGGCCTTCGTGCTGCGGGTGCTGGGCACAGTGTTCCAGGTGGTGGTCTTCTTCTTCATCAGCCAATTGGTGGGGATTGCCCAACACCCAGCGCTGGCGGCCTACGGCGGCAACTACTTCGCCTATGTCCTCATCGGCCTGGCCTTTCAGCGCTTCTTCAACCTTAGCCTGGCCGGCTATGCCAGCGCCCTGACCGAAGCGCAACAGACGGGGACGCTCGAAGCCCAGGCCGTGCTGCCGGTCTCGTTGCCCTGGCTGGCCGCCGGCAGCAACCTTTGGCCCTACCTCTATGCCGCCGCCGAGACCCTCCTCTATCTGCTTCTGGGTCTGGGCTTGGGCGCGCCGTTGGCCGGGGCGAACGTGTGGGGGGCGGCGCTGCTCACGGTGTTGGCTTCTGTGGCCATCAGCGGGCCGGGGCTGATGGGCGCGGCGCTTATCTTGCTGTATAAGCGGGGGAATGCGGTAGCCTGGGGCGTCGAAGCGGCGGCGGCGCTGCTGAGCGGTGTCTTCTTCCCGCCCGAACTACTGCCCGCCCCCCTGGCCCGACTTTCTGTCCTCTTGCCCCAGACCCATGCCCTGGCGGGACTGCGCGCCGCCCTGTTGGAAGGCGCCCCAACCCTTGCCCTGTGGCCGCAATTGGCGATCCTGGTCGGGTTCAGCCTCGTCCTGCTCCCCGGCGGCATCCTCGCCCTGAACTGGAGCTATCGGCAGGCGCAGGTCAAGGGCAGCCTGGCGCAGTACTGAGTGGGGCGTCCGGCCTCTCGACCGGACGCCCTTGAGAATCATCGGCGCTGCCAGGGCAGGTGCAGGCGGTGGCCGATGTAGAGGCGGATGCTGGCCTGGCCGCTGGCCCCGGCGCTGTCCTGCGCCCGCAGGCTGATCGTGTGCCAGCCGGTGGTCAGATCGTTGCGCGGGAGCGACGGCCCACTGCCCAACTCGCCCATGCGGTCGCTCGACCACAGTAGAGCGCCATCGGGCAGGCTGCCATCCTCCAGATCGACGGCCAGACCTTGCATCACTACCAGCCCGCCGGGGACGATGGCCTCGCCGTCGGCCGGGTTTGTGATCGTGATCACGGGGACTTTGTTGGGGATGGTCACGGGAGCGGATTCGGCAAAGCCGGTGTTGACGCCATCGCTGGCGACGACGCGAAAACGGCCCTCGGCGCTGCCGGCAAAGGCATCGACGGGGGCATCATAGGAGTTCTCCTCCAGGCCGGCTGCCACCAGCCCCCAGCTCACCCCGCCGTCGTGGCTGTAGAGCACCGAGTAGTGGAGCGCATCCCCGTCCTCGTCCGCGCCCTCCCATTTCACCGTCTGCGTGCTTCCGGCCGGCCAGACGGCTGGCGAATCGGGGTTGTGGATGACGACGGTGGGGTTGTGGGCGCTGACCGGGCGTTCATCCAGCACGCGGTCGCCCTGGAGCAGAACGACGCGAGTGGCGGTTTCGACCCAGGGGATGATCAACTGCACATCGGCCTGGGGGGTGTCGTCGGGCGAGAAGGGCGGCGGGGCGCTGGGCAAGAGTCCGAAACGAGTCCAGCGCCAGGGCGTAGTCGGCGGTTGGTCGCTGCCGTGCCCGCCGTGTCCGTCGTACTCGCTCTCGAAGCTGACGCCGAACGCTTCGCTGTAGAGCACTTCGTCGCCTGCCCGCAACTGCACCGCATAGCCATCTCCTGGCAGCAGATACTCCATGCCGCCGTCCACACGGTGCAGGTCGCCGAACTGCCCCAGCCGGGGCGGGTCGTACTTGCGGTTGAAGAGGGTGGCGTGCACTGCCAACGATTGTTCGGCCTCGGTGCGCTGGAAATTGGCCGCGCCCAGACGAACGACGTGACCCTCCTCGCGCGGGTTCTGCGCCGCGGCCAGGGCGTCGAGTCGGTTGGACATGTAGTTCCAGGTGTAGGGCGAGATCCACCCCTCCTTGGAGCCGCCAGAAGGACAGTAGCTCATGATGTCGTGCGTGTTGGCGGGGTTGTAGATCTTGCCCGTGAGCGGGTTGAAGCCGAATTCCTGAATGCTGGAAGAAACGTAGGGGAAGCCGGAACTGCTATCGTTCGATCCGCAGGCGTCGACGGTGTTGGTATGTTTGACATCGTAATCATGCACCAACTCGTGCACCATGATCAGGGCGCCGGCGCCAGGGTTGTCGGTGCTCGTGCCGGGGTCGTCGGTGCCGATGCCCACCACCCCCAGGCCGCCAGCATGGGGGTACACGGGCATGTCGGCATGGCCGCAAGGATAGCCCTCGTCCGGCGTCCAACCGTAGTAGTGGTCGGCGCCGATGAGGTTGCCTGTGAACCAAATCCCAAAGATGTTATCCAGTAGCCAGTTCAGGCTCAGGGCCTGGATGAGGTTGTGCTGGTTGTTGCTGCCGGTGTTGCTGCTGCATGGGGTCAGGCTGCTGGTCCAGTCCATGTAGCCGCTGACCACCGAATAGGCGATGCCGTTGTTGCGGATGGGCAGAAGCTGCTCGAAGAAGTCGGCCCCACCGCCGTTGACTGCCCAGCCGCCCGCGTACTGGTCGCCGCCGTAGCCGCTGGGGTGGTAGCGCAGACGCCGGCCCACGATCTTCAGTGTGTCGCGTTTGCGGAAGGTGAGGTCGATGGTGCCTGAAGCCGGGTAACGGTTGTTGCCTTCGTTGGTCTCGCTGAAGTTGCCGTTGGGGTCGACGACAGCGTAGAAGCTGACGGCGATATCGTTGTTGAAGTTGACGTTGAAGTAGATGTTGGCGCTATCGGGCTGGCTTTGATCCAGCGTCGTTCTGGCCTTGCCGCTGGCGTTGACGGTGTATTCGACGCCGTTGGCGAAGATGTGCAGCCGCACCGGCACATTGCTCAGGCTGCCGCCGAGGGCGCTGGTGTATTTCAGGTAGATGCGAGCGGTGGCATCTTTCTTGTTCACCAGCGGCACCGAGTTGTCGGCGCATCCTCCTAGCCCTTTGCTGGTGTCGAAACACTGCACGCCCTGCGTGATCTCGATGCCGTGGATGGAGAGGTCGAATTGGGGTAGGGCGATGGGCAGGGTAAGCTGCGGGGGTAGGTAGGGGATGGCGAGGATGGGGGGAACAGCGATGGTGGTGGGGGTAGGCGTCGGCGTGCGGGTGGGGGTGCGTGTGGGGGTGGCGGTGGGCGGCTGGGTGGGGGTGGGGGTGGCGGTTAGAACCGCCGGGCCAGGCGCAAAGAAGAGATCATCGATGGATTCGGAAAGCGAGGTCTCGAAATAGTCGAGCGTGATGCTGGCGATGCGGCCGAGGGGGTCGTGCAGGCCGATGAACTGGGTATGCGGTTCGGGGGCGCGGCGTTGGGTCTGGCAGATGAGCGCGCCGGCGGCATCGAAGGCGGCCAGCACGGCGATGATGTCCTGATTTTCGCCGTTGCCCATGTAAAGACCCACGTGCGTCTTGGGTTCATCGAACCAGATGCGCATGGGGATGCCGTTGCTGCTGGCCGGGAAGACGGCGTCGTTGATGGCCACGTTGGGTGGGGAATGGGCCTCGGCCGGTTCGTTGGCGTAAATCAGGGCACGGGTGTTGGCGGCGTCTTCGAAGCGGACGCCGTGCGTAGGCCGATAGGCGTCGCGGATGACGGCGCCGCCGCCGAGGTCGTCGAAGTGGATCAGGCCGGGCGCAGGGATTTGGCTGGGGCTTTGCAGGTCGTCGCAGGCGACAGGGAGCTGTGGGGCGCGGGACTTGGGAGTGGCATTCAACCCCAGCGTGCCGCTCACCCTGGCCATGATCTCGCGTGGCGGCTGCTCGGAGGCCAGACCAAAATAGAAGCTATCGTCGTTGGCGCCGGCGCGGCTGGGGCAGAGAGGTGGGTTGTCGAAACGGAAGATGACCAGGTTGCCGTTTTGCTCGGCACTGGTGGGACGCACTTCGCCGGAGCCGCCCTGGGTGATGACGAAGACATGGTCCGGCGTGGCGTCGTTGTTGTAGTCGAGCGAGCGGATAGCGCCGAACTCGATCTCCAACTGCTGGACGCAGGAGATGGCGGTGATGGGGGTGGCTTCGCCCAGGTCGAGGCGATAGAGGTAGGGGTGCAGCCCTGCGCCGGCCGTGCCTGCCTCGCCCGGAGGGTAGAGCCGCGTGATCAGGCGCCCGGTTCCGGCGGCGCCGGGCAAGGTGAAGGTGTCGCTAGAATCATTGGGCGTGATCGTGCAATCGCTATCGAACAAGCAGTTGTGATCGGGTGCTTTGACCTCGACGATGCTGAGGGCGAGGGCGGGGACAGCTTGTCCTCCGGTCTCGCCGGTGGGCGCGGGTCGGGCCAGGGCCGTCCAGGCGAAGACGCCGGCCACGACGAGCAGAATGAATGCTGCCGCCGCCTGCAAACGAAATCGTTGGCTTGTGAACATGGGAATCCTCCTGCGGGTGGTGAGTGAGACTCGAAAATCAACGCTTTGGGGGAGGACTGTGGCGGACCGGCGTCGGGCGGCGTGCCCCTGCTGCTACCCTGAATTGCCGCCCACCGTCACCGAGGGGTGGCGCAATCAAAGCACAAGCAGGGAACGATGTCAAGGAGAGGGAGGGGGACGGAGAGAGGGAGGGACGCAGGGAAGGAGAGGGGATGATTCGATGTGTTGCAGATGGGTCAGGCCCGCAGGGCCTTCCACCTGGTAGCCGGGGCCGTTCCACGGCCCGGCGGCCTTCCACCCCCTAGCCGGGGCCGTTCCACGGCCCGGCGGCCTTCCACCTGGTAGCCGGGGCCGTTCCACGGCCCGGCGGCCTTCCACCTGGTAGCCGGGGCCGTTCCACGGCCCGGCGGCCTCACTCCCCCAAAAAGGAAACGCGGCCCCGGTCTTTGGAACCAGGGCCGCGTTCGCGGTCTGAAGCGAGAGGGGACGTCAGGCGGCGGTCGCGTCGTTGCTGACCTCGATCGAATGTGTGATCGGCGCTCGCAGCGAGGCCGAGACGGTGCAGTAGCGGGTTTCGGCCAGCTCGACCGCACGCTCGACCGCAGCCGGGTCGATATTCACACCCTTGACGCGATAGGAAATGTGGATTTGGGTGTAGGCTTTCGGCCAGTCAGGCATCTGCTCGCCTGTGATTTCAACCGCATAACCGGTTATTTGTTGTCGTTTTTTTTCTAGCACACCGATCACGGTGGTAGAGACGCAGCCGCCCAGGGCGGCCAGCAGCAATTCGCTCGGCCCCATGCCCCGCCCGACGTGATCGCCATCGATGGCGACGTCGCCGCCGTGGGGGCTATTGCCGACGAAGAATCGCTGTTGTTGCCAATCGACAAAAACCTGTTTGGTCATGGTTGGAAACTCCTGAAAGGAAGGGGAACGATTTGTGAAGCAATTTGCAGCCGACTGGCGCCCGTTGCGCGCAGCCGGAAATCAGTTGGCCACGCCGACGAGCGGCATGGTGGGTGTAGGTGTAGGTGTAGGTGTGGGTGTGGGGGTGGGGGTGGGGGTAGTCGACGGCTCTGGGAACAGGACAGGAGCGTTGGTCTGGGCCTGACGGGGGGCCGAGCCGGGGACAACGAAGCGATCGACGCTGAGGCCGCCGCGGAACATGAAGGTCAGGGCCAGGGCCAGGAGCAGGACGGCCGCAGCCGGGGCCAGCCAGTTCAAGGCGCGACCGAGGTCGGGCCAGGCGAAGCGGCGGCGGGGCGCCGGGCGAGCGGCGGCGGCAGTGAGAAAGGCGGAGCGACCAGGGCGCAGGCCGTGGGGCGGGGGGGGGGCCGCGTTCAGGCTCAGTTCCAGCTCGCGGACCAGCGGCAGCAGGTCCGCCACCTCGGCCGGGGCTGCATCTTGGCCGCGCGGGTTCTGGCCCGAAAGCAGGGCGTCGATGGCCCGATCCAGGGCCTGGTCAAGGGCCAGTGTGCGCTCGTCAGGGGTCATAGCAGGTCGGCTGCCGCCTCAGCATCGGCAGGAGCAAGCAGGCGGCGAAGGTTGGACAAGGCCCGGCGCTGGAGGGCGCGCACGGCCTCTTCGGTTTTGCCCAGGATGCGGGCGGCCTGGGGCGCGGTCATGCCCTCGCCAAAACGGAGGACGATGACATCGCGCTGTTCGGCGGTCAGTTGTTGGATGGCCTGGCGCAGGCGGTCGCTCTCCAGGCGGCGGCCCACCACGGTATCAGGATGCGAATCGGAGGGCAGAGAAAGCCACTCGTGCAGTTCACCGGTGGGACGGCGCTGATCGTAGCGGGCTTCGTCGATGATGAGGTTGTGGGCGATGCGGTAAAGCCAGGCTTGCAGGGCGTCGTGGGCGAACTTGTCGCGGTCAAGCGCCTCTAACATCTTGAGGAAGACGCCGGAGGTCAGGTCCTCGGCGCGATAGGGGTCGCCCACATGCCGGTAGATATAGGCGTAAATCTTGGGCGCGTAGGCGTCGTAAATCGAGGCCAGCGCCTTGGGGTCTCGTTGCCGGGCGGCGTCGAGCAGCGCAGCCTGATCGATCATGGGGGATCGCTGGGATCGCTGAAACGGTCTGACCCCGGCCAGGGTCTGGGGGGGGAAGGCAAGCGTCGCCATTTGGCACTGAGACGGAGGCCGAGGTCAGTTCCGTATGGGCGGGGGCGGTTCATTGGCGCGCAGCCCCACACTGGCGACAGAAGCGGTCGCTGCGCTGGAATTCGGCCCCGCATTGGCGGCAGAAGCGATCGTGGTCGGGGGAGGTGCGCACGGCGCTCGGAGTGCTGCGAGTGCTCCGTGGCGGCTCTGGCGGGCGCGTGCGCCAGATGCCGTAGACGCCGGCGGCGATGAGGGCAATGGCGGCCAGACCCAGGCCCAGCAGGAGCGGTGTGCGCGAGGAGGAAGCGGCCTGTCGAGTGGCGACCGGGGTGGGGGCGACGACCGGCGCCGTGGCAGCCCGCGCGGTTTCGGAGACGGTAAGGGCGCCGGCGGGGTTGCTGTAACGGATTTGCTGGCTGAAGCCTTGCTCGCTGCCGCCGTCGAGCTGGCGCAAGAAGAGTTGGCCGCCATTGCTGCCGACGCCTCCGGGCTGCATGGCCGGGTCGGCGCTCAGGCCGGCGGCGTCGGGCGGGAGCAGGGTTTCGATCGAGACGGTCTTGGCGGCCACGTAGCCGGCCGGCAGGGAGAATGCCGCCTGGCGCTGGTCGCCGGTGGTGGAGAGGGGGGCGTAGTACTCGATGCGAAAGGCAGGGCTTTGTGGGCTGAGGACAATGATCTGGCCGTCGGCGATGGTCTCGGTCTGGTAGGCGGCGTTGAGGAAGCCGCCGTTGGCCCCGGCTGTGGCCACGGCGTTTAGTTTGGCGTCGGCAGGGATGGGGATGCGCACGGTGGCGCCAGGCTGGCTGAGGACGCCATCGAGGATGACGAGCAGGCGTGGATCGTCGAATTCAGGCCAGAGGGCGACGTGCAGGCTTTCGAGTGCGGCCGGGGCCTGGGCGGCGGCGGCAAATGGAAGGAGAAGAAAGGCAAGCAAAAGGAAAAGGAAGCGCATAGAAGGGCGAGGGGGTGGAGGCGGGGGGCGAGGAATGCGATCGTGATGGAAATGGTAGACCGGCGGCAATCATAAGCCAGAGGGGGCGGGGGTGCAAGGGCGCGCAACGCCCCGGCGAGGGGCCGGGGCGTTGGTGGGGGGGGCGAGGTCAGGGTTGCAGCCGGGGGATGAAGCCCGCCGGGCCGGGTCGGCGGACGCGATCGCTGTGGGGGAGGAGCACCTGATTGGGCCAGCGACCCTCGCGCAGGGGCCGCCCGGTCTCGACGCCGGTCTCGTCAGCGCCGGTTGCGGCTGCACCGGTGATGGTGTAGGTGCGGGTGTAGGCCGAAAGCCCATAGCCGGCGTTGAAGTCGCCGTTCTTGGCCACGTAGACGTACCAGCCGTAGGGTGTGTCATAGTACATCAGGCATTCATCGGCGGCGTCGCTGGTCAGCGTGAAGCTGGTGGAAGCGTGCGGCGTATCTTCGGCGCAGAACTCCTCGCCGTTTTCGGTTGTGGCCCACAAGAAGCGGTCGGAGCCGATGCCGCGACCGGCCCAGGTGAAGGTGATGGGCAGTTCGCCGGCGTAGTTGTTGGCCGGGGCGGTGAGTTTGACGTCGGCGATGTCGAAGTTGACGTTCGATGCCGAGGCGCTGGCAATCGCCTGCGACCACCAGTAGATCAGGTAGTTGCCGTTGAAGGTGTTGCCGCCATTGGCGTGGTTGAGGTAGTAGACATGGTAGGCCTCGCTCGCGCCCGGCGCCGCTACGCCCGTGAAACTGTAGTTGCCGCCGCCCGAAGTCGTCTTGTTGGCCGCAACGTTGCAGTCGCTGCCCTCGCACAATAGCAGCTGAACGTTGACGCCGTTGACGCCGGCGCCCAAGGCCGTGACTTTGCCGCTGATGCCGGAGCCGGCCGGCGGGGTGGGCGTGGGGGTGCGGGTGGGCGTGCGGGTGGGCGTGGGGGTGGGGCCGCCGCCGCTAAAGGTGATGCCGGCGTAGTAGTAGGAATCGCCAAAGCCGTTGTTCGTATTCCACGACGAGCCGTCGATCACCCAGGCAAACCAGCCGTATTCAGCGCCATAGCTGCCCTGGCAGGCGCCGGTAAAGGTTGCAGCCGTGAGCTGGTAACTGGTGGACTGGGCGGGGTTGCTGTAGCATTTGGTCTCGCCGCTCTCCAGGTCGAACAACTCCCAGGCGTAGTACTCGCCCGGCTTGCTGCGCGCGTCCCAGGTGAAGGCGGCGGGGAGGGTGGTGCTGTCGGCGGTCGGGCCGGTGAGGTTGATGTCCTCGATCTCGGCGTCGCCGCCGGCCACGTTGGCCCCGGCGCTGTAAGAAGTGATCTCTTTGCCGAACCACCGCCACAGATATTTGTCATCGCCGGGGTTGTTGCCGTCGGGATGGTTGTAGAAGTAGACGAAGTAGTAGTTGTTGGCGGGCAGGCTGGGGATATTGGTGAACTGATAGTAGCCGTTGGCGTCGGTGTTGGTCTCGGCCACCTTGCTGGTTTGTAGCGAGCAGGCGCCGGTGTTGGGGCAGCGGCGCAGGATCAGGTTCAGGTTGGCGATGCCTGCGCCGCGGTAGCGGAATTGGCCGTAGATGCCGCGGCGGCCAGAGGGAGTGGCGGTTGGCGGCCGGCGGGTGG
>CAYWPZ010000065.1:4246-19532 GCA_964460135.1 uncultured Caldilineales bacterium | reverse complement strand
GCCCTCGTGGGTTCGAATCCCACCCTCTCCGCCTCGTTTCGCGAGTAGATAAGTACACAAGTAGACAAGGTCGCCTTCGCGACTTGTCTACTTTCCCAATGGAGAGGTCGCATAGTTGGACTAGTGCGCGCGCCTGGAGAGCGCGTATCCCTCCGGGGATCGTGGGTTCAAATCCCACCCTCTCCGCCTGTTCCCCCCCGCACCTGCCAGGTCTGGCCAGACTTGGCAGGTGTTCGGTTTATTGCGGTCTTTCGGCCCGGCCGTGGGCGCGGTCGTGGCAGGGCCGGCAGAGGGCCAGCAGGTTGTCGGGATGGTTGGGGCCGCCCTGGGCTTCGGCGAGGCGATGGTGCAGCTCCAGGAACACGCCCGCAGCGCCGCAGCTCTGGCAGATGTAACGCTCGCGGGCAAAGACGATGCCCTTCAGTCGTTGCACCAGCCGCCGGTCGTAGGCACGACGCCCCAATCGCCAGATTACGGTCGCCTCGTCCAGCGCCCGATGAAACGCCAGGCCGAGGGCAAGATCGCCGGCCGGGCGCCATAAACGCCCCGCCAACAGCCCCAGACCGATCACCGGAGCGCGATGCAGCAGCAGCCGAGACTCGGGGCCATCGGTGGGGTCCTGGCGAAAATAACGGTAGGCGGCAGAGGGATCGAGATTGCCCGTGCGGGCGCTGTGCCAGGCCAGATGGTCGGCATCGGCCAACAGGCTGGCAGCCCACGACAACCAGGGAAAGGAGCGCCGCCGTCTCGAAACCGCCCATGCCGCCGCCGTCGAAATCCAGAGATGATGGAGCGGGTGCATCAGGACGAATCGCTGCGCACACCGGGTGCAATGTAGGCTATCTGTTGGTATGGCTTCACCTGGGCGGCGACATGGTCGCGCAGCAGGTTGCCAGAGACGTGCATCAGGGTGTCGCCAAAGTCGGGGTCGATGCCCATGCTGGCCAGGCAGGGGAAGTGATGGTGCAGCATCCCAGCCTCTTGCTCGGCCTCGTCCACCCCCACCCCCAACAGCCGCTCGGCCACAAAGCGGGCGCAGCCGCAGACGGCATCGCGCCCAACCTCGGCGGCGACGATGGTGCGCGAGGTGGGATCGACGGCGAGTCTTAGCTCTGGCTGGCCGAAGCGGTGGGCGAAGGCGGCGATGAGCGGGTCGGCGTAGGCCACGTGTTCGCGACGGGCCAGGCTGAAATGGGTGGGGGTCAGAGAACAGAGCGGCTTGGGTGTGACGCAGGCCACAGCCATCGCTGCCAACCAGCCACGCAGTTGCCGCGCCAGCCCGCGCGGCAGCCAGGCTTCGTTGTCGATGGCGGCGATGACGGCCCGCGCCCCGCTCAGGCGGGCGAGGTCAGGCAACAGCTCGGCCACGCCCCGGTGCTCGGCAAAGGAGAGCAGCAGGTCGCACGGGGGCAGCGAGGCGGGCAGAAAGTCTTCGGGATAGTCGATCACCGGCGGCAGGATGAGCGGCGCCTGCCAGACGGCAAGCTCCCAATCGGCCGGGGCGTGCGCCCGGATGTTGGCGATGTGCCGCAGGCCATACTCGCCCGAATAGACGGCCAGGATGCGCACGGCTCACATCTCCGGCTTGTATTTGGCCCGCAGCTGCTCCCATGTCAACACTTCGCCGTTCAATTCGGCGGCCTGCGCTGCCGCTGCCGCTGCCGTGGCATGGGCGGCAATGCCAAAACCCATCGGCGTCTGCAGATCGGGGCTGAGCACGAAGAAAGCCTGGGAGGCATCCAGCCAGGTCTTGGTAACAAAGTCGTTCACATACCAGATGGCGATCTTGTGCTCGGGATGCTTGAGGCTGTGGACGAGCATGTCGCCGATGTCATCGAAGGGCAGGCTCTCGTAACGGCCAGGGCTGATTTCGTGGGCGTAGCCGGCGGCGAAACGGGCGTCGCTGATGATCATATTGCATTCGATGCAGATATCCTCGCCGTAGTGAATGGCGGGCGGCTGCGGTTGGCGTTGGCCGCGGGCGCAGCCTGCCAACAACAAGACCACCATCAGGGCAACAAGTGCGTTTTTCATCGGATAGCCAAGATCACACGCCTACCAGTCGGACTTGGTGGCAAAGCGGGCAAAAGCGCCCAGGGCCGGGACCGCGGCCCAGGCGATGAGGGCAATGAGGAAGATGACCAGCAGGCTGTCGCCGAATTCCTGGCTGGCGTAGATGCCGGCCGGGCCCAGCACATCGAGCGTGGTGTGGATGTCGAGGACGGCGGCCATCTTGAAGACTTGAAGCGGATTGCTGAGCGAAAGCCAGAACAGCGATTCGACCGGCAGACGCAAGACGATGGCCGTCCCCATCATACCCAGGTCGCCCAGGAAGACAAAGACGAGCCAAAGAAACAGCCCGATGCCGATGGCCACGCTGGCGCGGCGGGTGAAAGCCGAAATCAAGAGACCCACGCTGAGCATGGTCAGACTGAGCAGAAAGGCCAAGACCACCAGCCGGGCATAGACGCCGGGGTCGTTGGCGCCGTTGCCGCTGAAGGCCATCACCAGGCCGGAGATGCCAAAACCCAACGTCAGCGAGGCCAACAAACCAAGCGAAAGCCCCAGGTACTTTCCCAGAAAGACTTCGACTCGGCCCACCGGCTGGGCGAGCAGATAGCTGAGCGTGCCCCGTTCCTGCTCGCCGGCCAGACTCTGCGCGCCCACCGTCAGCGCCATCAGGGGCACGATCAGCAGGACGAGGTTGATCAGGCTGGCGGCGGTGCGGCCAAACCCGGCCAGGCCGGCAATGCCCGCGCCCGCCAGCGAGAGGTAGGCGAAGGCCAGCGAAAGGACGACGAAGGCGATGGTGTAGAGCAGAAACCAGCGGTTGCGGAGGGCGTCGCGTAGTTCTTTCTGCGCCAGCGTCCAGATGGAGGAGAGGTCGAGGTTCATGGCTGGGGAGGGCGGGAGGCGGGTTTCACAATTCGTCATCCGAAATGCTTCTATTCCAGATCGAAATCATCGACGCGGATGGCAGCCTGGCTGAGGACATGGATGGGACGAGCTTTTTCGTCGGGCAAGACATCGACCAGGAGGCCGGCGCCGTTTTTGTGGGCGCTGAGGCCATCCGCCTGCAAAACGAGCAGGGCGGCATCGGTGGCTTCGGGCGGCACGAACAAGCGCACCTGTGTGCGCAGTCCCAGGCAGCGCGAAAGCTCGGCCGCCCGGCACGTGAGCCGCACTTTGCCCGCCTCGAGTACCAACACCTCGTCGCCCAACGACTCGACTTCCTCCAGCCGGTGCGAGGTAAAGAGGATGGTCTTGCCGGCGGCCTTGACATCGAGCAGCAGGTTGAGGAACTGATGCCGGGCCGAGGCGTCCAGGCTGGAGGTCGGTTCGTCCAACACCAACAGGGGCGGGTCGGCCAGCAGGGCCAGGCCCAGGGCCAAGCGCTGCTTCATCCCGCCCGACAGCGCCCGCACCGGCTTGGCGGCGTGCTCGGCCAGCCCCACCTGCGCCAACACCTCGGCCGCCCGAGCGGCGGGAATGCGTTTGAGCCGGGAGTAGAATACGGCCGTGTCGAGGGCGCTCAGGTCGGGGTAGAAGGCCAGTTCCTGCGGCACATAGCCCAACGAGCGGCGCACCAGACGGCCCTGGCGATGCGCATCCAACCCGGCCACTTCGATGCGCCCGGAGTAGGAAAGCAGCCCCAACAGACACTTGATGATCGTGGTCTTGCCGGCGCCATTCGGCCCCCACAGCGCCACGGCCGTGCGTTCGGGCACGCTGAAGCTGAGGTCAGCGACGGCAGTGAAGGCGCCGAAGCGTTTGGTGAGATGGGTGAATTGGATCATGAGAGACGATAGGAGCGGACGGCCGAGAGGAGGATCAGGCTGGCCAGGAATAACATGGCAAACGCCGCCAGGGCATTGCCCAGGAAGGGCGGGCGGCTGAGGCCAGGGACAAGAGGCAGGGCGGGCGGCGCCATCAGCGGTCGCTCATCGCTCATCTTGGCCCGCGGTTGGAAGAGCGGGAAGGCAGTGGCGGCGAAATCGAGGGCGTCGGCGGCGGGGCTAAGCTGAAAGAGGCGCAATTCAGGATAGAGCGCCATCAGGTTCTCGTAAAGGCTGATGGATTGATAGGGGATGTCGCCGACCCGGTCGCCATCGGCGTCGAAGCCGGCGTAGTCGCTCCAATAGTTGCCGAGGCCGCTGTCATCGAACCAGCGATTGCCGAGCAGTTCGCCGCCGCCCTGGATGGCGATCTGCTCGCCGTTATCCTGGAAGATGTTCTGGGTGTAGGTATTGCGCTGCACCAGCGGCAGCAGATTGGCGCCGATCTCGTTGTAGGCAAAGAGGTTGTTATCGAAGCGGACGAAGCCATTGCTGCTGACGGGCGAGTTGTCGACATAGACCCCCAGTCGATTGCTGATCATGCGGTTGCCCTCGACAACGACATCATCCACATCCTTCAAGCCCAGGCCGTAGCCGCTCGGCCCGTGGTTGTCTTGCATGAGGTTGCGACGCAGGGTGAAACCCCTGCCGTACATCAAATAGATGCCCACGGCGTTGCGCCGCAGGATATTGTTTTCGATTATTTGCTGGTTGGTCTGCATAAAATGCATACCATAGCGGCCATCTTCGACGATGTTGTTGCGGATGATGCTATCGGGCGAGAACCAGAAGAGAATGTCACGGCTGCCTTGTACGTGGTTGTCTTCGATCAGGCTTTTGTGGCTGTACCAGATTTTGATGCCATCCCCGCGCCGCGAGATGGGCAGGTCTTTGGCCAGCACGGTGTTGGCGCGGACGGCGCTTTCGGGCGCCTCCTGTAAGTAGATGCCGAAGAGCACATCCTCGAGTCGATTGTCGGCGACGATTGCGCGCGGGGCCGTGACGAGGATGCCGGCGTCCTCGCGATCGATGGAGTCGCCGCTGCCGCGCACCACAAAGCCGGCAAAGGTGACATCGGGAGCAGTAATCGCCACCACATGACCTCGGCCGTCGCCCTGGATGACCGGGCGCCCTTCGCCGACCAGCTTCAGCGCGCGGTCGATGACGATAGGGCCGGGATAGACGCCCGCCGGGACGATGATCGTCTCGCCCGGTTGCGCGGCCGCCAGGGCGGCAGCCAGGTCGAAATCAGTTGGCTGCGCTGAGGCCGGCGCCTGGGCGGCGCCCAAGACGACGCCCAGGGCAAGGAGGAGGACAAAGGCTTTCATTGCACGTCGCCGGCCGGCTATTGCCCGACCATCTGTGCTTCGACCAGCGGTTTGTAGGCGCGGCGGTGGAAGTAGAGGCCCACCAGGATCAGGGCCGAGGCCAGGATCGCCAGCCACAGACCGATGGCGGGCACGGCAGTGGTGCTGAATTGAGCAATGTGACCTTCGCCCAATGCCGGCGGGATGAAGGGCTTGATGCTGCTGGAAAGGGCGGCGGTGGGGTCAAGGTTCTGGCCGAAATTTGCTAGCCAGAACTGCAGGTCGGCCACAAAGATGGCCGGGAAGAGCAACGCCGGCAGCGCCAGCAAGGCCGCCCAACGGTTGTGAACGAAGACGGCCGCCAGCACGAGCAGGGTCAAGACGATGACGCCGATGATGGAGATCGAGCGTTCGAAGGTTGCCGCCTCGCCCAGCGGGCGCATGCCGATGTAATGATTGAGGCCATCGATCTCGCTCACATCGCCCTCCACCCGGTTGAGGTAGGAGACAACGCTGAGGCCGCCGGGATACTGGGGGGCGTGGAGCGTCAGTTGCCAATAGGGGAGGAAGATCGAGATCAGCAACAGACCGGCAGCGATCAGGAACAGCGCCGTGGGCAAGATATAGCGCCCGCCGCGAGTTCGCAGTTCTTCGGCGGGGATGCGAGGGCCGATGACCCGATCGATGTTAGTCATGGTTACTCACCTCCGAAAAAGCTAAGAAAACCTGACAGGCCCGGTGGCAAGCCGCCGGGCCTGTCAGGTCGAGAAACGAACGGGTGGGGTGAAGACGAGGGTTAGGGTTCGACGAGCAGATAACCCATCATCTCCAGGTGCAGGGCCGAGCAGAACTCGGTGCAGTAGTAAGCATAGGTGCCATCGTTGACGGCGTCAAACTCGAAGCTGGCGGTCTCGCCCGGCTCCATGCTCAGGCTGATGTTGTAGCCGGCCAGTTGGAAACCATGCGTGGCATCGTGGGCGGTCTCGATGTTGGTGATGTGCCAGACCACATGGTCGCCCTTCTTGATCTTGACATGTTCTGGGGTGAGGTGCGAGCGCACGGCCGTCATGTAGACCTCGACTTCGTTGCCGTTGCGCACGACTTTCTCCTCGCCGGGCTTGGTGGCGAACTCCGACTTCTGCCATTTGATCGGGTCCCAACCCACTTCGGGGTAGGCAGTCAGGGCCTTGATCTTGTCGGCCTTGATGGTTTGGGCGTAGTGCGGCTCGCCGACGCCCATCGCCATGTCGTAGATGACCTGCATGTTGGCGCCGTCGATGTCCAGCAGCTGCAAGTTCTGCGGCAACAGCGGCCCCACCGGCGAGAAGCGGTCCACCGCCCACTTGTTCAGGGCCACCAGGTAATTGCCATCCGGGCTGACGGTGTCGCCTTCGGCAGCCGAGATGTGGCCGATATTGTATTGGACGGGGATCTTTTCGACCAGAACATAAGCCGCCGGATCGTCGCCGCCCAGTTTCCACTTGGCCACAGCGCTATCGAGGAAGAGGCTGGTATAAGCGAAGCCCTTGTCGTCGTACTGGGTGTGCAGCGGCCCCAGGCCCAACTCTACCTGAGCGTGCTTAACGGCATCGAAATCGAGGACATGGATGCCGTAGGGGTCTTCGGTCCATTTCTGGTCGCTGATGGCCTTTTTGATCTTGTCGATGCTGTAGATGGTCACGTGCGGGTCGAGCTTGCCGGCCACGGTGATGAACTTGCCATCGGGCGTCACATCGGCCCCGTGCGGGCTTTTCGGCTCGGGCGCCAGGAAGAGCACGTTCTCGGCCACGGCGGTGGGGATGCGGATGACCGGAATGCCGTTGATGACCTCGGCCTTGCCGGCCTTCACCACTTCCTCGGCCTTTTTCCAATCGACGATGTGCAGGTAGTCGGTGTCACGCTGGCTGACGCCGGCCTCGAAGGGCGGGTTGCCTTCCTCGATGCCGCCCGTGGCCATTTCCGAATTGAACGAGTTGCAGAAGGCCCAACCATCGCTGACCAGCTTGCCGGCGTCGCACAGATCCTGCCAGTAGGGCGGCAGTTCGACGCCAAAGGATCGCGCCATGTCGATGCGGCCCTTCTCACGGTCGAACCGCCAGAAGGTCATCATGCCCCGGTATTTTTCCTGGTATTCTTCGATGGGGGCGTAATCCCAGCCCAGCGGCGTGGCATATTGGCTGGTCTGGATCACATAGTCGGTGTTGGGGGTGACGAAGCTGGAGCCGTGGTTGCTGATGATGTTCGGGTCTTTGACGATCTGCTTGGTCTCGAAATCGCGCAGGTCGACGACGGCGATGCGGGCGTTGGTCTTGTCGTTGATGAACACCCACTGGCCGTCGTAATCACCGGCGGTCTCGCTCAGGGCCGGGTGGTGGGTGTCGCCCATGCGGATCTCCACCCCATCGACGTTGCCAGCATCGAGCATCTCTTCGATGTCCTTGTTGCCAAAGCCGTAACCCTGCCATGATTCCGGTGTGAAGACGGCGACGTTCTTGAGGATGCGCATCGAGGGCAGGCCGATGACGATGAGATTGCCCGAATGGCCGCCCGATGTGAACATCAGGTAGTCATCCCACTTGCCGCTTGGCACATAGGTCTTGAGGGCGGCGTTGATGTCGGCGGGGGTCAGGCCGCGCTCCTGGGCAATGGTCAAGGCGTCCTGAGGTAGACCCGTCGCTTGGGGCGCGGCCGTGGGCGTCGCCTTCTTGCCGCCGCAGGCAGCCACGGCCAGCGCCAAGAGCAGAATCAGAGCGATCAACAAAACTCGTTTCATGGGTGGTTCCTCCAGTTGTGGAGCGGTAGATGAGAAGAAACAAAGATGCGGCCCGCGCGCATTGTCACATTCGGGCATTCTTTGTGCATCCTAGCACAAACAAAAGGGCCACGATATGACTTTTATCACATCGCGGCCCCCAAGTTGGGCTTTCTTGGCCCCACCGCCGCCCCACGATCGGCGTTTCAGCCGCTCCGCCAGAGCTGGTGGTTCAGGAAGAGGGTCGTGGCGAACAGCAGCACCGCCGTGGCCTGGTGCAAAAGCGCCATCCAAAGCGGCACGCCAAAGATGACGACGCCAATCCCCAACAGGATCTGTAAGCCAACGATCCCGATCAAGGCCAGCGCCCCGCGCTGCACAGCGCCAGCGTCGCCAGCCCTGCCCGCCCGATAATAGACGAAGCCGGCCATGAGCAGGACGACGAAGGCGAACCAGCGATGGATGAAATGCACGGTGGCTGCCGTCTCGACCAGATTTTGCCACCAGGGGGTGAGCACCGATAACAGACCGGGCGGGAGCAGAGAGCCAAACATCGTCGGCCAGGTATTCGAGGCGTGCCCGGCCTTGAGTCCGGCCACCAGCCCGCCATAGGCAATCTGCAGCAGGACCACGCCCAGCAAAAACACGGCCAAGCGGCGCTGGCCGGGGATGGCCGGCAGCCGGCGCCCGGCGGCGAAGCGCGGAGTCAGATTGAGCGCCTGCCACAGGCAGATGGCGAGCAGACTCAGGGCCGTGAGCAGGTGAATGGTAAGGCGGTAGTGACTGACGTGGGGACGGTCGATCAGCCCGCTGGCCACCATGATCCAGCCCAAGAAGCCCTGGAACCCGAACAGAAGCAGGATGAGGATGTAGATGCCGGATTTTCGCCAGGGAATCGTCCGGCGAAGGAGGAAGACGAGCAGGGGGATGAACACCACCAGGCCCACCAGCCGGGCGATGAGCCGATGCGCCCACTCGATCAAGAAGATGCGCCGGTACCCGGCCAGCGTCATGGCACTATTCACTTTTTCAAATTCGGGCGATTGCTGATACTTGGCAAATTCGGCTTGCCAGGCCTGCTCGCCGATGGGGGGAAGCACGCCGGTGAGGACGTTCCATTCCACAATCGAAAGCCCGGCGCGGCTGAGGCGAACGAAACCGCCGACCACGACCATGGCGGCGATCAGAAAGCAGAGGGTGTACAGCCAGATGCGAACAAGACGTTGCGAGGATGCGGTCATCCAGACACTCCTGAGGGAAGTAGATGCAGCCATGTTACCAAAGGCAGCAGGCGCCCACCAATTTCCTGCCCCTGGCCGGTTTCTACCACCTTGCGACCCTGTCATCTTGCTGCCCCGCCCTGTTCACGTCGATTTCATCCCTATCTGACAAAATGGGAGTCGGCGTGAAGCGGCAAATGGATGCGCTTTTGACCGCAGCCGAAAAAGCAGGCAGAATACGGCCTTGCACCACAGCGGCGGCGCCAAAACCGGCCTTGCCCGACCCCCGGGCCGGATGCAGCCAGACCGGGTCTGACAACGCCGCTGGCGTCTGATGCACATCATTCCACATTTTCCGAGGTTCCCTCCGTGCCCGAGACGTTGAATGCGGCCGTAATCGGGGTTGGCGCTATGGGCGCCAACCACGCTCGCGTCTATGCCCGCATGCCGATGACCAATTTGGTGGCCGTAGCCGACACCGATCCCGAAGTCTGCGACCGGGCGGCCCGCACCTATAAAGCGACCCCCTACCACGACTATCGCCAAATGCTGGCCAACGAGCAAATCGATGTCGTTAGCATCGCCCTGCCCACCCACATGCATTGCCAGGCCGCACTGGAGACGATGTCGGCCGGCCTGCACACCTTTGTCGAAAAACCACTGGCCGATTCGGTGGGCAATGGCCGGGTGATGATCGAGGCCAGCCATCGCTACAACCGCGTGTTGGGCGTGGGCCACATCGAGCGCTACAACCCGGCCGTCATCGCCCTCAAACAACGCCTGGAGAACGGCCAACTGGGCCGCATCTATCAGATCCACGCCCGGCGCATCGGCCCTTTCCCGCCGCGGGTGCAGGATGTGGGCGTGGTCTTCGACCTGGCCACGCACGAACTGAATGTGATGGAGTATCTGGTGGGGACGGGCATCCGCAGCATCGCCGCCGAAGTGAAACGCACCCTGCAAACCGAGCATGAGGACATGGTCTCGAGCATCGTTCGCTTCGATGACGAAGTGGTGGGGATGCTGGATGTGAACTGGCTCACCCCGACCAAAATCCGGCAGCTCTCCATCCTGGGCGAACAAGGCATGTTCCTGGTCAACTATCTGACCCAAGAACTCTGGTTTTACGAGAATCGCTCGTCGGCGGACAAATGGGAAACGCTGGCCACTTCGGGCGCAAGCGAGGGCAGCGTGATCAAATACGAGCTGGAGCGAGTGGAACCCTTGCGGGCCGAGTTGGAGGCATTCGTGGCGGCGGCGCAGCGCGGCTACAACGGCTTGGTGAACGGAGAGGAGGGGTTGAGGGCCGTTTTTCTGGCCGAGCAGATCCTGCTGGCCAGCCACGAACGCCGTCTGCTCACCCTGCCCCCCTACACGCCCATCCCCGCCCGCCTCGCGCCGGCCCCGGCCGCCGCCCCGGACTGATGCGCCTTCTGATCATCCTGGGCGCCGGCGGCCACACCAAGCAGATGCTGCGCCTGGTGGAATTGCTCGGCCCGCAACACGATTATCACTACGTTGTCGCCGACTACGATGCCGTTTCCGAGCACAAAATCATGCGGGTGGGGCCGGTGTATCGGGTGGTGCAGCCGCGCGAGAAGCGCCAGGGCATGACCGAAGACCCGCTGACGGTGCTGCGCAAGATGCCTGCCGCCCTGCGCCAGGCCAACGCCATCCTCTCCCAGTCTCAGCCCGACGCCATCCTCGGCGCCGGGCCAAGCCTGCAGATTCCGTTCGCCCTCCTGTCCAGGCTGCGCCGCATCCCCCACATTTTCATCGAATCGGCCTCCAAGCCAGAGCGGATCAGTCTGACCGGCCGTCTGATCTACCATCTGCGGCTCTCCGACCGCGTCTATCTGCAATGGCAACATCACCTGCGCCGCTATCCGCGGGCGCGCTTTGCCGGCCGGTTGCTCTAGGATGAACGAACTATCATGCCGCGGTGGCGGCATTTTCATCGGGGTTTCATCGGCCTGTGCTAACGTATCAACAGGCCGAGGACATCGCTTCGTCTGATCGGCGGCGACGACGAACCGAGAGCGTTCACGGCGCCCGCAGCGGGCTGCACCTGGCTTGGGAGATTTTCCCAACTTGTGCTAATGTAGTCCGGCCTTCGCACCGGGCAGCCTGCATCCCATCTTCGCACCCTCCCTGCCGCCGACATGATCAGGAACGACGCCGACATGATCACCACCAAACCCCAGATCATTGGTTCTGCCCTGCGTTCGTCGCCTTTGCCCGCCCATCCTACTGCCGCCAGCCATGCCACGGTTGCGGTCGAACCGGCGACGTCGACGCCCGGCTATCGCCTGAGCAAGCGTACTCTCGATCTCACACTGGCGCTGTTGTTGCTGGTTCTACTCTCGCCGCTGTTGGCGGCCATCTGGCTGGCCATCAAACTGGAAGATGGCGGCCCGGCCATCATCAAACAAAGACGGGTGGGCTTGGGCGGTCGAGTCTTCTCGTTCTACAAGTTTCGCTCGATGACGCGCGATGTCGATCACTCACTCTCGCATCGCGCCTTTGCCCAACAGGTCATTCGCGGCGAGATCACCCAGGGGCCGCGCAGCAACGGCGGCCTGCTGAAACCCACCGGCGATGGGCGCATGATCACCCGCGTGGGCAGGGTGTTGCGCAAGACGAGCATGGACGAATTGCCGCAACTTTTCAATGTCATTCGCGGCGATATGAGTCTGGTGGGGCCGCGGCCATCGATCGATTACGAAGCCGAGGTCTATTTCGATTGGTATCTGCCGCGGCTGTCGGTGTTGCCCGGCATCACCGGCCTGGCCCAGATTCACGGCCGCAGCAGCATCCCCTTCCCGCAGATCGTGCAATGGGATCTGCAATATGTCGCACAGCGATCGTTCTGGTTCGATCTCAAAGTCCTGGCGCAGACGGCGCCGGTGGTGGTGCGGATGCGGAATACGGGCTGAAGACACCAAGGATGATTCGCCCACCGAGGAAGCCACTGCAGGCTTGGCGCCCATCGTCACGCCAGAAAGTAGCTTGGGTTTAGAACGCCGCCAGAGTCTTTGCGGCCTGATAGATTTTTTCGGCGCTGGGGCGATAGGCGTCTTCGAGCGGTGGGCTGAAGGGGACGGGCGTATCTAGCCCGCCCAGGCGGACGATGGGGCCGTCCAGCCACTCGAAGGCTTGCTCCGCGACCAGGGCGGCCACTTCGGCCCCCACCCCGGCCAGGCGGTTGGCCGAGTGGACGACCAGGACTTTGCCGGTCTTGCGGGCGGCAGCCAAGATGGCGTCGACATCCAGAGGTTTGAGCGAGCGCAGGTCGAGCACCTCGGCCTGGATACCTTCGGCCGCCAGCCGCTCGGCTGCCCGCAGCGACTCGTGCACCTGGGCGCCGTAGGTGATGATGGCCAGATCGGCGCCCGCGCGCGCGGTGCGAGCCTGGCCGATGGGCGTGACATACTCGCCCGCCGGCACCCGCCCCTTGAGCGAACGATAGAGCGGTTTGCTCTCGAAGTAGATGACGGGGTTGGGGTCGCGGATGGCGGCGATGAGCAGGCCTTTGGCATCGGCAGGGGTGGCCGGGGCCACGACTTTGAGGCCGGCGGTATGAACGAACCAGGCTTCGGGGTTCTGGCTGTGGAAAGGGCCAGAACGAATGCCGCCATCGGCGGGCGCCCGGATGACCCACGGCACAGCGCCGCCCCAGCGATAGTGGGCAGTGGCGGCGAACTGGACGATGGCATCGAAGGAGGTGCTGATGAAGTCGGCGAACTGTATCTCGATCACCGGTCGCAACCCCATCAACGCCATCCCGGTGCCCATGCCGGTGAAGCCCAACTCGGCCAGCGGCGTGTTCAGCACCCGCCGCCGGCCAAATTCAGCCTCGAAGCCCTTCGTCACCTTGAAGGCGCCGCCAAACTCGCCGCCGATGTCCTCGCCGATCACGAGCACATTGGGGTCGCGGCGCATTTCTTCGGCCAGGGCCTCGCTGATGGCGGCGATATAGCTGAGGGTGCGGCTGCCGTCGCCGATTTCGGCGTCGCTAAAGCCAAAATTGGTCGCTGGCTGGGTCATGGCGGGTGTTGCTCAGTGCACCTGGCCGGGGTCCACGCCCATCTTGGGCAGGTCATGCGAGCCGCCTGAGGGCGCCTCGATGCGACCGAACCGTCTTTCGTAGTTGGCCAGGTTGGCCCCCAGGGCGTCGTAGAGCAGCCGGGCGTGGTAGGGAGTGAGGACCAGACGCTGGCGCACGCGGGTGCTGGGGACGTTGGTGATGATGTGGGCAAAATCGATCACGATCTCGTTGAAAGCGTGGTTGATGACGGCGAAGTTGGCGTAGGTGGCCTGCAAATCGGTGGGGACTTCGATCTGAATTTGGGCGGGGGCTTTGTTGTCCATACTACCTCTGGGTGGCCGAGCCACGACTGGCAATGACGGCAACGGTTTCGTCGCTGCGCAATTCCATGCAGTTGACACCCTGCACCACGCCATCTTTGGCCGGGACCTCGGCGGCAACGAAGCGGATGATCTTGCTCAATCGGGAGAGGATGAAGAGTTCGTCGTTGGCGCCCACCGTCACGGCCCCAATCAGGGCGTCGGTCTTCATGGCCGTTTTGCCGCCGGCGCCCGGTTCTTTGTGTGGGCGGAAGCCTGTCATCTGCCTCAGGGCGCCGCGACCATCGGCGCCGAGCAGAAAAACGCCGGCGTCATCTTTGACCGCGGTCATCGCCGTCACCAGGTCGTCTCGCTCCAGGCGGATGCCCAGCACCCCGCGCACAGGCACCTGGCGTTCGGCAAAGCGGATGGCCAGGGCGGAGCGGGTGGCGATGAAGAGGTCGTCGTCGCCGGTGGTCCAGCAGGCGGCCGTCGGCTCGCCGCCATAGGCCGGGTCGAAGACGGCGGCGCCGGGGCGCATGGCCCCGCCGAAGAGGTGGGCGCTGTAGCGGCGCACCTGGCCCCGTTGGCTGACCAGGGCCAAGTAGTTGCCACCGTCGGCCGGCAGGGCGCAGATCAGGCGTTCATCGGCCAGCAGGGGCAGGAAATCGGCGCTGGCCTGGCCGCGGCTGCGCACGGGCGCTTCGGTCAGCGAGCCGAGCGGGAGCCGAAAGGCGCGACCGCGGCTGGTCAGCAGCAGCAGGCTGGAGGCAGCGTCGGCCAGGGCGAGGAAGGCGGGGGGGTCGCGGTCGGGCGTCTCCAGGTCGAAGACGCCCATGCCCCCGCGCCGTTGCCGCTGGTAGAGGTGGCGCGGGCTGCGTTTGATCAGTCCCCCGGCGCTGATGGTGACGAGGTTGAGGGTGGTGGGTGGCTCGGAGGGTTCGGCGGGCGCTTCAGGCTGGCGGCGGGCCAGGTGTTGGCGGTCGTCGGCGTCCTGAAGGGCGTGCAAGTGGGCAAGCTCGGCTTCCAGGGCGGCAATGTAGTCGAGGATGGCCGGGTCGGCCTGGCTGAGGTCGGGGCGCGGGGTGGTGGGCATGGCGGCTGGGGTCGGCAGAGGGGTGGGCGCTGCCGGCGGGGACATTGTGCCAAGCCGGGTAGTTGCTGTCAAGGCGGGGGCGATGGGGGCGGCAGTTGCTCCATCGAATCGTTCGGTGTGACCTCAATCTTACTCATGACATTCTGCAGGCATCGTTGGCCTTGGTAAAGGATGCGGCGCTGTTTACCACAGAGGCCATCAGACCAGCGCTTACCGTATCCCCTTCAACATCGGCACCAACTTATACTTCCGCCCGTGCTTCTCCAGCAGGCCCGATAGATAGGCCGACCATTCCACCTGGCGGCCATGTTGCAGATAGATGTCGCGGGCCGTGCGCAACCACCTGACGGCCCCATCATAGGCATTGGCCTTGCCCGCATCCATGATCGCCTCGGCCTGCCGCACGCACTTGCCAAGCCCCCAATCCGGATATTCCGCCCGCGCCTCCTGGATCACCTGCTCCAAACCGCTGGAGTAAGGCTCGCGGTCGATCACCGCCATCGCCTCGACCAGCATGCCCTCCGCCAGATAGATCTCGGCCTTGTTGTAATGGTGCGACGCCTCCATGCCCGCCAGCAAGGCGCGCTTGACCGCCGGCCACTCCGCCCCGGCCAGACTTCTGGCCAGATTGAAATCCGCCAAGGCGTTGCTGCTGCCAAAAGCCGCCTGCGCCGCCCGCAACGCCAAAGCCCCATCGCCCTGCTGCTGCGCCAGCGCTACCGTCCAGC
>CAYWPZ010000065.1:0-4236 GCA_964460135.1 uncultured Caldilineales bacterium | reverse complement strand
GCGCGCCAGTTCGTCCTTTTGCCAGCGGCTCTCCGTGCCCAAGCCATGGTCGGCCACAGCCAACGCCGCCGCCGGTTGCCCCTGCGCTGCCAGAAGCTGCGCCAGGGCCAGAAAATCGTTCGGTTCGACGAGAGCACGCCGGGCCTCGCTCACCGCCCTGTCCACCTGGCCGCAGCGGGCCAGCATAGTGACGTACAGACTGGTCTCTCCTTCGGCCTCGGCCAAATGGATGTACTCTTGGGTGCGGCCCTGGCGCTCCAGCACCCGCAGCCGGGCCAACGTCAGTTCATCGGCAAACTCGGGCGCATCATCGTCCCACATAGTTCGCTCGTCGGGCGTTCCCTGCATCGCGGCTGCCAGCGGCGGAAAATCCCACCACTGCTTCAGGGCGATCTCGGCCGGCTCCAGATCGAAATATTCCTTGCCCCAATCCTTGACGATGCCCAGCCACTGCTTCCTTCCTTCCGCTGACAGATCCAGGCTCAGCAATGCCTCGGCCAGCATCACCCCCAGATCCACCTCCGCCTCCGCGAACGCGTCCTCGTTGGTTTCAACCAACCATTCCTCCAGATCCTCGACGCCGCGCCCCCACTCCTCGATCATCGCCCCGATCACATCGGCTGCCCTGGCCGCGTCGCCCGCCGCCAGCAATCGCTCGGCCAGTTCACGGTGCGGCCCCAGGATATCGTCCGGGGCGATCATCCCTTCCTCCTCTTCGTCCCAATAGTGTTTGCCACGCCCCCCGCCTGTGGTCCCGGCCTGACGCCAGTCCCTATGGATTTGGCGACGGATGGCGACAAGATCGACCGCGATGGCGGCGGCGGCCGGGGTCGCAGCCGTCGTGCCAGGGGCCGGCTGCGCCTTCAGCCAGCCGATCTCCTTCTCGATCGTCTCGATCAGCTTTGGCTGCTCCTCAACCAGCATGCCGATCAAGCGCCGCAACTGCGCCTCATTCAAATCCGCCAGCAGCGCCTCGACTTCGGGCTTCACCATCACCTCCTCCTCGCCGTCCAGCGCCGCCAACAGGACGGCGACGATGTGCTTGCAATAGCCGCCCCAGTCGTAGGGGCAGGTGCAATCAGCGCTGACGATGCCGCCAGCCTCGCTCAGAGTCACCGTGACTTCATAAGGCTCATATTGGCTGCCTTCGACCGCGGCCATCAGCATGTTGCCACGGCGGACGAGATCAGAGACAGCGCCGCTCTGAAAATATTCGTCGCCGCGGCTGTAGGATTGGCTGTTGGCGCCGGCGCGGATGTCGGCTTCGGTGAAGGTGATCATTGGCTTTGCTCCTGAAGAAGTTGGTCGCGCACGGCGGCGTCGGCTTCGATCCGCTCGCGGAAGGCCTCGATGTCCTGCTTCGCCCGTTTGGCCATCGAGGCCATCATCATTTCCCCCATCTTGCGAGCGAAGAACGGCCCCTGCGGCTTGCCAACTGCTTGCACAAGCCGCGACCCAGCCTCTGTGGCGATCAGATGAAAATCCATCAGTACCCGCAGCGAACCAAGCGGCGTGGGCACCAGGTCTTCACTTGTCATTTGCTCGAAGGGCCGCCATTGCACCACCGTCTGCCGAATGACCTGCTTGCCGTGGTAGCACTGGTAGACGCTGCCCTCGGCCACGCGACCCTCCTTACGCTCGCGGATCTCCTGGCGGTCGGAACCGATCAGGGTGACGCGATACTCCGGGCGGGCCAGATAATCCCAGACCAGTTCAGGCGGCAGGGCGATTTCGGTCTCGATTTGCATGGCGATCTTTTCGGGCGGGATGGCGATGCGATTGGCCTCGCGACTGGCAATCCACACCGGGTGCATGTCCTGAATCCAGACCTGCACCTGGCCCAGGTGTTCGTAGCTTTCGCTGTGCGACGCCAGCTTCTGGGCGAACTCGGCCAGGCTCAATTGCGTGATGGCGGCGTCGGTATAGAGCGTATAGGCCCGGATGCCGGTCTGCTCGACGACGTGGTTCTTCAACAGCCGGTGGATGAGGTTGACATCACTCCCCACCAGCTCATCGTGCCCGCCCAGCCGTTGGATGCCAAAAGTGCCGAAGTGGACGAAGAACTTGAGATCGAGCGAGCCGATGTTGGCGCAGGCATTGCACTGGCAGGCATTGTTCAACACCATCACTTCGATGGCGCGACGAAAGGCCACGTAGGTGTCTTCGATCAACTCGACAAAGGTTTGCCCTGCCAGCGACGCGCCCAGCAGCGAATAGCTGATCACGGCGTCGCCGGCCGTGCGCGAGATGGTGAGCGGCGGCCGGGTGTGGTCGATCAACAACTCCAGCAGCGTCTGCAACACCTCCTGAGCGTGTTCCAGTTCGGATTGGCTCAGGTACATGGTGTAGCCGGTGATGTCGGCGATGAGCAAATAGCCGTGATGGGTGGAACTCATGGCGACAATTCTAGGACGCCTTCGCTTTCTGCGCAATTGCGCCCCAAACCGGCCGGCAAAGGGCTGAACAAGCGGCGCCAGGAAGATGGCATCGCCGGCAGTCATGTGGCATAGTGTGATCCATCGCATCCACGCCGATGACAAGGCTTGCGCCTGGATGCGCTTTCAGCTTTTCCGCCTTCATCCTGGGCTGTCCGCTCTGACAAGCCACCTGCAACGCCTAAACAGCATGAACAAACACAGTCAACTCTCCTCTCGCCCCATGGCCGATGACCAGGACTTCTGGCGGATGCGCGACCTGCTGATCGCCGCCGTCCCCATCACGCCCATTGGCTTCAATTGGGACATGCGCCGGCTGGACGGCAAACGTTTCTATGACGCCGACCTGGAGGCGAACCGGCTGCTGGGGCGCCCCATCCAGCTTTGGGAGGCCAGCGACGGCCAGCTTGTCGGCTTCGTCCTGTCGGAGGGGGACGGCGATGCGCACTTGCAGGTGCACCCGGATTATCGGCATCTGGAAGGGGAGATGATCGACTGGGCGATGGCGCATCTGGCGGCGGCGTCGGGCCTGGAAATCTACGTCTACGAATACGACGCCTTACGACAGCGGCTACTTGCCGAGCGTGGTTTCCAGGCCACCGCGGATTGGGGGATGATCCGGCATCTGCGCCTGGGCATGCGGCCCCTGGCAGAGCCTGTGATCCCCGCCGGCTATGCCCTGCGCCCGACCAACCCCGCTGACCCCGCCGACTGCCAGCGCATCGCCGACCTGCTCAACGCCGCCTTTGGCCGCAGCTTCCACAACGCCGCCGAATACCACAACTTCTGCCGGTTGGCCCCATGCTTCCGCCGCGACCTCGACCTGGTGGCCGTCGCGCCCGACAGCTCCTTCGCCGCCTATGTCGGCGTCCCCTACGACGAAACCAACCGCCGGGGCATCTTCGAGCCGGTATGCACGCATCCCGACCACCTGCGCAAGGGCCTGGCCTCGGCCCTGATGCAGGAGGGATTGCGGCGATTGAAGGCGCTCGGGGCCATCGACGCCACCGTGGACACCGGCGACCGCACACCGGCCAATCGCTTCTACGACAGTTTTGGCTTCACCGAAGCCTACCGGGGCGTTGCCTGGCGAAAGACATTCTCGTAGGCCACGGATGGCTGCCATCAAAGCGAGCCGAATCGTGAAGCCATGACAAACGCACCCGCCACATTGCTGATGCGTTTGGCGGAGACTGCCGGCAGAGGGTCATCGGCCCTGTAAAGCACATCGATGGCTCGACCCATCTCGAACGCCCCTGCTCCTTGCCTCATTCCCAGAATTCGGGCGGGGGAGGCGGGGGGAGGTAGGTGTCGAAATCGGGGAAGGGGTCGGCGGAAAGCGAACGGCGGGGCGCGGTAGCCGGGCGAGCGGCAGCCGGGCGAGCGGCTGGAAGCGGCTGGCGGGGCGCGGGGCGCGGCGCCAGCGGCTGGTCGGGGGCCAGGGTTCCGGCCAGCCAGCCGCGCGCGACCAGGGGAAGGTCGGCCAGGGGCTGGCGTTTGATCGTGCAGCCGGGCAGCGATTCGAGGAACAGCTGGCCGTAGCTTTTGCTGCTCACCCGCCGATCCAACAGCACACACACGCCGCGGTCGCTGGCCGAGCGGATCAGGCGGCCAAAGCCCTGGCGCAATTGCAGGATGGCCTCGGGCACCGAGTATTGATAGAAGGCATTGTCGAAGGTCTCGGAGCGGGCGGAAACGATGGGGTCGGAGGGGACGGCAAAGGGCAGGCGGGCGATGACGAGGGCGCTGAGGGCGTCGCCCTGCACATGGAAGCCGAGGACGTTCGCCAGCTCAAAGCCGA
>CAYWPZ010000064.1:12137-19580 GCA_964460135.1 uncultured Caldilineales bacterium | reverse complement strand
CGAAGGTGCCGACGCGCTCGCGGATGGCGCGATAGTCGGGGAAGTAGCCGCTGTCGCCGCCGAAGTATACGGCGCGACCGGCGGGCGTGATCACGGCCCAGGAGGCCCAGAGCTGGCGGTTGCGGTCGATCTGAAAACGCATGAAGACCCGCCAGTTTTCTGTCACCCGGCCGGCGGCCAGGTCGGCAGGCCGGAGGCCAAACTGGAGGAGTTCATCGAGCGGCAGGTAGACGCGCCCGTTGACGTAATCGGCGGCCACATCGCGCAGGATGTTGGTCATTTGCAGGGCCACGCCCAGCTTGATGGCGTAGGGGATGGCCTCGGGGCCGCGGAAGCCGATGATGTGCATGCTCATCAGGCCGACGGTGGAGGCGACGCCGTAACAGTAGGTTGCCAGGTCGTCGAAGCTGGCGTAGCGGCGCTGCTGCAGGTCGCGGGCGACGCCGTCGATGAGTTGTTCGGCGTAGCGGCGGGGGATGTGGTAGCGGGCGCGGGCGTCGGCCCAGGCCACTGCCGCCAGGTCGTACGCCGGTGGGTTGGGGTCGAGGGATCGTTGTCGCCAGGCGGCCAACGTGGCCTCGACATCCCCCTGGGGCCGGTCGACGATGTCATCGGTGGTGCGGCAGAAGGCGTAGAGGGCGCGGGCGGCGAGCCGTTTGTCGGCCGGGAGCAGGCTCGAAGCAAGGTGAAACGAGCGGCTGTGCTCGGCGGTGATGGCTTCGCAGTGGGCGTAGGCGCGCTGCAAGAGGGCGGCGTCGCGTTGGTTGGTGTGTTGTGGGTGTTGTGTCAGGCCCAGCCAGGCCTCGTGGGCCAGGGCGAGGAGGGGTTTTTCCCAGGCGGTGCTCATCATAGCGGGTTCCTTGATTGGCGCTGGCAAACGTTCGCGTGCAGGCTGACAGTCGATTCTGCTATGATAGCGGATCTCGAAAGAAATGTCAAGATATTGAACAGGTAATGTTCAAGAAAAGGAAAACGGTTTCGACCTGACGGCCGCCGCCGCGCCGGGACGAAAACGAAGCGCCCGGCGATGAGTCAGGCGCAAAGGCGATGTTCGGTTTTTCCGCACGACGGCCCTGGGTTCAGATTGCCGGTGTCGGTTCCTGCGTCTCGGTCTCGCGCCGGAAGCGCCGCGGGCGAGCCAGTTCGCGCGGGTCGGGCGCGCCCAACTGTCCGGGGCGGGGCAGCAGCCCGGCCTCGCGGATGATCTCGGCCACCAGTTCTTCCTGCCGGTAGGCCATCACATGCACGCCCGCCACCCCTGGGATCTCGCGCACCTGCTGGATCAGCTCGACGCAGATCTGTTTGCCTTCCTGCAATTTTCTCTCTTTGGGCGTCTTGGCCATGCGATCCACTACGGCGTCGGGGATGACGACGCCGGGCACTTTGCTGCGCATGAACTCGGCCACTTTTTCGGACCGCAACGGCCCCACGCCGACCAGGATATAGGCCCTCTCGTGCAGGCCCAGGTCGCGCACCCGCTGCATGAATTGCTGCAAGCGGGGAATGTCGAAGCAGTATTGCGTCTGGATGAACTGCGCCCCGGCCTCGATCTTCTTGGCCAGCCGCAGAGGGCGCCAGTCGTAGGGCGGAACGAAGGGGTTTTCGGCCGCGCCCAGGAAGACGGCCGGGCGGGTGCTGAGTTTGCGCCCGCTGAGGAAGATGCCCTTGTCGCGCATGATCACGATCGTGCGCAGGAGTTGGGTGGAGTCGAAATCGAACACGCGCTTGGCCTGGGGCTGGTCGCCGGCGCTCACGTCGTCGCCGGTCAGGCAGAGGACATTGCGCACGCCCATCGCCGTCGCGCCCAGCAGGTCGCCCTGGATGGCGATGCGGTTGCGGTCGCGGCACGAGATCTGGTAGACCGGCTCGTAGCCGGCGCGGGTCAGCAGGGCGCAGATGGCCACGCTCGACATGTGGCAGTTGGCGCCGGAAGCGTCGGTCGCATTGATGGCGTCGCAGACTTCCGAGAGCACCAGGGCGGCGGCGTAGACTTCCTGCGGGTCGGCGCTATCGGGCGGGTTGAGTTCGGCGGTGACGGCAAAGCGGCCGGAGCGGAGGACGCGCTCCAGGCGGCTGCCGGAGGTGAGGGGGGAGGTCATGGCGGCGGGTGGCGGGTGGCAAAGGTAGAGACTGGAGATTGGAGATGAGGGGCGGCAATTCGTAATTAGTGATCCGCAATTCGTAACTGGTCAGCCGCAATTCGCAATCAAGCGATCAGCTTGATCTCGGCTTTTTGCGGACTGCCGGCCCAGCCTTTGGGAGTTTCTTTGTCCACGCCCGTCAGCAGGTTGATCCAGGCGGACGTGCCTTCGAGTTGGCGGTTGACAGGCGGGTTGATGAACAGCATTTCCTGGCCGTAGATGGGCATTCGCAACGAACGCTCGTAGGCCTCAGTCCAGACGCACATCATCTCCGGTTTGACCTCGCAGTGGCCGTTGCTGCGCACGCCGCCGCAAGGGCCGTTGCGCAGGTTCTTGGGGCAACTCATCGGGCAGGTCATGCCGGTGGAGTGGAGGATGCATTGGCCGCACATCCGGCAGTCGAAGATGACCTTCTTGCCCCACTCCTCCGGTCGGCGCAGCCAGCGATTGCTTCGTTCGTAGCCGATCTTCTTGAACAGCGGGTCGAAGCGGATGAATAGTCGCTCGAAGGCCTGGTAGATCCGTTCCAGGCCGTGGGGATGGTCGCGCAACCAGCTTCCCAGGCTCATGTTCTGGCTCCTTGTCGTGTTTGCATGATGCTTTTGGCCGCTTCCACCGCCCCGCGCGCGTCTCGGCAGTAGATGTCGGCCCCGAATTCGCGCGCAAAGGCTTCGTTCAGCGGCGCCCCGCCCACCATCACCCGCACCTGGCGGCGCAGGCCGCGTTCGGCCAGGGCATCCACCACCACCTTGATGTAGGGCATGGTCGTGGTCAGCAGGGCGCTCATCCCTAGGATGTCGGCCTGATGATCGACCACCGCCGCCACGAATTTCTCCACCGGCGTGTTGTTGCCCGTATCGATGACCTCGAACCCCGCCCCTGCCAACATCATCCCCACCAGATTCTTGCCGATGTCGTGGATGTCGCCGCGCACGGTGCCGATCACTGCCGTACCAAGTGTGGGGGCCTGTGTCTCGACCAGGCGCGGGCGCAGCCGGGCCATCCCTGCCTTCATCGCCTGCGCCGCCACCAGCACCTCGGGCACGAACAGGATGTGGTTGCGAAAATCCAGGCCGACGACATCCATCCCCGCCACCAGGCCTCTGGTCAGGATCTCGAACGGCTCGGCCCCGCGGCCCAGGGCTTCCTCGATGGCGGCCACCACCTCGCGGTCGAGACCGTCGTAGAGGTCTTCCTGCAGCAGCTGATAGAGGTCATCGAGGCTGAGTTCGCTGAGTACGATGTTCGGCATGGCAGTGATGGCCGGTAGGCGGCTGTGAGGCTGATTGGGAGGGCGGGGTGAAATGGCTCAGTCGCGGTTGCCTGGACGGGCGGCGCGGCTGCGGCGCTCGCGTCCCGCCCCTACCGGCGTTGGCTCGGCCGGCGGCAGGATGCCGGCAAGGTGGGGGAAGGGGTCGGCGGCATGGGGCAGGTGCATCGCCGCCACGAATTCATCCTGAAAAATGGGGTCCATGGCAATTTCGATCGACCGCACCCAACGCGCGATCGTGCGAGCCTCCTCGCGCTTGTGCCGATTGACCAGGGCGATGCGGGCGCCATCGCCAGCGGCATTGCCCACCGCCGTCACCTTCGCCAGGTCGCAGTCAGGGATCAACCCCAGAATCATGGCGTGTTTGGGGTCGATGTAGCTGCCAAAGGCCCCGGCCAGGATCACCCGGTCGAACTTCTCCATCCCCGCCCGTAGCAAGAGCAGCTTGGCCCCGGCATAGAGCGCCGCCTTGGCCAGTTGGATGTTGCGCACATCGCTTTGGGTGACGTAGATCGGTTCGCCGGTGGTCGTCTGCCGGCCATCGGCCAGCATGTAGCTGCCCTTGCGCTCCTTCCAGACGATGCGTTGGCTGCCGCAGTTGGGGTTGAAGCGACCGTCGGGCAGGATGATACCCGCGACCAGCATCTCGGCGATGACCTCGATGATGCCGGAGCCGCAGATGCCCGAAGCCAGATGCTTGGGCTGCTCATCCAGGGGCACATCCGGCCCCAGCGGCCACTCGTCCGACCATCGCTCCTCGCCGATGACGCGGAAGCGTGGGTCGAGGGTGTCGGGGTCGATGCGCACGCGCTCGACCGCCCCCGGCGCCGCCCGCATCCCGTAGGTGATCTGCGCCCCCTCGAAGGCCGGGCCGGTGGGGCTGGAGGCGCTGAACATCCACTCCTTGCCGCCGACGACGATCTCGGCATTGGTGCCCACATCCACCGTCAGGCTGATGTCGTCCATCCGATACGGTTCTTCGGCAATGAGGACGCCGACATTGTCAGCGCCCACATGCCCGGCCTCGGCCGGCAATACATGCACATTGGCGCCGGGGTGCAGCCGTAGCCCCAGGTCGCGGGCCTTGAGGTCGAGCGGGTCGCGATTGACCACCGCAAACGGCGACCCGCCCAACTCCACCGGGTCGCAGCCCAGGAACAGGTGGATCATGGTCGTATTGCCCACAAAGACGGCTTCGTGGATGTCGTTGGCGCGAATGCCTGCCGCCTTGGCCGCCCGCGCCGCCAGGGTGTTGAGGGCGTCGATGATCGATTTGTGCAGCTTGTCCAGGCCGGTGCTGTGCATCATCACATACGAAATCCGGCTCATCAGGTCTTCGCCGTAGGCAACCTGGGGGTTCATCGTCGATTCGGTGGCCAACACTTGGCCCGTGCGCAGGTCGCACAGATGCCCCACCACCGTTGTGCTGCCGATGTCTACCGCCAGGCCATAGACGCCCTCCTCATAGCCCGGCCGCACGTCGATGGCCTCGCGCTCCTGCCAGAGCGTGACCGTCACCTTCCATTTGCCGTCGCGCAGCGCCTTTTGTAGCCTGCGCATGGCCAGCAGGTCGATGGTCTCGGCCTCGACCTGCCACTGTTCCCGCAGCGCATCCTGCACCCGGCCCCAGTCGCCGCGGTGGTCGCCCAACTGCGCCTCATCGACTTTGATGTAGACCTTGCGAATGGCCGGGGCCACCTCGATCACGCGCTCGGTGGCCGATTTGCGGATGATCTGCTTCTGCGCCCGGCTTTCTTCGGGGACGAAGGCCAGCACATCGCCCTGGATATAGGCCACGCACGAGAGCCGGCAGTCTTCGCTGCCCATGTTTTGCAGCAGTTCCAGTTCCTCTTTGGTGGGCGGCGAGACGTGTCCCTGGCCAGAGGTGATGCCGTGTTTTTGGAAAACGCCGTCCTCGATGCGGACTTTGCACTTGCCGCAGGTCAGGCGGCCGCCGCAGATGCTTTCGATCTCGACGCCCAGGTTGCGGGCGGCGTCGAGCAGCGAGCTTCCTGGCGCCACGCGCCCGCGGCGGCCGGATGGCATGAGGATGACGAGGGGATCGTGAGGGGGGTGGGGATCGGACATGCAGGGAGGGCTGGGGTGATTGGTGATTGGTTATTGTGTATTCCGTATTGCCTGAAAAATGGTCCGCCAAAATACGGAATACGCACTACGCACTATAAAACTCGGAACCCAAGACATGCCTTCAATCAACTCGCCTTGACCGTGTCGACGGTCTGGCGCCAGTCGATTTCGGGCATTCGGGCGTCCAGATCGGCGACGACGGCAGCGACGATGTCGTGGACGCTGCCCTCGGCCTCGATGGACTCGCCCCACTTGAAGGCGTCCATGTAGGCGTCGGCGCCGGTCAGACCCAAGGCCATGGCGGCGCGGTCGACCGCTTCCATGAAACGATCGGGCAGGGGGGCGCTGGCGCGTTCGCGGCCCTCGCGGGCGCGCACCTGGGTGGGGATGTCGTACCAGTAGAGGATTTGGTAGCTTGGCATGGGCGGATGGCGGGTGGGGGGTGACGGGTGGGGGGTGGGCCTTCAGGGGCAGCATTATAAACGCAATGGGATGAAACACCTACGTGTGCAACAGCGTCCTCTTGTCGCGTTCAGCGCCGCACTGCGCCGCCCTGTGCCGCGCTTGGCGATGTCGGCGGCAACCGCTAGGATGAAGACATGAAACACCTCACGATTGGCCTCATCCAGGATCGCTGGCATTCCGACCCGGCCGAGCATCGCGACCGGTTGGCCGCGGCTATCCGTGCCGCCGCCGGTCAGGGCGCGCAGTTGATCTGTCTGCAAGAACTCACTCTCTCACCCTACTTTGCCACCCGCCCCGGCCTGGACGCCAGCCCCTACGCCGAGAGCATCCCCGATGGCCCCACCTGCCGTTTCGTCCGCGCCGTGGCCCAGGAGACCGGCGCTTTCATCACCGCCTCCCTTTTCGAGGCGACAGGCCCCGGCTACAACACCGCCATCTGCTTTGCGCCCAACGGCGACCTGGCCGGGGCGACGCGCAAACAGCACATCCCCGGCGGCCCCGGCTATCATGAAACCGAGCATTTCCACCCCGGCGATTCCGATTACCCCATCCACACCATCGCCGGCGTCCCGACCGCCCTGCCCACCTGCTACGACCAGTGGTTCCCCGAGCTGGCCCGCATCTATGGCCTGCAGGGCGCTCAGCTGATCATCTATCCCACCGCCATCGGCTCCGAGCCGAGCGCGCCGGACTTCGATAGCCAGCCGCTGTGGCAAAAGGTCATCGTCGCCAACGGCATCATGAACAACTGCTTCATGGTCGCGGTCAACCGGGTGGGAAGCGAGGACGGGGTGACGTTCTACGGCAGCAGTTTCGTCAGCGACCCACTAGGGACGATCCTGGCCCAGGCCCCGCGCCACGACCCCGCCGTGCTCGTGGTCAGTCTGGATTTTGGCCTGCGCCAACGCTGGGGCGAACTGTTCCCCTTCTTTCGCCAGCGCCGACCGGAGACCTATGGGCGCCTGGTGCAGGTGGATTAGGCCGGAGTCATTTGTTCTCAAGCCGACTGCGGTTGCAGCGTCACCAAAACCGCCACCACGCCCGCTCCTTCGCCCAGATCCCGCGGCCCCACCGTTTCGCTCCCGCTTGCAGCCGCGCCAGCTCGTGCTCACGGCCGTGCGGCGGGTCGTAGCTATCGAGGCGCGCCAGCCCCATCTCCACCAGCCGGCCATTCACCCATGTCCGACCCACGTAAACATGGCGCAGCAGGCGGCCGTAGACATCCCGATCCGCTTCGCCGCTCTCTGCTTCCAGCCGCACGCGCTTATCCTCCACCAGGCGGGCGTTGGCCGTCTTCGCTTTCTCGGCCCAGGCTGCTTCGAGACTGCCAAGTTCGGGCGCATCGATGCCCAGGTAGCGCACCTCGCGGCCATCACTCAGGCGGATGCTGTCGCCATCGATGACGCGGGCGACAAGCGCGCTCTCGGCTGGCGGGCCGAGGCCGAGCCAGCGCCGCAGTCGCGACCAGAAGGCGGGGGA
>CAYWPZ010000064.1:1469-12127 GCA_964460135.1 uncultured Caldilineales bacterium | reverse complement strand
CCGGCCGACCTCCCGGGGGGGGGGGGGGTGGGGGGGGGTGTACATGGGCAGCGGGGGCAGGGGAAGGTCGGGTCATTGTACCACGCCGGCGACGCATCGCATACGCCGACGGCCGGGCAGGCTTGCGCCCCACCTTGGTTCGTGCTACGCTCCAAAAATCACAATCGTGCGCTTCCCGGCGCCCAATCGCTCCGCATGACAAGGCAGGCCCCATGGATTCGGCAATCGCAACCATCCTCCAGCGCCATCTCCAGGCTCTGGCGGGCGCGATCGGCGCCCGACAGACCGGCTCGGAGGCCAACCGCCAGGCGGAGGACTACATCGCCGGGGCGATGACTGCGGCGGGGTGTTCGGTCGAGCGGCAGGGTTTTGCTTGCCTGGATTGGGAGCCGCTCGGCGTCGAACTTCGGCTGGGCGGGGAGGCGCTTCCGGCAGCGATCAACCCGTTTTCACCTTCGTGTCAGGTCGTGGCGCCGCTGGTGGGGGCCGGCAACCTGGCCGAGCTTGCCGCCGCCGATCTCGCTGGCAACATCGCCGTCCTCTACGGCGAACTGAGCGCCGAGCCGCTGTTTCCCAAGCATTTCCCGTTCTTCGCCGTCGATGAGCACGTGCGTATCATCGCGGCGCTGGAAAGGGGCCAACCAGCGGCGGTGATTGCCGTCAGCCCATACGAGGAGCACCCGGCGCCGGTGATTGAGGATGGCGACTTCGCCCTGCCCTCGGTCACGGTCCCGGCTGCGGTCGGGCGGAGGTTGCTGGCCCGGCTGGAGGCGGAGGCGGGGCTGAGTATTCGCTCGGTGGTGCGACCGGCAACGGGGGCGAATGTGGTGGGGCGCAAAGCGGGCGCGAGCGAGCGGCGGACGGTGATCTGCGCCCATTTCGACACCAAACCGGAGACGCTGGGCGCGCTGGACAATGCCGCCGGCGTAGCGACGATGCTGGCCCTGGCCGGATCTCTGCCCGCCCAAGCCCTGAGCCTCGAATTCATCGCTTTCAATGGCGAGGATTACTACGCTGCGCCCGGCCAGGTGGCTTACCTACGGGCCGCAGGCGAGTCGCTGGCCGAGATCGATCTGGTGATCAACATCGACGGCGCCGGGCTGGAGGGCGCCGGCAATACCATCGCTTTGTTCGACCCGCCGCCAGATTTGGCGGCGATGATCCGCGGCGTCATGGCCCGGCATCCGCGCATCGCCGAGGCGGCGCCGTGGCCGCAGGGCGACCACAGTATTTTTTGGCAGCGGGGCGTCCCGGCGGTGGCCATCACCACGGCCGCAGCCTGGGAGCTGGTTGGCGGCATCATCCACACCGCCAACGACACGGTGGAGCGGGTGAGCGCCGGCAGCCTGGCCGAGGTGGTGGCCTTCGTTGCCGACATCCTTGCGACAAGGGGGCAAACATGAGCAACCTTGACGAGCTTCTGGCCCGGAACCGCGCTTGGGCCGCTGCCATGACGGCGCGCGACCCTGGTTTTTTCTCCCGCCTGGCGCAGCAGCAAAGCCCCGGCTATCTGTGGATCGGTTGCTCGGATAGCCGTGTGCCCGCGACCGAGATCGTCGACCTGCTGCCCGGCGAGATTTTTGTGCATCGCAATGTGGCCAATGTGGTGGTGCATACCGATCTGAATTGCCTTTCGGTCATCCAATATGCGGTCGAGGTGTTGGGCGTCCGGCATATCATCGTTTGCGGGCATTATGGCTGCGGCGGGGTGCGGGCGGCGCTGGAGCGGCATCGCCACGGGCTGATCGATAATTGGTTGCGGCATATCGACGATGTGGAGGAAAAGCACCGGGCGGAGCTGGAGGCGCTAAGCGGCGGGGCGCAGTTCGACCGGCTGTGCGAGCTGAATGTCGTCGAGCAGGCGCTCAACGTCGGCCAGACGACGATCGTGCAGGATGCCTGGGGCCGCGGCCAGGAGTTGAGCATCCACGGCTGGATTTACGATTTGCACGATGGCTTGCTGCGCGATCTGGGCGTGAGCATGGCCAGCCGGCAGGCATTCAAGCAAAGGAGTCGCTGATATGGGCGCCAAACTCTGCCCAAAGGTCATTCTCGAAGGTACGCGTCTGACTTTCAAGACCGAGATCGCCTTTGGGTTGAACGAACACCCGCGCATCGTCGGCCCGCGCAAGTATCGCTACCACTCGCCGCTGATCTCGGCCGAGTGGTGTTCGTTCACCAATTTTCCCTGGGGACGGGGGCCGATCAATTTCGAGCCGCAGGAAGAGGGGGTGGCGCTGGAGACCTACGCCACCTGGGCGCGACTATTCGAGTTGCAGCGCTACTATTCCTGGATCATCGACCGTTTTCATCTTTCCACCCAGGCCTATCAGTTGGCGACCTACGGTAAATTCTACGATTTCCGTTGGCTGGAGGAGCGGCTGGCGCCGTTGGGTTTCCGGCTGGTGTTTTGCACCCGCTCCCCCGACTCGTTCTCCGCCGCCCGGCAGGAGCGGCTGAGGGTCTCTGGCAATCCATCGCAGTACGATGATCTCGACCGCTTCGTGCGCGAGCAGGATCTGCTGCGGCGGCTGCTGCGGGGGTCGATCTTGCCGGTGCTCACCCTCGATATCTCGGACAACGATGTCGCCGCCGCGGTCGAGCGCATCGCCGATTGGCTGGAAGCGACGGGCGGGCTGACGATGGCCGGTTAACGTGAAATGCGTAGCAACGACCCGTAGTAACGACTAAAGTCGTTATGCCATCCTTCTTGGCGAACACGCACGTTGAGCAACCTGGCGCGTCGCTCTGAGCCGGGCTTGGTGTTGCCCAGCGTGTGCTGTATTCGGGCCTGCGCCAGGTGCTGTTCGGGCTGGTTGCCGCCGCCGTGACCTATGCCATTGGCAGGTTGGTGGGGGTGAGCCTGGCAGGATGAGTTGATTGCTGAGCGAGGCTGGCGTTCATACAGCACGGTTCCTTTGTTGACAGCAACCCCAATATAGCGCGCCTTTCGATCTGTCCAACCACCCGGTTGTGGGCGTGAACTGGTTCGAGGCCCTGGCCTACACCAGGTGGCTGACCGCAGCTCTGACCGCGCGACGGTTGCTGCCCGCAGGTTGGCGGGTGCGGCTGCCCTCGGAGGCGGAATGGGAGAAGGCGGCGCGAGGCGGAGAGGACATCCCCGTCGCCCCGCTGGTGCGAAACCGCATCGACGCCAACGCCGCCCCTTCCCTACGGCCTAACCCCAACGCCGCCCGCGCCTATCCCTGGGGCGACGACCCCGACCCGAACCGCGCCAACTACACCGATAGCGGCGTTGGCGCCACCAGCGCCGTCGGCTGCTTTGCCGCCGGGGTCAGCCCCTACGGCTGCCACGACCTCAGCGGCAATGTGTGGGAATGGACGCGCAGTCTGTGGGGTGACGATTGGCAGAAATCGTCGTATAATTACCCCTACCATCCTGATGATGGCAGAGAGAAGTTGGAGGCACCGAACAGCACTGTCCGCGTGCTGCGGGGCGGCTCGTTCGGGGCGGCGCTCGTCGCCGTCCGCTGCGCCGCTCGCTTCAGGTACCTCCCGGACAACCGTAACGACGGCGGGGGGTTCCGTGTGCTCGCCGCCCCATCCACCTCTGATCTCTGAACCCTCTGATCCTCTGAAACTCTGGATATCTGCTCTCTGGGGGAGTCCAGAGGGGGGCCTTTCTGGCAGCGAGGCGCCTCGCCTCATCCCTGCCTGGGGTTGAACCCCGCAGGCTGCTACAACCCAAACCTGCTGGAAGCAGGTTGCGCCGGCAAATCAGGCGACGCTTCTTGCGTTCTCAGGCTTCCTCGCGTACTCTACGGCAATGAACGCCAGCCTTCGCTTTCCACCCCACTTCCTCTGGGGGACCGCCACCTCCTCCTATCAGATCGAAGGCGCATGGGCCGAAGATGGCAAGGGCGAATCGATCTGGGATCGCTTTAGCCACACCCCCGGCCACATCCGCGACAAGAGCAGCGGCGACATCGCCTGCGACCACTACCACCGTTGGCCCGACGACATCCGCCTGATGCAGGACCTGGGCCTCAAAGCCTATCGTTTTTCCATCTCTTGGCCGCGTATCCTGCCCGAGGGCCGGGGCCGCCTCAACCAGGCCGGGCTGGATTTCTACAGCCGCTTGGTCGATGCGCTGCTGGCGGCCGGGATCACACCCTTCGTCACCCTCTACCACTGGGATCTACCCCAGGCCTTGCAGGATGAGGGCGGCTGGCCGGCCCGCTCTACCGCCGAAGCCTTCGTCGCCTACGCCGATGTCGTTAGCCGCAGCCTGGGCGACCGCGTCCAACATTGGATCACGCACAACGAACCCTGGTGTATCAGCTTCCTCAGCCATCAGATCGGCGAGCACGCGCCCGGCCACCAGGATCTGTACCAGGCCCTGGCCGCCGCCCACCATGTCCTGCTCTCGCACGGTTGGGCCGCGCCCGTGTTGCGTCGCAACAGCCCTGCCGCCGAGGTAGGCATCACCCTCAATTTCAGCTACTCCCAGCCCGCCAGCGACAGCCCGGCCGACCGCGCCCTGGCTCGCGAGTTCGACGGCTACTTCAATCGATGGTTTCTCGACCCGCTCTATGGCCGCCGTTATCCCGCCGACAAGGTGGCTTTCTATCAGGAGATCGCCAAGGTCCTGCCCAACGGCCTCGATTTCGTCCGGTCGGGCGACTTCGAGGCCATCGCCGCCCCCACCGATTTCCTCGGCGTCAACTACTACACCCGCGAGGTCTTCCGCGACACCGTTGCGCCCGACAATCTGCCGCAGCAGTTCTTCCGCGCCCCGGCAGGCGAGCTGACCGATATGGGCTGGGAGGTCTACCCGGACGGCCTCTACCGCTTTCTCAATCGCCTGCACTTCGAGTACCAGATCCCCAAGCTCTATCTGACCGAGAACGGAGTTAGCTATGCCGACGGGCCAGACGCCGCCGGGCGGGTGGCTGATCAACGCCGCATCGATTTCCTGGCTGCCCATTTTGCCGCCGCCCAGCGCGCCATCCAGAACGGCGTGCCCTTGCAGGGCTATTTCGTCTGGTCGCTACTCGACAACTTCGAATGGGCGCACGGCTACCGGCAGCGCTTCGGCCTGGTCTGGGTCGATTTCGAGACGCAGCAGCGCATCGCAAAAGACAGCGCCCTGTGGTATCGCGACGTGATTGCGGCCAATGGTCTTGTTTTGGACACCGATTGACCGGATTGGCGCAGGATTTTATCGACAAATTACGCAAGGTTTCACGAAAAGGAGTATTTGTGTTTTTCCTATTTGTGTCATTACAAGCTTGAATGATGGCGATTTTGGATTTTTCTTCCTATCAGGCCGCCGGCGTCGATATCGAGGCCGGCGAGCGGGCGGTTGAGTTGATGAAGGCCGCTGTGCAGAGCACGTATGGGCCCGAAGTCCTCGCCGGGATCGGCGCCTTCGGCGGGCTGTACGAGGCGGCGGCGCTGCGGGCGGCGGATGACACGATCCTCGTCGCCAGCACCGACGGCGTGGGCACCAAGACCAAGCTGGCGGCGCAACTGGGGCGGTGGGGTGGCATCGGCCACGACATCGTCAACCACTGTGTGAATGACATTCTTGTGCAGGGGGCGCGCCCGCTCTTTTTTCTGGACTACATCGCCGCCTCGAAGCTCGACCCGGCCCAGGTAGCAGCGGTGGTGGGGGGAATTGCAGCGGCCTGCCGGACGGTGGGGGCGGCCCTGTTGGGCGGGGAAACAGCCGAGATGCCGGGGGTCTACGAGCCGGGCGCGTTCGATCTGGTGGGAACCATCGTCGGCGTCGTCCGCCGGGCCGACCTGATCGACGGCAGCCGCATCCGGCCGGGCGACGCCATCATCGGACTGGCCTCGAACGGCCTCCATACCAACGGCTACTCGCTGGCCCGCAAGATCTTCGCCGACTGGGACCTGTCGGCCATCCCCCCCGGCCTCGACCTGCCCCTCGCCGACGCCCTCCTGGCCTCGCACACTTGCTATCTCGACCCCATCGCCCGCCTCCGCCAGGTCGGGATCGACCTCAAGGGCCTGGCCCACATCACCGGCGGCGGCATCCCCGGCAATCTGCCCCGTATCCTGCCCGCCGGCCTGGGCGCCCGGCTGGAGTGGGGCAGCTGGCCCGTCCCCGCCCTTTTTGGCCTGCTCCGCCGGGTCGGGAACATCGACGGCGCCGAGATGCTCCGCGTCTTCAATATGGGGCTGGGGATGCTGGCCGTCGTCTCGGCAGAACAAGTTGGGGCGGCGCTCGACCTTGTGCAGCCGGCCTGGCGCGTAGGTGAGATTGCAGCCTGGGTTGGGGAGGGTGAGCAGGTTCAGATTGGATGAATCTGCCTGAGAAGTTGCTCGACTCCAGTTCCATTTCAAGTGTGCGTGTGGATGATTGCGATTCTTGTCCCCAGGCATCCAGCGTCACGCTTGACGGGGAGAGAACTTGCAGGTATAGTCGATCTTGAAATTCACCAGGTGGGCTTTGTTGCTTGCTTGCCGCTGAGGGTTTTTTCATGGCTCCTGCACACCTTGACTCCAATCTTGTCGAACGCGTTTTCCATTCCTTGCCCGCCGTCGATCAGATGGAGGTGATGACGTTTGGCGCTTCCTTCCATCGTCTCAAGTTGGAGAAGAAACTCGAACGCGCCCGATCGAAGATTCAGGCACTGGAAGCGCGCTACGGTGTCACATTGGATCGACTTGAACTTCAGGGGCTGCCGGACGATGCCGATTACGCCGTACACGAGGATTACGTGGGATGGCGATATTGGCAACGGGTGGAACGAGAAACACAAAATGCCGTTGATGCACGCTCTGTCTTTGCCCTGACAGTGGAACCGAGTTGATGCAGGCGCGCATTCTCGCCCTCTATGCAGCCTACGGCGACTTTATCGCCCGCCTTGTACCGGTGCAGTTTGAGGACGAGTACCTCAAGACTTGTGATCTACATCGTCGACGGCAGCAATATCATCCTGATCTGGAGCACTTCCCACATCACAAACACGTTGGGCGGCAAGAAAATCGCTCACCTTCTGCCGAAAGGCGCCTCGAAGACGTTTTGGGGGGTTATCCTGGCGCAGATGAATGCAATTGATCTGACATAGCTGTGGCACCAATCGCCCGGGCAAATCGCCTCGTCATCCTCATCTCTGGCGGCGGCAGCAACTTGCAGACCATCCTCGACGCCTGCGCCGCCGGCCGACTGCCGGCGCAGGTGGCGGCCGTGGTCAGCAACAAGGCCGAGGCCCTCGGGCTGGAGCGGGCGCGGCGCGCCGGCATCCCCGCCCTCCCCTTCGCTGCGGCCCCCTTTCGCTCCCATCCCGACCCCCGCCGCGCCTACGACGCCGCCCTGGCCGATCTGGTGGCCGGGTTCCGGCCCGATTGGGTGGTGCTGGCCGGGTGGATGCGGCTGCTGACCATGCCCTTCCTGGCTCGCTTCCCCGGCCGCGTGCTCAACCTGCATCCTGCCCAACCCGGCGCCTTCCCCGGCGCTCATGCCATCGAACGCGCCTACGAGGCTTTCTGGCGGGGCGAGACGAGCGCGACGGGCGTCATGGTGCACCTGGTGCCGGACGAGGGCGTGGACGATGGCCCCGTCCTGGCCTGGGAGCCGGTGCCCATCCTCCCCACCGACACCCTGGCCGACCTGCAAGCCCGCGTCCATGCCGTCGAACACCGGCTGCTGCCCGAAACCTTGCGCCGGCTGATCGCCGCTGAACTCCCCTCCCCCTGATCACGCGACCATGGCCGCACGCCTCCTCCGCTTCGCCGCCCTGCTCGTGGCCGCCTCGCTGCCGCTCTGGGCGGTCGCTCCACCCGTCGCTGCGGTTGCCGGCCCGCCCATCCCCACCCATCTCAGCCAACGCGACGGCTACGGCGCCCTGCCGATAGGCGAGCTGACCGGCAGCCCCCGCCTCGAGTTCCGTTTTCGCCTCGAGGCCCCCGCCGGCCTGCTGCTCAGGCCCGAACTGGAACTGCGCCCGGTGGCGACGCCGTTCTCGGAACCCAACTTCAGCGGCGCAGCCTTCGTGGCCAGCGGTTCGCCGCAAGCGGCGGCGGTGTGGATCACGGAACCGCTGGCCCATGTGGGCTATCACTGGCGCCTGCGGCTTCGTTCCGGCGGCAGGGTCGGGCCGTGGGCGGCCTTCGGCGACAACCGCGACCAGGTGGGCGAGGATGAAGCCCTGGCCGCAGCCGATTTCTACTCTCTCTACGAGCCTCTGCTCCCAGGCGCCCGCCCCTTGATCGGCTTCGACTCCCTGACCCGTCTGGCGGCTCTGCCCTTGCTGGCGCCCGGCGTCGAAACCAGGCAGGTCTCATCGTTCGACCGCAGCGAAGGCAACAAAGATGGCGGCAGCGGCGCCGAGGGCATGGAATCATACTTTTTTCTGGAAGAGGGGGCAGAGGTGGCGCTGGAGGTGGATGGGCCGGGTCAGATCAACCGCATCTGGTTCGCCGAAGCGAACGACCCCGCCTTTGTCAACACCCGCCTGCAGTTTTTTTCGACCACGCCGCCTCACCCAGCTACGAGATCACCATCGTCGACATGACCTCGGGCCGGACGCCGCCCTTCGTCCGGCCGCTGGTGCTCGACCCCGACCTTTCTTCTGGCGGTTGGATTTCTTATGTCCCCATCCCCTTTCGCCAGGGCGTCAAGGTGCGTCTGCTTGGCCCGCATGCCCACTATCAGATCACCTATCAGGTCTTCTCCAGCCCTGATGGTGTGAGCACCTTTGGCGGCGACGAGGATTACAGCCTGGCCCAGCACCTTTGGCAACGAAGCGGTCAGGATCCCAAACCCACCCGCGGCAACCGCCTGCTGACCGGCGGCGGCCCGTTGGCCCCAGGCGCGATGACCACCCTGTTCGAGCTTGCGGGCGGCGGCGTGCTGCAAAGCCTTCACCTCTGGCTTCCCCAGCTCGAGCCGAGCATCCTGGGAACGTCGCCGCGGACCGACACCCTGGCCGGCCATCAGAACGGCGCCTCCAGCTTTCGCCTCACCCCGGCCCAGCCCGGCATCGCCACCCGCCTGCGTCTGCGTCGCTTCTGTCGCTTTGCGCCCCAGGTGGCGCAGGTGATGGTGGACGGCGTCGATGCCGGGGTGTGGCAGCGACAAGCCAGCAGCGACCGCTATCGCTGGTGCGACGATAGCTTCGAGTTGCCATCGCAGATGATCGGCAAGGGGCCCTTGTCGCTGCGTCTCGCCAGCGCAGACTCGCCGACGCCCTGGCACGAGGCTATCTACTGGCTAGAACAGGCGCGGGGCACGGAGTGGGTGGTGGTAGATACGCTCGATGTTGGCGACCCTGCCGACGAGCGGGCGCATGAATACGCTATCGAAGGCCAAACAGCAGCCGGCATCTACACAGCCACGTATCCCCCGCTTGTGGCGCAACAACCTGCCAGCGAGTCGTTGCTGGCGGGGCTGAGGCTGCGGATCAGCGTCGATGGTCAGGGTCAGCCGCTGGTCGATGCACCGGTGGGCGCTTTCTTTGGCTCGGCGCGCGGCCAGGCCAACATCCTTTCGCTCATGGCGGGGATGCGGCCGGAGGATGATTCCTTCTACAGTTTCTGGCCGATGCCGTTTGGCTCGCGCTTGCGGGTCGAATTGTTCAACGATAGCCCCCACCATGTGACCGAGTTCCGTTTCCGGGCAGCGCACTCGCCCCGGCGCTATCCTCGCCCTGGCCAGGCCAGCGGCTATTTTCGGGTCGTCGAGTCGCTTTCCCGCCCGACAACGCCCGGCCAAGACCACCCCCTGGCGGCGGTCGGCGGGGCCGGCAAGCTCGTGGGCCTGCATCTCCTCGTTCACAGCGGCGGCGAGGGCTTCATCGAGGGCGACGAGCGCTTCTACGCCGACGGCGCCAGAACGCCGGCCGTGCGCGGCACCGGCACCGAAGACATCTTCAACGGCGCCTGGTATTACAACCGTGGCCGGGTCATCACCGCCTTGCATGGGGCCAATTCGACCCGCTCGGAAGGGTGGGTGGATCAATTTCGCTGGTATCTGCCCGACGCCATCCCCTTCGTCGCCAGTTTACTGGGCGGGATCGAACACGGCGGCGGCAACGACATCGACGCCGATTACTCCTCCTGGGCCTATCTCTACCAGACTGCCCTGCCCGCTCTCCTGCGGGCAGACGTCGTCGAGCTTGGCCAGGCCGCCGACCGGGCTGCGCACGACGTCGTCCTCTCTGGCTCCACCACCGTCTACACCCTGACGGCGATGTTCGAGGGCGATGATGACACGCCTTTCAGGGCGGCCGGCTACCGCCTGCCGCTCGGCACGGCCATCACCCTCACCCTGGCCATCGACCCCAATGCCGCCCAAGTTGTCCTGCGTCGGCGCTACGACCAGGGCGTGGGCGTCGAGCGTCTGCTCGTCGCTATCGACGGCCAGCCCGCGCCCGATTGGCTGGATGGCGGCCGCAACAGCGCCCGCCGCTGGCGCGAAAGCACCTACCTGGTTCCGCCCGACCTGACGCACGGCAAACCGCAGATCACGGTGCGGCTGGAGCCGGCGCCGTGGGCAGGGAGCAACAGCGCCAACCTCTCGGCCCTGACCGCCCTCAGCCAACACCGCGGCTGGCCCGCAGCTACTCGATCGCAGTGACCGTGATCCATTCGAGCCACGCCAGATGCGCCAAAGCCTCCTCGCGCGAGTCTCCACACATCTCCGGCGTCGGGCGCAGGCTTTGGCA
>CAYWPZ010000064.1:0-1459 GCA_964460135.1 uncultured Caldilineales bacterium | reverse complement strand
ACCGGGCGCTCCGGTAGGCCATAGAGGGCGCAACGCAGGTCATCCGTCAGGTGGATGCAACGGATGCCTGCCGGTTTCCCGTTCGGCATGGCGGGGATGGGCGACGAGATCGAGGGGGCGATGCAGCAGGCGCCGCAGCCTGGGCGGCATTCCATCTTTTAAGGGAGTAGGGAGTAAGCGTGGCTGGCGAGTATGCGCGCATTGCGAAGCTCAACTTCAGCCTGCCCGACGCGCCCGTAGCGCCAAGGCGATCTCCTCTTGATCGACCGGCAGCCGGTCGATGCGCACGCCGACAGCGTTATAGATGGCGTTGGTGATGGCCGGGGTGGTGGGGATGCTGACGATCTCGCCCACCCCTTTGCCGCCGTATGGCCCCGCCGCCGCCCGGTGCTCGACATTGAAAACGACGATCTCAGGCGCCTGGACGATGGACGGCATGCGGTAGCGGGCCAGCCGATCGGAGAAGGGCACGCCATCCTCGACGATGAAATGCTCGCTGAGCGCGTTCCCCAGCCCCATCATCACCCCACCCTCCACCTGGCCCACCAGGCCCAGCGGATTCAGCACCCGGCCCACATCGGTGGCGGCGATGATCGTCAACACCTTCACCTCGCCGGTGCGCGTGTCCACCTCGACTTCGGCCGCCTGCGCCGCAAACGAAAAGGCGAAATGCATATCGCCGCCCTGTCCCAGAGGCTTCGTCGCCGGCGCCCAGTATTCATACAGCGCCTTTGGCGTCCGCCCCTCCGCCTTCATCATCCCCACCACCTCGCCCAGCGGCACCTGGTGGCCGTTGACATACGCCAGACCCTCGCTGAAGCGGATCTGCTCTGGCGGGATGTCGTAACGCTCGGCCAGGGTGCGCGCCAGGCCCTCGCGCAGGGCGATGGCGGCATGGCGCACAGCATTGCCGGTGACGAAAGTCTGGCGCGAGGCGGTGGTGGGGCCGCCGTCGGGGGTCAGGTCGGTGTCCATCACCAGCGCCCGCACGTTGGCAGGGTTCAGCTTGAACTCCTCGGCCGTGATCATCTGCATCACCGTCACCAACCCCTGGCCCAACTCGGCCGAGGAACTGCGCGCCTCCAGCGTGCCGTCCTCGAACAACTCGATTTCGGCCAGGGCCTTGTCGGGCGCGCCGCCGCCCAGCCCCGTGTTCTTGTAGCCCACGGCGAAGCCCCAAGCCCGCACCAGATGCGGATTGACCGGGTCGGGGCGGGCGACAAAGGGCCGTTCGCCGCCCCGCCGACGCATTTCCGCCTCGACGCGGTCGATGCATTCGCTCAGACCAACGCTTTCGTGTAGTAATTGGCCGGTATTGGTCAGACTGCCTAGGCGCAGGGCGTTCTGGCGGCGCAACTCGACGGGGTCCAGGCCCAGGGTCTCGGCCAGCGTGTCCATCAGGCTCTCGATGGCAAAGGCCGACTGGGTGACGCCGAAGCCTCGAAAAGCGCCGGCGGGC
>CAYWPZ010000063.1:0-19603 GCA_964460135.1 uncultured Caldilineales bacterium | reverse complement strand
CACCAACACCCCCACACCCCCGCTGCCGACCAACACGCCCACGACTGCGGCCACGGCGACACCCACGCCGGCGCCGCCCACCCCCACGCCCACGACTGCGGCCACGGCAACGCCCACGCGCACCCCCACACCCCCGCCGCCCACCAACACGCCGACGCCGACCGCGCTGCCGCTACTGTTCATGCGGGCCAACAGCGGCGGTCTCGCCTACACCGACGGCCAGAGCCAGGTTTGGGACGCCGACCAGATGTGGACATCCACCTGGGGCTACGCCTACGACAACAGTTCGGCCAAGTCGTCGAGCCACACGCTGAGCAACACCGGCGATGACGCTCTCTATCAGCACTACCGTGAAGGCGCCGGCCAATACATCTTCGCTGTGCCCAACGGCAGCTACAGCGTGCGTCTGCGCTGGGCCGAGATGGCAGCCAACTCGGCCGGCGAACGCGTGATACGGGTCACGATCGAAGGTGCAATCATGGAGAACAACCTGGATGTGTATGTGCAGGCCGGGGGCCGTTACCTGGCCTGGGATAGCACCTACGCCGCCGTCACCGTCAGTGACTGCCAGCTCAACATCCAGTTCGACAAGGTCAGCGGCAGCCGCGACCCCATGGTCGCCGCCATCGAAGTGGTGGGCGCTGCTCCGGCCAACGCTCCTTGCTCCACCCCCACACCCACGCCTTTCGCCGGACAGCGCGCCAATAGCGGCGGCCCGAACTACACCGACCTCGGCGGCGGCCAGTGGGCCGCCGACCAATCCTGGAACGGCGTCTGGGGCTACACCGGCGGCAGCGCCAAATCCACCAACACGGCCGTGGCCGGCACCGACGATGACCTGCTCTATCAGCGCTGGCGTGAGAATCCCGGCGAGTACCGCTTCGCCGTCCCCAACGGCGCCTATCAGGTCACGCTCAAGTTCGCCGAGTTCGAGGCGAACAAAGCGAGCGATCGGGTGATGCGAATCAGCGGCGAGGGCGCCGTGTTGGAAAGCGCGCTCAGCATCTACGGACAGGTTGGCAAAGCCGTGGCTCTGGACAAGACCTACACGGTCACGGTCAGCGATGGCAGCCTCGACCTTGCTTTTGTCAAGAACGGCGGTCGCAAATCTCCGGTGGTTTCAGCAATCCGTATCAGCTCACAGTAGCGCCTCTCTCGTCTGCGCCAACACATCCGGCGGCGGCCTGGCGCCCGGGCCGCCGCCATCCCCCCAGGTGGATATTCAGCCATGAAAGGCTTCCTCTTTCGCTTCCCGGCTTTTTGGCTCCGTCCGGGACAGGCCGCGTTGCTGATCGTGCTCGCCGCCCTCATTGTCGTCGCGCCCATCCTGGGGCAGGGCCAGGCGGATGGGCGTCTCACGGGCGTCGTCTTCTTCGACGCAAATGGCGACGGACTGCTCGGCGCCGGCGAGGCTGGGCTTGGCGGCGTGGTCATCGAACTGCGCGAGTCAGGCGGCAGCGAGATCGTGCTGGCTTCGGCCTTCACCCTGGCCGATGGCAGCTACGCCTTCGACCAGCTGGAGTACGGCGATTATCGTGTCAGTCAGATGTCCCCGAATGGCTACGAGGCGACCACCGACAGCGAGCAGAGCGTGGCGGTTTCGGCCGGCCACCCCGCCACCGCCGACTTCGGCAATCTCATCCTGCGCACCCTTTCCGGCGCCGTCTACAATGACTTCAATCACAATGGCGAGCAGGACTTGACCGAACCCGGTCTGCCCAGCGCCGCGATCAAGGTCATCGAGGACCTCGATGGCGACGGCGTCGCCGATAACGACGAACCGGTGCTGGGGCAAGCGGTGAGCGACTTGCAAGGCAACTACCTCCTGGCCGACCTCTACCCCGGCCAACGCGTCCTCACCGTCGAGGCGCTCGGCGGCAATGGCGCCGTCGAGCAGAAGCCATTGCTCGTGATCAGCGCCCAGGCTGGCGGCGATGACGTCGTTGACCTCGCCCTGACGACGGCCGCCGTCGTGCGCCGGCCGCAACCGCAGGCCAACCCGGCCCCTGGCTGCGCCGACGACCGTCTGACCATTCGTTTCCGCCCCGAAACGCCGCCAGGCGTCATCGATGGCATCTTCACCCGCCATCGCCTGGCGCTCCGGCGCTACGACCCGGCCCTACGCTTCTACGTATTGACGACGGCCCCCGGCAGGGCGAGCGCGGTTGTCGCTGACCTGAGGCCTTTGCCCGCCGTCGCCCACGCCACCCTTGATTGTCGGGTCGCGGGCGATGCCATCCCCGCCTTCGTCCCCAACGACCCCGACTACAACGACCCCGCCAAGGTCTATGGCCCCCAGATCATCGCCGCCCCCGCCGCCTGGGACTACGGCCTGGGCGCCGGCGTGGTGGTGGCCGTGGTGGATTCCGGCCTTGCCATGACCCACACCGAGTTCATCTCGCCCACCAACCGCATCTTGCCTGGCTGGAATTTTGTCGCCAACCCCGAAAACAACGACGCCCAAGACGATAACGGCCACGGCACCCACGTGGCCGGCATTGCTCTGGCCGCCATCGATAACGGCGTCGGCATCGCCGGCATCGCCGGCGCGGCTGCCATCCTGCCGGTGAAAGTGCTGAATTCGGCCAACAACGGCTACTGGTCCGATATCATCTCCGGCATTACCTGGGCGGTGGACCACGGCGCCGACGTGATCAATCTCTCTATCAGCGGGCCGGTGGATCACCCCGATCTGCTGCCGGCGCTGCAATATGCGGCGGCGCACGATGTGCTGGTGGTAGCGGCGATGGGCAACTCGGGCAGCAGCACGCCGGTGTATCCGGCCTACTACAACGAAACCTTTGCCGTGGGCGCCACGACTGCGGCCGACGAACGTTGGTCGCTATCGAACTATGGCAGCCACATGGATGTGGTGGCTCCGGGCGCCACGGTCTACAGCACCTTGTGGACGCCGTCCAACCCCAACACCTATGGCAACAAGAACGGCACCTCGATGGCGGTCCCACACGTGTCGGGGTTGGCGGCGCTGGTGCGGGCGGCGCGACCCGACCTGGACTTGTGGAATGTGCGGGCGATCATCGAGCAGAGCGCGACCGACAAGGGCGACCCCGGTTTCGACATCGAATATGCCTGGGGCCGGGTGGATGCGGGGGCGGCGCTTTTGTTGGCTCAAACCTATGTCACCCCCACGCCCACCCCCACGCCCACCCTGACCCCCACGCCCACCCCCACCGAAACCCCCACCCCCACCCTCACGCCCACCGCCACCCCCACCCCGCGCCCCTTGTATGGGCAGCGGGTCAACAGCGCCGGCCCCCTCTACAACGACGGCCAGGGCGCGGCCTGGGCTGCCGACCAGGTGTGGGTGGATAGCTGGGGCTATGCCTACGCCAGCAGCACGGCCAAGTCGTCCTCGAAGGCATTGAGCAACACCACCGACGACCCCCTCTACCAAAAATACCGCGAGGGCGCCGGTCAGTACATCTTCGCTGTCCCCAACAGCATCTACAGTGTGCGCCTGCGCTGGGCCGAGATGGCCGCCAATGGGCCGGGCCAGCGGGTGATGGGCGTCAGCATCGAAGATACGCTGGTCGAGGACAACCTTGACATCTTTGCCGTGGCGGGGGGCCGCTATCTGGCCTGGGACAAAACCTATGCGGCCATCGCCGTCAGCGATGGCCTGCTTGTCATCCAGTTCGAACAAGTCAGCGGCAGTTATGCGCCGATGATCGCCGCCATCGAAGTGGTGGAGACGCCGCCGCCCACCCCCACGCCCACCCCCTGCCTCAGCTGCCCCCCCCACACCCCCACCCCCCCCCTCACCCCCACCCCCACGGCCACGCCTTACCCGGGGCAACGCGTCAACTGCGGCGGCGCCGCCTACACCGACGGCGCTGGCGCGCTTTGGGCCGCCGACCAGCCCTGGAACAACGTCTGGGGCTACGCCAGCGGCTCTGCCAAATCGAGCAGCATGGCCGTGGCCGGCAGCGATGACGACCTGCTCTATCAGAAGCGGCGTGACAAACCCGGCCAATATCGCTTTGCTGTGCCCAATGGCGTCTATCAGGTGACGCTGAAGTTCGCCGAGTTCGAGGTCGGCAAAGCCGGCGACCGCCTGATGCGGATCACGATCGAAGACGTGGTGGTAGAAAACGCGCTCGACCTCTACGCTGCCGTGGGCAAAGCCGCCGCCCTGGACAGAGTCTATACGGCTTCAGTCAGCGATGGCGTGCTGAACATCGTCTTCGCCAAAACGGGCGGGAGCCGCAAAGAGCCGCAGGTTTCGGCGATCGCCGTCCAGACGCAATAGCTCTGCAACCATGGCCGCCACAACGACACAAAGGGCGTCACGGCCACGCCAGGTGCTGATTTCGGTCACCATCTTGGTAGCCGTTTGGCAACCGTTTGGCGCCCGCTGCCCTCTTCGTATTGGCCTTGCACTGGCTTCGGGTCGATGTTATCCTATCCTTCGCTAATCAACCGCGCCCACACACCGGCCTCTCGCGGCCTGTGGTGGGCGCTTGCGCGCATGGATGGAGCCTATGCTTACCCTCTTTCCCCCCTCCCTTCTCCCCTCCAATCACAACCGCCATCGCCGCCGGCCGACGCCGCTGGCCTGGTTGAGTGTTCTTTGCCTCCTATTGCTGATCCCAACCCTGAATGCAGCCGGCCAGCCGGCGGCCTGGTCGAGCCAGTGCGTCGACTGCCCGCGCATCATCGACGAAATGAGCCATCGCTACTTCCGCCTGGATAGCGCTGGCCGCGCCCATCTGGCCTATGGCGGCGACCACCTCTACTACGCCTACCGCGCCGGCCCTGCCAACCCCGGCGCCTCCTGGCAGATCACGACCGTCGATGCTGCGCCCGGCGTGGGTCTCTTCGCCTCATTGGCGTTGGATGGCTCCGGCCGGCCGCACATCGCCTATTACGACCGCAAGGCCAGCGACCTCAAATACGCCCGCTTCGATGGCTCGGCCTGGCGCACGCAGACGGTGGACGCCGGGGGCGAGGTCGGCGCCGCCGCCATGCTGACCCTGGATGCCGGCGGCCGGCCGGCCATCGCTTATTACGACGACACCAACACCGCCATCAAACTCGCCCGCTGGAGCGGTTCGGCCTGGAATATCGAGACCGTGGTGAGCACCAATTGGGTGGCGCGCAAGATCTCGTTGGCGCTGGATGGGCAAGGCGCAGCGCTCATCGCCTACTACGATCTGGGCAGCAGCGATCTGCACTTCGCCTGGCGCGATGGCGGCGGCTGGCACGACGAAGTGGTGGACAACAACGGCAATGTCGGCAACGACGCCGCCATGGCCGTGGACAGCATGGGATCGGCCCATCTCAGCTATTACGACGCCGACAACGGCGACCTCAAATATGCCCATCAGCTGGGCGGGCCGGGGGCCGGGTGGGAGATTGGCATCGTCGATGAGGCCGGCGATGTGGGCGGTTTCACCTCGATTGCCATCGACAGCGCCGGCCGCCCACACATCAGCTACCGCGACTGGCAGAACGCCGACCTCAAATACGCCCGTCACGACGGCAATGGCTGGGTGATCGAGACGCCGGCCGATCTCGGCGATGTCGGCGCCTACACCGCCATCGCCCTGCATAACGGCAAGGCGCAGATCGCCTACATGGACGCCGGCAACAGCGCCCTCGATGTGGTCGCGTTCAGCGAAGCTGCCTGGAGCAGCAATGTCGTCGATATTTCCGGCAACGTGGGCGAGTACGCCTCATTGGCCCTCGACCCCGCCGGCCGGCCCCACATCGGCTATTTCGACGCCGCCCGCAGCGACCTCAAGCACGCCTACTGGAGCGGCAGCGCCTGGGAGACGGAGACGGTCGACGCCGCCGGCGAGGTGGGCAGCGACGCCGCCATCGCTATCGATGGCAGCGGCTTCGCCCACCTTAGCTACCACGACCCGAGCCAACTGAACCTGAAGTATGCCCGGCAGAGCGGCAATGGTTGGGCGGTGCAGACGGTGGAGAGCGAGGGTGAGGTGGGCATCGGCAGCGACATCGCTCTCGATGCTGCCGGCCGGCCGTTCATCACCTATTTCGACGCCAGCAACGACACCCTGAAGCTGGCCAGCGGGGACGGCCAGGCCTGGGCGACCCAGGTCATCGACAGCGTCGGGCCTGTCACCTATGCCTCGGTGGCGGCAGACGCCGCCGGCGTCGTCCACATCGCCTACTATCACGCCGTGGATGGCGACCTCATCTATGCCCGCGGCCAGAATGGAAACTGGGACTACGAAACCGTGGCCGCCGACGGCGATGTGGGCGGCTATGCTTCGCTGGCGCTCGACAGCCAGAACCGGCCGGCCATTGCCTTCTTCGATTGGACGCGCTTCCGCCTGGTCTATGCTGTCTGGAATGGCTTTCTCTGGCAGATGGAGGACGTGGCCGAGGTGGGACTGTCTGGCGCCGTCTCGCTGGCATTGGCATCCGGTCAGCCTCGGATCGTCTATTACGACGACACGAGCGCGACGCTCAGGCTGGCGCGACGGCAGGGCGGCCAATGGCAGATGGAAGCCCTCGAAGGCGGCGCCGACGCCGGCGGCTATGTGTCGCTGGCTGTCGACGGCAATGGCCGCGGCCACCTGGCCTACTACGACATCACCGGCGGCGACCTGCGCTACCTGGGCGAAAGCGCGACGGCGGCGAAGGTCTACGCACCGTTGTGGTTGCGCCAACGCCGGTAAGACGCGGCGCCGGATTGTAAGCGAATTGGAAGGTTATTTCGCCAGGAAATCCGTTAGGATGGAAGCGGCGCTTCAGCGATAACCCGGCCTACACACATCGTTACCTGCCGATGGGTTTCACCGTCTTGAGCCATGAACGCACTAGCACAACCCGCCTGAACACCTGCACCATCTCTTGGCGCGCCGGCGCCTGCCCTGTTGGAGGATCCATGTTCCACCGCTTTTCCCCTCGCACCCGACGTTTCCACGCCAGCCTGAGCCTGGCCACCGTCCTGGCCCTGCTGCTCAGTCTGTTCCCCTATGGCATCGACCTCCCCGGCCGCTTGCCCGACCTGGGCCCACAGACGGCCAGCGCCCACAACCTGCAGACGAAATTCGTCTACATGTTCCTCGACCCGGCCACACAGACGATGCTCGACAATCGCATCAGCGGCGGCTGGGTGCCCGGCACGCCCTTACTCCAGGTCAACGACGAGCTGGGCCTGATCATCAAGGTCGTCCCTCGCGATGGCACCACCACCGGTGTGGGCGGGCATGTCGATTTCTATGTGCCCAACGGCGTCACGGTGATCGATGTCGGCTATCTCCTGCCCAACGGCAGCGGCGGCTATGTCACCGTGCCCATGAAAGGCCAGTCGCCCATCGCGACCGGCGATGGGCCGATTGGCGCCAAGTCCACCAGCCAGCTCATTGGTATGGCTGCGAATGGCCCCAATGTCTTGGGTGTGACCGAGAACCCTGTGGTTTCCGCCAGCGGGCTGCACCGCGGCACCCTGGCCGGCGTCTACGGCGACACCGGCATCTTCTACTCCACCGACCCCGACACGGCCTGGGGCTCCTGGCAGAGCTTTAGCAACGCTGCTAATCCCTCCGAGGTGGACCGCTGCGGCGTGGTGGGCACCTTCACCCTGGGCGGCGCCAAGAGCATCACCAACAACAGCGGCGATGTCTATGTGCCCTGCAACAAGTGGGACGCCGAGCAAGCCTTCGCCTGGGGCGCCAAGGCCACCACCTATGGCGCCGCCGGCAGTGTGCCCATCGTTGACTACGGCGATGGCCGCGGCAACTCGCCCTGGGGTTTTGCGGCGGCTACGGGCGGCCCGCAGAGCGGCTATGGCTGGAACTTCGACTGGGACGAATGGCAGGCCAGCGCCAAGACCGCAGCTGACATGCGCAATGCCATGGGCAACGACGAGATCGGCCCCTGGAATCGCATTCAATACCCTGGCAGCCGCATCTCCAAAGACCAGCCCGGCACGGTCAGCACCACTTTGGGTTTTGCCAGCGTCGACGGCAGCACCGTGGGTGCCGCCCTGCCCCTGCCGGCCACCACTTCCCAGACCGACAACACCAGCCCCAAGGCCATCCGTTGGGCCGTCGGCCAATTGACCGATTCGCGGCCCGAATATGTCTGGGTCAAGATCAAGGTCAATAATACCGCCGCCATCCTCAACGCCGACGGCTGCCCGGTCTTCCGCGGCGACACCTTCGGCGGCGACGCCGGCGGCTCCGACAACGGCAAGGATCACCTGTGGCGCTACTATGAGCCATCGGTCGTTACCTGGAATGGTTGTCTGGGCATCGGCAAGCCCAGCGACCGCGCCGCCGTCAAGGTGGGCGACACCTTCCAATACAAGATCAAATTCTATAACCTGGGCACGGCCACCCTGACCAACGTCGTCGTCAGCGACCTTCTGCCCAGCGGTGTCCAGTTCCTCAGCGCCGTCCCCGCCCAGAACAGCGGCCCCAACCCTTTGGTTTGGAACGTGGGCACGCTCCAGCCCGGCCAGAAATTCGAATCGACGGTCACAGTCAAGGCCACCGGCAGCGGCCTGCTCGATAACACCGTCACCGTCACCTCCACCCAATTGCCGCCGCAGACCTCGACGGAAACGGTCTATTCCGGCGCGCTGGCCTTGCTCAACCCGACCAAAAGCGTGTCGCCCACCAGCGTTGCTCCCGGCGGCACAGTGCAGTACACCATCACCGTGCAGAATCTGGGCACCGGCCCCAGCGGCAACCCGGTCACCATCCAGGAATATCTGCCCACCGGCTTCACCTTCGTCAGCAAAGACAGCGTCACTGTCAACGGCGCCAACGTCACCGCCACAACGACGGTGAACACCAGCTTACCCTACAGCGCCAACCAGCCCTTTTTCACCATCCCTTCGGCCATCAATGCCGGGCAGAGTTTGGTGCTGGTCTTCACCGTCCAGGTGGCGGCCAATGCCAGCCCCGGCTCGTACTGCAACTACTACACCCTCACCCAGGCCGGCGTGCCCCTCACCACCGGCTCGTTGGGCTGTGTGCAGGTGGGCGGCGGCGGCATCGGCGATACGGTGTATCGCGATTGGAACAACAACGGCGCCCAGGACTCGAGCGAGGAGGGTATCTCGGGCGTCACCGTCAACCTCTACGCCGGCTCCTGCCCGCCCTCTGGCGCCCCCATTCAGACTAAAGTCACCGACGCCAGCGGCAATTACTTCTTCTCGGGCCTGGTGGCGGGCAACTACTGTGTGGATGCGCCGGCGCCCGGTTCGGGCGGCGTGCCGGCCGCATATACGCTCACAACCGGCAACGATCCCACCTCGGTCACGCTGGCGACCGACGAACAGCGCTTGAACGTCGATTTCGGCTACCGTCCTGGCGGCGCCGGCAGCATCGGCGACAAGGTCTTCGAGGATGTGGCCAACGATGGCGTCTTCAACGGCAGCGACGTGGGCATCGATGGCGTAACGGTCAATCTGTACGAGGACACCGACGGCGACGGCGTCATCGACGCCGGCCAGGACACCCTGGTAGCCACCACCATCACAGCCGGCGGCGGCAACTACAGCTTCACCAATCTCGACCCCACCCGTTCCTACATCGTTGACCCGGTGGATGGGGCTGGCAGCGCCGTCGATACCTACTTCGCCAACCCCTACGTGGCCAGCACGGCCAATCCAAACGCAGTCAGCCCGGCGGACTTTACCGCCCAGGGCAACGCCGTGACCGACGCCGACTTCGGCTACTTCGGCCAGACACCCGGCTCCATTGGCGACACGGTCTGCATCGACGGCAACGGCAACGGCCTCTGTGATGGGGGCGAGACACCTATCGCCAATGTCACCGTGTGGCTCTACCGCGACGCCGACACCGACGGCGTCGCCGACCCCGGCGAACTGATCGACACCGCCGTGACAGGCCCCGCCGGCAACTATCTCTTCACCGATCTTGGCCCCGACGACTACCTGGTGGTGGTGGATCGCATCGATCCCGACATCCCCGGCGGCTATTTCCCGCCCGTCGAGATGATTGCCCTCAGCCTGACCGCAGGCCAGAATATCACCACCGCTGATTTCCCCTTCATCCAGGCCATCACCAAAGCGGTCGACCTGGCCACCGCCGCCCCCGGCCAGACGCTCACCTACACCATTATTCCCCGCTACCCCGGCGATGATCTGCTTTCGAGCATCGTTGTCAACGATACCGTGCCGGCCGGGACCACTTTCCTGGCCAGCAGCATCAGCCCCAACGCCGGCGGCGAGGCCCTGGACACCGACGACCCTGCCGACGGCATCATCGACACCGTGACCTGGGACCTGGGCACCAACGACCCCGGCTTCCCCGGCTACACCGGCGGCACCCCGCCCGCCGCCTGCCAGACCACGACGACGATCGACGCCATCGCCGACGCCTGGATCAACCAGGCTTCGGTGGCCAACAACTACGGCGCCGATACAACCATCGATACCTCATCTGCCAGCGGCGCCCTCAAGGTTGGCCTGCTGCGCTTCAACATTGGTTCGAGCACCCTACCTGCCGGCGCTGCCTACAATAGCGCCCAGTTGCGCCTGACCCCGTCCGGCGGCGCCGGCACGAACCGGCAGGTCGAGATCCACGAACTGCTGACCTCCTGGACGGAAGGCACAGGCAACAACAATGCCTGCACCGGTGTGGGCAATGGCGCCGCCTGGCAAGGCCCCAACTGCACCGACGACTGGCTCAGCGCCGGCGGCAACTTTGGCAGCAGCGACTACAACGCCAGCAACCTGGGCACGCTCAACCCGACTGCCAACGACACCACTCTTACTGCCGACTTGACTTCGGTTGTGAGTAGCTGGTTGACAGGCGGTACGAACCGCGGCCTGGGCATGGTCCCTGTCGGCACTTCCACCAACACCGTTTCCTGGTACGCTCGCACCACCGGCACAGCTACCCTGCGTCCGCAGGTCGTCATCACCTACACGCCCAACGGCTGTAGCGGCCAAACGATCATCCGCGAGACGGGCGCTGGCGAAGTCCCCGACTCCTATATCCAGGAGGACTCCGGCGGCAACGATAACTACGGGACCGACCCCACCCTCAAGGTGCGACCTGAGGCGACCAAACGCAAACACGCCCTGGTCAAATTCGACCTCTCGAGCATCCCTGCCGGCGCCACCATCAGCCTGGCCACGCTGACGATGAATGTGGCCACGGCGCAGAAGAACCAGGTGCAGAATGTACACCGGCTGCTCACGGCCTGGGTCGAGGGCAGCAGCGCCACCAACGGCGTGCAATGGAACGACCCCAACGGCACCGGCACGGCCGGCGTCTGGGCCAGCGGCGCCTTCAGCGCCAGCGACTACGACGCCGCCAGCCAGGGTACGTTCACGCCCAGCACCACCGGCAGCAAGTCGCTCAACCTCACCACCCTGGTACAACAATGGTACAACGGCGCCTATACCAACAACGGCGTCGTCTTGCTTTCCAGCGGCACAATCAACAAAGACGCCGCCTACGCCAGCAGCGAGAACGGCACCACGACCAAGCGCCCCACCCTGACCGTCAACTGGTCGATCCCACCCGGCAACCCCGTCGGCGGCAGCAGCATCAGCGCCGGCCCCAGCCTGGTGCAGAGCGGCGACACGATCACCGTGCGCATGACCCTGACCAACGACTCCGGCACCGCCATCAACAACGTTTCCCCCAGCACCCTGACCGTCACCGGCGCCAGCGGCGGCGGCGCTTCCTGCGGCGGCGCTTCGCCCGGCGTTCAGAATGTCCCCAACGGCGGCTCGGCCACCTTCACCTGGACCTGCACGGCCTCGGTGGGAACCACGCCCGGCGAGGTCACCTTCGCGGCCAGCGCCAGCAACGGCGCCCAAACCTGGTCAGCGGCCACTTCCAACAGCGTCGTCATCTCGCCGCAACTCACCTTCCAGGCCACGGTCAACAACCCCGCCGGTGTCAACGTGGTCGAGAACCTGGCCACGCTGGACACCTCGGCCCTGACCGTAAGCAGCGCCCCCGCCACCACCGCCCTGACCGCCAGCCTGGGCGACCGCGTTTGGGCCGACCTGGACGGCGACGGCGTGCAGGATGCGGGCGAGCCGGGTCTGGCCGGCGTCGAGGTCTGCGCCACGCCCACGGGCGGCGGCGCAACCGTCTGCGATACCACCGACGCTTCCGGCGCCTACCGCATCTACGGCCTGATCAACAACGGAACGTACAACGTGGCGCTCACGCCCGCCACCATCCCGGCCGGCTACACCACCACCTTCAGCCCCACGCAACCGCGCACAGCCACCATCGCCGGCGAAAGCAACACCGACTTCGGCCTGCGTCCCCCCGGCACCGCCACCATTGGCGACACCGTCTGGCTGGACAAGGACGAGGATGGTGTGGTGGATGGCGACGAGAGCGGCCTGCCCAACGTCACCGTGCGTTTGTACATCGACCAAAACAACGATGGCGTCATCGACGGCGGCGATACCCTACTGCTAACCGATGTCACCGACGCCAACGGCCTTTACGAGTTCACCGGCCTACACCCCGATGACTATCTGGTGCAGGTGGATACCACCGGCAGCGTGACCACGCCCTTTGGCGTCGTCACCACCATCGGTGCCGCCATGGACCCCACCTTCGGCACCACCAACCCGCGCGATGTCACCATCACCAGCGCCGGCCAGGCCATCACCGACGCCGACTTCGGCTACAACTGGAGCGGCTCCATCGGCGACTACGCCTGGTACGACAGCAGCGGCGACACCATCCAGAACAACCTGAACGATGAGGGCGGCGCGCCCGACACGACGATTGTGCTTTACTACGATGTCAACGGCGATGGCGTCATCGACCCCAACGACGTGATCGTCGCCGTGGACGTGACCGACGCTGCTGGCGCCTATCTCTTCGACAACCTGCCGCCGGGCGATTACATCGTCAAGGCCGAAGAACAGCAAGTGCCGGCGCCGCCTTCCAGCGCCAACCCCGGCCAGATCGGCGTCATGGTGGCCACCACGGGCACCAAGCACCCCGTGACCCTCGCGGCTAACCAGGATTACACGGCCGCTGACTTCGGCTTCATCGAAGCCAGCGAGCTGGAGGGCCATGTCTTCCACGATGTCAACGGCAACGGCCTCCTCGACCCCGGTGAGACGGCGCTGCCGAATGTCACCGTCACCATCACCCCGCCGGCGGGCGTTGACCTGGGCGCCGGGCCGGGCAACCCCATCTCGACCACCACCGACGGCGACGGCGAGTGGGGCTTCATCGTCCCGCCCGGAACCTATACCGTCACCTACAATACCAGCGATCCTGGCATCCCGGCCAGCCTCTCCCAGGCCACCACGCCCGTTTCCTTCACCGTCACCCAGATTGCCGGTCAGGAGCGCAGCGGCCTTGACTTTGGCCGCGACAACAACGGCGTGGTCGGCGACCGCGTGTGGAGCGACCCCGACGCCGACGGCGTGCAGGATGCGGGCGAACCGGGTCTGACCGGCGTCACTGTCAACCTCTACCAGGATACCAACAACAGCAATACCCTCGATGGCGGCGACACCTTCCTGGCCGCGATGACAACCGGCGCCAACGGCATCTACCAGTTCACCGGTCTGCCCGACGGCAACTACATTGTCCAGGTCGATCCCGCCAGCCTGGTCGGCTACACCCAGACCTACGACAACGTCGGCGCCCTCGACCGGGTGGGTCAGGCCGACATCGCCGGCGGCAACACCAACCTGTTGGTCGATTTCGGCTTCAAATACACACTGGGCGGTGCCACGCTCTTCACACTCAGCGGTCGCGTTTACGACGACGCTAACAACAGCGGCAACGACGAAAGCGAGACCGGCTTCAGCAATGTCACCGTCACCGTTGTCTGCACCATCCTGGGCACAGTGACGGCGCAGACCGACGCCACCGGCGCCTGGAGCGTAGCCGGCGTGCCCAACGGCGACACCTGCACCGTGCTGGACGCCGACGAGACCGACCTGCCGCGCACCGACTACGCCGCCACCGAGACGCCCTCCACGCCCATCACCGTCAGCGGCGATGTCAGCGGTTTGGACTTCGGCTACAACCAGCAACCGGGCAGCATCAGCGGCACGGTCTGCGAAGGCGACGGCGATGGCCAGTGCGACGACCCCGGCGACACCCCCCTGGTCGGTGTGGCCGTCACCCTGCGCTGGGCCGGCCCCGATGGCATCCTCAACACCGCCGATGACGTCGTGTCGAACACCACCACCAATGGTCTTGGCAACTACAGCTTCAGCAACCTGCAGCCCGGCCTCTACCAGATCGTCGAAACCAACCCCTCCGGCTACGCCAGCCTGGCCGACGCCGACGGCGGCAATCCCGACAACATCAGCCAGATGAGCAGCACTTCCTTCGTCCTCGGCCTGGGCGAGGATGCCGTCGACCGCGATTTCGAGGACGGCGCTCTGGATACGACGGTCGGCGACTTCGTCTGGCGCGACCTCGACGCCGACGGCATCCAGGATGGGGGCGAGCTGGGTGTGCAGGGCGTGACGGTCGAGCTGTGGCAGGTGGGCGGGGTCGTACCCTTCCTCAGCACCACCACCAACGCCAGCGGCTACTACAGCTTCACGGCCCCGGCCGGCGATTACTTCATCGAGTTCACGGCGCCCGGAGGCTATGTCTTCAGCCCGCAGGATGTGGACGATGGCAACCCCAACCCGGACGAACGCGACAGCGACCCGAACATCGCCACCGGCCGCACGGCCGACTTCACCCTGGCTTCTGGCGCCAATGTTACCACCTGGGATGCAGGCTTGTACCAGGTCGACCTCGCCGTGGACAAGAGCTTGCAGTCGCCGAGTAACCGCACGGTCTTCTATGTCGGCGAGCAAGTCACCTTCAGCATCAATATCACCAACACCGGCGAAAGCACGATCTCGCTGCTGCCGCTGCTCGATCTGTTCGATAACGCCTGCCTGGAGTACTCGACCAAGGCCGCCTCGCCCGAGGAAAGCTCTTTCGACAACCTCAACGGCTTCATCGACTGGACGAACCTGACCGTGATCAACGCCCAGTACCTGGACCCGAACGATGCTTTCACCGTCGTCATCCCCTTCGATGTCGTGGGAACCAGTCTGAGCGGCTACAACATCGCCCTGGTCGAAGGCGCGGCGGACGTGAATAGCAACAACGCACCGGATGGCAGCGACACGGTCAACTTCATCTGCGTCGAGGCGGACTTCGGCGATGCGCCGCAACCCACCTATCCCACCAAACTCGACCAGAACGGCGCTCGTCACGTCATCGTGCCGGGCTTCTACCTGGGCGCGAGCGTGGACAGCGAGCCGGACGGCCAGCCCAACGCCGCCGCCACCGGCGACGACCTGGCCGTGAGCGACGACGAAGACGGCGTTAACTTCGAATCCTTCTTCCCCGGCTCCAGCACCACCGTCACCGTCACAGCCTCGGCCTCCGGCCGGCTCGATGCCTGGATCGACTTCGCCGACGACGGCTCCTGGAGCCAGGCCGGCGACCAGGTCTTCAACAACCTGCCGCTGGCGCCGGGCGTCAACGTCCTCTCGGTGCCTGTCCCTGCCAACGCCACCCTCACCAACCAGACCTTTGCCCGTTTCCGCTTCAGCAGCACCGGCAATCTGAGCTTCACCGGTCTGGCCAACGACGGCGAGGTGGAGGACTACGCCCTCGCCATCGTCGCCCCGGCCTCGATCGGCGACTTCGTCTTCTTCGATAGCAACGGCAACGGCGTTCAGGACGGCGGTGAGACGAGCGGCATCAATGCCGTACCCGTTAGCCTGACCAACATCGGCACCGGTCAGACCTGGAATACGGTCACGGCCAACGGCGCCTACCTGTTCTCGAATCTGCCGCCCGGCACCTACCAGGTTTCTGTTCCCTCCAGCCAACCCGGCCTGGTGCGCACCACCCCCTCGCCGCATGTGGTGACGGTGGTTGGCGGCCAGAACTACACCCAGGCCGACTTCGGCTACATCGCCCCCACCGGCGTCGCCCTCTCCGGCTTCACGGCGATGGACGGCAACGATGGCGTGCTGGTGCGCTGGACGACCTTCAGCGAGGAGGACATCACCGGCTTCGTCGTCTGGCGGGCGCTCAACCCCGATGGCCCTTACAAGGCGGTATCGAACTTGATCCCGGCCCAGAACACCGCCGGCGCCAGCTACGAATGGTTCGACGCCGTGGCCACACCCGGCCAGGCCTACTGGTACAAACTGGAAAGCCAGCCCAACGGCCAGTTCTTCGGCCCCATCCTCAACCAGCCCGCAGGCGGCTTCAAGAAGCTCTACACGCCGCTGATCCTGCGCCTCCGCTGATCGTTCTCTGCCTCTTGCCAACAAGCCCCCCCGGCCTCTCGGTCGGGGGGGCTTGTTGGCTCTTGCCGACAGATTGTAAGCATACTGTCAGGTCAAGTGGGTGGCTGCTATGCTATGCTTGCGATAAGCGTTTCTGCCCCCTGATTCTTGAATATGCCATGGAAAGATATCGTCGCCCCCGCCTGCGCCGTCTGGCAGCGGCCAGCAGTCTGATCTTGAGTTTACTATTCATCCTCTCCCTTGCCCCCGCCAGAGCCGCCGGCACGGGCAGCATCTCCGGCGTCGTCTTTTTCGATGCCGATGGCAACGGCATCCGCGGCGCCGGCGAGCCGGGTCTGGCCGGGGTTGAGGTGCAGTTGGCCGACGCCAGGATGCTGGGCCACGCCGCCACCAGCAACAGCGTTCTCAGCGCTGCCGACGGCAGCTACAGCTTCGTCGACCTTAGCCCCGGCAGCTATGTGGTGTCCGAGACCGACCCGTCCGGTTATGTCAGCACAACGGCTGCAAGTCGCACGGTGGGGGTGCGCAGCGGCGCCGTAACCGGCATCGACTTTGGCGATTGCCTGCCGATCACACTGGCGGGCGTTGTCTTCGATGACTTGAACGGCGATGGCGAGCAAGGTGTGGGGGAACCGGGCGTCATCGACGCCCTGGTGGAAGTGTTGGTGGATAGCAATGGCAACGGCTTGTTCGACCCTGGCGAGCCGATCATCGGCTCCTCCGCCACCGACGGTCAGGGCGCCTATCGCATCGCTGGGCTGCTGCCCGGGCCGAGGTTGGTGCGCGTACAGCGGCCTGGCGCCGCCGACCCGCTGCTGATCCCACAGACGCTGGTCAGCAGCCAGGTCAGCGGCGACACATGGCTGCTCGACATACCCATGCCGGTGACGGCGCCAACGGCAACACCCTCCGCCACGGTCACGCTCGCGCCGACGCCCACCGCCACGGTCGCAGCGACCGCCACCCCCACCTCTACACCCACGCCCACGGCCACGCCAACACAGCCTGCCACCGCCACGCCTGTCCCCTTCATCCTGCAACAAAGCACCAGCGGCAGCGCCAAGATGGCGATCAAGAGGGGCCAGAGCGGGTCACAATCCTTCCGCTATGGCGCGGCAGGGGGCGGCAACTATCGCCTCACCCACATCGTCCTGCAACTCTCGCGCGAGGCCGCCGCTCCCAACGCCGATCTGATGCTCACCATCAGCGCCAGCCGCTACGGCCCGCCGCTGGCCGGGACGCAGATCAACATCACCCCCACACAGATTACCAATACTTCGAGCGGCAAGTCGTTCCAGACCTATGCGGTGGTCTTCGCCTCGCCGGTCGGCCCCCTCGCCTCCGGCACAACCTACTACTTCAACCTTGTCACTACTGCCAGCAATGGGCGATCCTTTTTCACTCGTTTCAGCGGCTCCAACAGCTATCCCAACGGCGCCTACTTCAAAAATCAGACGGATAGTCTCAAGGATGCCTGGTTCCAGATCTGGGGCAGCGCCGCGCCCTGACGCCATCCCGCCCCGGCCCTTGTTCTCGTTCTCCGAGACTATCCGTCCTGCCCCCTGGCCCGCCCGCCGGGGGGCTTGTCTTTGCCCTCCTTTTTGCGACCATCTTGACGTAGTCGCCCCCTGCGGCTAAGCTTTCATCCACTGCCACGGCAGCGCCAACCCCGATTTGCAGCCATGGAGGCCGCCATAAACAAACACCGCCTGCTCTCGCTCTTGTTGCTCGCACCCCTGCTGGCCCTTGTTCTGGCGCCGGCCGCCGGCGCCGCGCCGGCCGCCCTGCGCGCTCAGACGGCCCCTCTCACCTTCGCCGTCATCGGCGACTACGGTACAGACAACAGCGCCGAGGCCGCCGTCGCCGCCCTGGTGGCGGGGTGGGACCCCGCCTTCATCGTCACCACCGGCGATGACTACTACAACACCGCTGGCGGCGAAGGGACGGCCAAATACGATGAATCCACCGGCGCCTACTACTGCGCCTTCCTCAGAGACATCACGACAACTGGCGGCCGCTGCCCCACCGGCCAGGCGGACGTCAACCGCTTCTTCCCGTCGATGGGCAACCACGACTACAGCGATGCCACCCCCGGCCCCGACACCTATCTCGCCTACTTCGCCCTGCCGGGGGCCGGGTTCGCCAACACATCGAACAACGAGCGCTACTACGATTTCGTCTGGGGGCCGCTGCACTTCTTCATCCTCAACAGCAATAGCGTGGAACCGGATGGCGCCGCCGCCAACTCCGCCCAGGCCGTCTGGCTCCAGACCCAGCTCGCCGCCTCCACCTCGGCCTGGAACCTGGTCGTCTTCCATCACCCGCCCTACTCATCCGGCAGCCACGGCAACAGCGCCTGGATGCAGTGGCCGTTTGCCGCCTGGGGCGCGGATGCCATCCTCAGCGGCCACGACCACGCCTACGAACGCATCGCCCGCGATGGCATCGTCTACTTTGTCAACGGCCTGGGCGGGGCCTCGCGTTATGGCTTTGGCGTCCCGGTCGAGGGCAGCCAGGCCCGCTACAACGCCGATTGGGGCGCCATGCGTGTGACCGCCACCGAGTCGACGCTTGATTTCGAGTTCGTCTCGCTCGCTGGCCAGGTACAGGATACCTACCACCTGCCCGCCGCCCCCACCCCCACGCCCACCCCCACCCCGGCCGGTCTGCAAACCATCTCTTTCCAGCGGGGCCTCTTCCCCGATGCCGGCTACGATGGCGCTGCCGACGCCACCCTCTCACAGGCCGCGATGCAACAAAATTTCGGCGCCGCCGCTGACTGTCTGGTGGATGGCGACGACCCGCCCGGCTCCGGCTTCGACCTGGCCTGCCTGCTGCGCTGGGACCTCAGCGCCCTGCCCCCCGGCAGCCGGCTGACAGAAGCCACCCTCACCGTCGAGGTCTTCAACGCCTCGGCCGGGACCTACGCCGCCTTTGCCCTGGCCCGACCCTGGAACGAAGCCGAGGCCACCTGGACTCAGGCGGCAGCCGGCGCCCCCTGGCAAGCGGCGGGCGCGCAAGGCGCCGCCGACCGTAACTCGACCCCGCTGCTCAGCTTCACCGCCAACGCTCTCGGCGTCCGTAATTTCAGTTTCAATCCCGACGGCCTGGCCGCCATTCAGGGCTGGGTCGATGACCCCGGCAGCAACTACGGCCTCATCCTGGCCGGCGAGGCCATCAGCGATGGCGCCGACTTCTACAGCAGTCAGGCTGCCAACAGCGCCGACCGGCCCAAACTGACCCTTTCCTATTTGCCGCCGCCAACCGCCACGGCCACGGCAACGCTAACTGCCACGGCGACCGCCACGGCGACCGCCACGGCGACCGCCACGGCGACCGCCACGGCGACCGCCACGG
>CAYWPZ010000062.1:0-19889 GCA_964460135.1 uncultured Caldilineales bacterium | reverse complement strand
TGCGTGTCGACACCCTTACTCTACCCTGCTTTTCTCAAATTTGGAATTGCTGGTTCGTGTTTTCATCCCCACGCCAACCACCGCCCACTGATTACCGATTACTGGTTACGCCCACTGATTACTGATTCTGCCCACTGCCCACCGATTACTGCCCACTCCCCCCTCCCGGAAACATCACCACCTTCCCGCTCTGCCCGCTCTGCATCACCCGCAACGCCTTCTCGTACTCGTCCAGGCTAAAACGGTGAGTGATGACCCGGCCCAGGTCGATGAGGCCGCTGGCGAGCAACCCGCGCATGCGGTACCAGGTGGCCCACAGCTCGCGCCCAACGATGCCGTGTACGGTCGCCCCCTTCAGCACGACGTGGTTGTTGATGTCGAACGGGATGCCCGAAGGCGCCAAACCCAGCAGCGCCGCTTCACCGCCAAAACGCAAGAGGCGGAAGCCGAGATCGATGGCTTGGGGCGCGCCCGACATCTCCAACAGCACATCCACGCCTTCGCCATCGGTGTCAGCGAGGATGATCTGGTGGGCGTTCCCCTCCGAAACATTCAGGGCCAGGTCGGCGCCCATCTCGCGGGCCATGTGCAGGCGATAGTTGGCGATGTCGGTGGCGTAGATCGCCCGCGCCCCTGCCGCCTTGGCCACCATGATCGCCATCAAACCCACCGGCCCGCAGCCTGTCACCAACACACGGCGGGCGGTCACATCGGCGGCAAAGGCCGTATGCACGGCATTGCCGAAATTCTCTTGCAGGCTGGCCACCTCCAGCGGCATTTCGGGCGGGTTCAGCCATAGATTCTCGGCCGGCATGACGATGTACTCGGCCCAGCAGCCATCGCGGTCGACGCCGATGATCTGCGTATTCTGGCACAGGTGCCCGCGACCGGTGCGGCAGGGCGTGCAGGCATGGCAGATGATGTGGCTCTCGGCCGAAACGAAATCGCCAACCCTGACCTCACTCACCACCTCGCCCACCTCCACCACCTCGCCGCAGAACTCATGCCCGACGATGACCGGCGGCCGGATGCGGCTCTGCGCCCAGGGGTCCCACTTGAAGATGTGCATATCGGTGCCGCAGATGGAGGTGGCCGCCACCTTGATCAGGGCCTCGCGCGGCCCCGGCGCGGGGATGGGGACATCGACCATCTTCAGCCCTGGTGAACGGTCGGGTTTGACAATGGCGCGCATGGTCTTCGGGTGCTTGCTCATAGCTGTGAGTATATCCCCGACAGCGGCGCCGCGCAACCTTTTCACAGCCACCAACGTCATCATTCTTTGGGTAATTTCACTTACCCTTCCTGGGCGCGTTGGGCGCCTCGTTGTTTGGGGAGAGTTCCCATGAGCACGCGAGCTTCAACTCCATCTCGACTCTTCGGCCTGGCGATGACCGTCCTTCTCATCGCCGCCCTTGCCCTGGCCAGCCTGCCCCCGGCCTCGGCCCCGGTTGCCGCCGAGACCCTCAGATGGACCAACCTGGATGGGCCGCGCGGCGGCCCGGCCCAGGCGCTGGCGCTCAGCCCTGACTTCGTCCACGACCGGGCCGTGTGGGGCGGCGGCGGCAGAGATTTCGGGCGGGCGTCATGGGGCGGGCGGGGCATCTTCCGCTCGACCGATGGCGGCGACCACTGGGCCTTTGCCGGCGGGCCGGCCAACGGCGCCCTCCTCGACCTGGCCCTCTCGCCCGGCTGGCCGGCGCACGGTGTGGCGGCGGCCGGGTTTTGGGCGGGTGTGTGGGTCACTACCGACGCCGGGGCCAGCTGGCAACAGACCTCCGGCCTCGAAACGCCCGGCAGCCCCTCCCTGATCGACGCCGTCGCCATCAGCCCCGACTATGGCCGCGATCTCAGCCTCATGGCCGGCAGCGCCTACGGCGGCATCTACCGCACCACCGACGGCGGCGCCATCTGGTCGCGCGTCGCCGACGCCGGCCCCGTGCGGCGCCTGGCCTATCAACCGACCGACGCCCACATCGCCCTCGCCGCCGCCGCGGATGGCCTCTGGCGCTCCGGCGATCGCGGCGCCACCTGGAGTCGGGTCATCTCCGACACCCAGGTGTTCGACATCGCCTTTCAGCCGCTGCACGAGGTCGCCTACGCCACCTTCGGGCAACAAATCCGCCGCAGCACCGACGCCGGCGCCACCTGGCAGGTCTTCGGCAACCAAACCGATGCCCAGTACGACCCGATCGGCGTCTCGGCCGACGGGGCGGGCCTGTTCGTGGCGGCGGGGCCGGCGCTCTATCGCTACGACGCCGCTTCCGGCGGTTTCGCCGCCCTGCCGCCCAGCCTGGCCGGCAAACCCATCCTGCGCCTGGCCGTCTCGCCCGCCTTCGCCAACGACCACACCCTGCTGGCCGGAACGCTGGATGGCGTCTGGCTGAGCACCGACGGCGGCATGAACTTCAACCTGAGCCATGGCTTCTACCCGCTGGCCGTGAATGCTCTGGCCGCCAAACCCGGCTACGACGGCGCCGACGATCTCTTTGCCGCCGGCAACCAGGGCGTATGGCGACACGCGTCCGGCCTCTGGCATCCCACCGGCCCCGGCATGATCGGCGTCCTGGCAGCCGGCATCAACGATGTGGCGCTCAGCCCGGCCTATACCGCCGACGCCACCCTCTTCGCCAGCCGGGTCAGCGGGGTCAGCATCGGCGGCAGCCTCTACAAATCGACCAATCGAGGCGATACCTGGGCGCTAAAGAAAAACGCCGCCTATGTCAGCGAGATCGAACCCTCGCCCGCCTTTGCCACCGACGACCGCGTCTTCATGCTGGCCGATAGCCGCGTTCACTACTCTACCGACGGCGGCGAAACTTGGGATTTCAGCCCTTACTGGCTCACCTACCCCAACGCCGCCTACAAACTCGCCCTCTCGCCCACCTTCGCCACCGACCAAACCATCCTCGCCGCCGGAACCAACCTCCACCGTTCCACCGACGCCGGCCTCACCTGGCAGGCGGCTCCGGCCCCGCCGCCCATCATCCCACCCGCAGATGGCCCCGGCTGGCAGGCCAACCGCCTGCTTGCCGCTGCACCCGGCATCTACTTCCTGGCCATCTACCGCTACGACACCAACCCGCCCTACGCCCGCCACGACCAGCTGTGGCGCAGCGACGACGGCGGGCTGCGCTGGGGCCGGGTAAGCAACGCCCCCGACCTGGCCATCTCATCGCTGGCGGCAGGGCCGAACTTTGCCTCGGCCCCGACCCTCTATCTGGCTACGATCGACCCCAGCAGCTACGACGAGACGCCGCTCCCCTCCGACCTCTATCGCAGCACCGACGGCGGCCTGACCTGGGCCAACCTGGGCGGCCTGCCCGATGGCTCGCAGATCAACACCCTGCTGGCCCCGCCCGCCCTGCTCACGGCCCTCCTCGCCGGCAGCGAGACCGGCGTCTGGCAATTGGAGACGGCCGGCGCCCCCACCGCCACACCGCCCCCCTGCACCGAACTGCTGATCAACCGCGGCTTCGAGTTCGAGGGCGGCTGGCGCCTCCCCGCCACCGCCTACCCCGCCCGCCGCACGACCGAAAAACACTATCACGGCGCCTTCTCGATGCTGAGCGGCATCACCAACGCCGCCGACAACCGTCGCAGCTACAGCGATTTCAGCCAGGATGTCAGCCTGCCGGCCGGCGGCAGCCTGCGCCTGAGCCTGTGGCGGTGGCCGCAAGCAGCCGCAAGCAGCCAGCCGCCCGCTCAGCCTGACCTCGCCGCCCTCCGCTCCGCCCAAACGCTCGACCAATTCGAGGCAGCCTTGCGCGACCTGGCCAGCGACCTGCACTACGGCCTGGTGATCACCCAGCCCGACAACCGCATCCACTACCTCTTCGCCCGTCTGGATGACCAACGCGCCTGGACCAACGCCGAATTCGATCTGCAAGCCTTCGCCGGCAGGAGCGTGCGGCTGCAATTCGGCGCCTACAACGACGGCGTCGGCCCGGTCGCCGCCCAGTATTTCGACCTTCTCAGCCTACAGGCCTGCCAACCAACGGCCATACCCACATACACACACACACCAGGCATCACGGCCACGCCAACAGCCACGGCGCCATTGCACCCCGTCCTCTGGTTGCCACTCATCCTGCGCCAGTTCACACCCGTCCGGCCCACAGCCACGCCCACAGCCACGCCCACCCTCACCCCTCCCCCGCCCTTCACTTTCAGCCCCCTCTATCCCCTCTATGCCCTCGCCCAACCCACCGCGCCCGCATCGCTCTACCTGCTCGATTCTTTGGGCCGAGTGCTGCGCTCCACCGACGGCGGCGCCAGCTGGGCCGACCTTCAGGTTGCCGGACAGATCGGCGGCCCCGGCTGGAATCTGGGCGGCAGCTTCGTCTCGCCCTACCGGCTGTGGCTAGGGACAGAGAACGGCCTCTATTACAGCGAAGACGCCGGGCAGTTCTGGAACAAAGCCACGGGCCTAGCCCCCACGGTTGGGGTCAGCGTCGATCTCGACGATGCGAACGCCCTCTGGAGCACAGGAGTCCTGCCGGGCGGCTACGGCGGCGTCATCCGCAGCAGCAATGGCGGTTCGAGCTGGGAGGCGGCCGGGCCGGGCATCGCCGACTTCGGCTCGGCCGGCTACAACCTCCTCATCCACCCCGCCGCCCACAACATGTTGTTTGCCATCGTTTGGGGCCGGCGAGGCGTCATCCACCTCTACCGCGGCCAGTCGCCCGGCCTATGGAGCGACATTGCCCCGCCCATCAGCGGCAATCCCTTCCCGGCGCCGCCGTTGCTGGGCCTGGCCTTGCGTTCGCAGGATGGTTCGCTGTGGGCGGGCGGCGTGGATGGCGCCCTGCTCTACACCCGCAACCCGCTGGAAATGAGCGGTTCGGCCGTCGTCTGGCAAACGGCGACCAGCTTCGGCCGCAACCACTTTGCCCAGCCCCTGGCCTGGGGCGCTGGGCCTAGCCTCTATCTCACCCTCCACCGCTACACCGGCGACCTGAGCAATGGCTACACTCATGCCGGCGGCGCCTTGTTGCGCAGCGACGACAGCGGCCAGACATGGCTACAGCTTGGGCTTCCCAGGCCCTAAAGGTTGCCACAACCCGCTAGGGTTTGCGCTCGTCCAGTGCGTATTGGAAGCCGACGAACATGACCACCACCCCCAGCAGTTCGCTGAGATAGAGCAGGGCCGGGACACCCGCCCGCTGGAAGACGCCGCCAAAAGCCGGGAAGAGAGCGCCGGCGGCAATCAGGATATTGCCCACCACCCGATTGAGCAGCACGCGCTTGCGCCAGAACAGCCAGGACGAGTAGATCGCCCCGCCCACGAGCAGGATCGTGCCAAAAAGGTTGAAGAAAGGCGTGAGGATGCGCACACCCGGCGTGACGATGGCGTGGCCGCTCATCTCGCCGCCGAGCATCTGGCCGGGGTCGAGTTGGGCGTTGAAGACGCGCCAGGCGGCGAAAAGCGAGGCGACCACAAGCACGGCGAACAGAACCCAGGCCCGGCGGCGGCGCATCAATAAGAACGCCGTCCCCAGACCCAGCCAGGCGGCGGCAAAAAAGGCGCCGAAAAGGTACCACAGCCGGAACACCAGCGGGTTCCAGCCGGCGAAAGCGTGGAGCAGCTCCATGGCGGCGCCGCCGCCGTAGAACAAGAGACCAATGCCCCAGAACAACGATTGCGGTTTGCGGCCGTAGCGCCAGCGCTGGAGCACCAGAAAGACAAAGACGAAGGCGACAACGGTTGTGGCGGCGGGCAGGATTGAAACAAGCGAGCGGATTGTCATGATCGAAGTCGCAGGTGGGTTACGGTCGCGTCAGAGCTGGTTGAGAACGACGGCAATGATGGCGATCAGAACGAAAAGCAGGAGCACGGCCAGCAGGGCCAGGGCCACGGGGACGGCGCGTTCGTAGCGTTCAGGCGCGCGGCGGGGAGGGCGGGAAGTGGGCATGGAAAAGGCAGGATGAATATCCGACGCTCGAAAAATTATAAAAAGTTGCAGAAAGATTCATAATTCTACACAGATCCCGCTGCAACTGTCAACTCCAAGAGCAGAAGACTGGCACATGAACCAGGCCGCCGTTCGTAAGCCATCTTGCCCAATAATCCAAGCTGTGATTCGTCGCCCCTTTAGGCTGCTGTTTATAATAGCTTGGCCCCAACCAAAACGACCACAAACCAACCCTCTGCGATCCACCCGGAGTCATTGCCATGAGCAACCACCAGCCCGATGAGGACTTCAACCCCACTGGCACAGTCTGGATCATGATCCTTTTCTTCTTCCTGATCATAGCCTTCTGGGGCTATGCCTACATCGAAATGCTCTTGCGGAGTTGAGGAGTCAGAACCCATGCATGTCCATCGCTACGAACGGGCCTGGGCCTATTTTTCCATCGGGCTGGTGTTCGTCTTTTTCCTCGCCATCGCTACCGCCGCCCTGGCCGGCGGCATCCAGGCGCCAGCGCCGGTAGGACAGCTCGACCCCAACGACCTTTCGGGCACCGACTTTGCCCGGCCTGGGCTGCGCCAGCTGGCGCCGGGGCACTACGAAGCCTATATCCTCGCCCAAGCCTGGACCTGGACGCCGAACGAGATCCGCATCCCGGCCGGCGCCAAACTCACCCTCTATCTCACCACTGCCGATGTCCAGCATGGCTTCAAGGTAGAGAACACCAACCTGAATGCGATGGTGATACCCGGCCAGGTGACGAAGCTCTCGCGCACCTTCAGGACCCCCGGCGAATACCTGATCGTCTGCCACGAATACTGCGGCAGCAATCATCACAACATGAGCGGCAAGATCATCGTCGAAGCCGCCGCTGCTGAGTGATTCGGACATCCTTTGGAGAAAGCGCTCATGTCAACTGGTCTGAAACGCGTCACCCTTGCCTTCATCATCCTCGCCAGCCTGGCCCTGTTTGTCGGCGTTTTATTCGGGCCGATCCAGGCGCTCGATCACGCCCGGATCGACCTCTACCCGGCTTTGCGCATCGTCCTGCCCTTTGTGCGCAGCTATTACCACGGCCTCAGCCTGCACGGCGTGCTCAACGCCCTGGTCTGGACCTTTGCCTTCACGGCCGGCTTTCTGATGTTCATCACCGCCAGGGCGCTGAAACGGCCCTATCCCCGCCCCTGGGTACCCTGGCTCAGCTTCATCTTGATGCTGGCGGGGCTGGTCATCACCGCCATCCCCATGCTGCTGAATCAGGCCACCATCCTCTATACCTTCTATCCGCCCCTCCAGGCCCCACCCCTGTTCTACTTCGGCCTGGTGTTGGTGGTCGTCAGCACCTGGGTCACCGGCCTGGCCCTCTGGCAGATCCATCGCGCCTGGCGCCGCCAGCACCCCGACCAACGCACGCCCCTGCCGGCTTTCATGTCGCTGGCCACCTACGCCATGTGGTTCATCGCCTCGATGGGCGTCGCCATCGAAGTGTTGGTGCTGCTGTTGCCGTGGTCGCTGGGTTGGACGCAATACACCGACCCTCAGCTGGCCCGCACACTCTTCTGGTATACCGGCCACCCGCTCGTCTACTTCTGGCTCCTCCCGGCCTACATCGCCTGGTACACCATCCTGCCCCGTCGCGCCGGCGGCAAGCTCTTCTCCGATTCGCTCGCCCGCCTGGTCTTCCTCCTCTTTCTCCTCCTCTCGACGCCGGTCGGCTTCCATCACCAGTTCACTGATCCGGGCGTGCCGACCGGCTGGAAGTTCCTTCACGCCGCCTTCACCTTCATCCTCTTCGTCCCCTCCATGCTCACCGCCTTCACCGTCATCGCCTCGCTCGAACACGCCGGGCGAATGCGCAGGGGCAAAGGCGTGTTCCGCTGGATCGGCAAACTGCCCTGGCAGGACCCGGTCGTGACGACGCAGCTCCTAGCGGGCATCAGCTTCATCTTCGGCGGCATCGGCGGCATCATCAATGCCTCCTACAACATCAATCTGGTGGTGCACAATACCTCCTTCATCCCCGGTCACTTCCATCTCACGGTCGGGTCCGCCGTTACGCTCACCTTCATGGGCGTCGCCTATTGGCTGTTGCCGCAACTCACCGGCCGGCGCTTGTGGGCGCCCAAACTGGCCCTCCTCCAGGCCTGGCTGTGGTTCATCGGCGTGATGGTCTTCGCCCGCGGGATGCACTGGGCCGGCATGTTGGGAATGCCCCGCCGCGTGCCCATGTCCCTGGCCAATTACTACCTGGAGGAGTGGCGCCTGCCCAGCCTGATGACGGCCAGCGGCGGCACGGTGATGTACATCGGCGGCCTGCTCTTCTTCGCCGTCCTGATCGGCTCCTTCTTGACCAGAAAGGCCGAACTGAAGGAAGAAGATTACGCCTTTGCCGAGGCGCTTTCGTCCGAGGACCGCGCCCCGGCCATCTTCGAACGTTGGCGGGTGTGGATCGGCGCCGCCGTCGCCCTGGTGCTCCTGGCCTACGGCCCCTACTTGCTGAACTACACCTATCAGTTTGTCGCCCGCGGCTACGCCGATTACTGGCCGCGCTAAACATTTCCCTCATCCTGGCGGCAACAGCCGCCGCCGCAACCATGACCGGGGCGCGCACTGATCTGTGTGCGCCCCGGTTTTTTGCCTGCGGCTGGACGGTCATCGCATCAGGCCGGATGTTTCCAGACGGTCGTGGACGGCGGCAAAGGTGTCGGCCTGGGCCTGGGTGATGTTGCCGGCCTTGACCAGGGCCGCCAGCATAGCCGCCTGCTGTTCCACCGGATTGCCGGCGGCGACAGCGTTGGGGTTGGCCGTCCGGTAGGCGTCCAGAGCCTCGTGCACGGCGGCGAAGGTGTCGGCCTCGGCCTGGTTGATCACAGCCTCGGCCACTGCCTGGGCCAGAATCTGGCGGCGTTGCGCCGCCTCGGCCAGAGGGTCGAAGACGGCGCCGCCCAGCCCTGAGCGCGGCGCCACAGCGCCTGCGCCCAACGCCCGCACGTACTGGATCGCCTGCCAACGTTCCTCTTCGCTCAGAACCTCCTTCCACGTCGGCATGGCTGTGCCAAAAGGCGCTCCCCCCTCGCTCAGCCGCCAGAAGAGATAATCGTCGCCCATCATCTGGCTGGTGTGGGCAATGGGGACCGGAGCAGGGTCGAGCGTGGGGGCGGTCGGGCCATCGCCCATGCCGCCATCGCCATGGCAAGTGGCGCAGTGCCTGGTATACACCTCGGCCCCGTGCGCCAGAACCTCCTCCGAAGCCGCGATGGGACTGCTCTGGCCTTTGTAGGGGGCGGGAACCGGGGCGCGATGGCGCTCCATCATGCCGCTTCGCATCCCCATGCGCATCCCCATCCCACCGGTCGTGCCCGTTGGGGTCGGGTCCGCATCGTTGGCAGGGGCAGGGGTGCTGCAAGCGGCCAGCAACAGCAGTAGACTAAAGAGAAATAGTTTTTTCATCGTCATCCTTGTCATCGGGCGCAGCCTGGCTGCGAATTGTCGCCGGTCAGCATAGCACCAATGCCGGCCGATGTCCCCGACTTAAGTCGGATACCGTCTCTGCCATCCATCGTCAAGCTGATTTGCGCTTAGGCGATCAGGTCTATCGCCACCCTGGCCACGGTGGGCGGGTGCAGCAGCATGTTGGCGTAGGTGGCATTGGCCATCGGGCAGGCGCATTCTTTTTGGTAGATGCTGCGGCGTAGGGCCTGCATCTCGGCGCTGAACCAAAGCGGGCGGATGTCGTAGCCGGTCTGGCGCAGGTTGCCCACAGGCTCGGCGCGGATGCAGCAACTCCACAGATCGCCGTTGGGGGCGATATGGGCGCTGGCCCAACCGGCATAGCAGTCGATCACCTGGCGCTGCTCGAACAGGGTGCGCTTGGCGATCTGATAGTACTGCGCCCGAAAGCCCTGCGTGAAGCGGGCGAAACCTTTGGCCGGGGCTTGCTTCGCTTGTTCGCTGAGAAAGTCGGCAATCGGCGCATACACCTCCGGCTGCGGCGTGATGCCCCAGCCCACCGTATCCAGCTCGACCCGCTCTTCGGCCACCTCGGTGATGTAGCTGTCGGGTTGCAGAAAGCTCAGACCATCGTAGATCTGGCGGAAACGGTGGGCGTTGAAGCGACTGATGACGGTGTGGACGGTGACGAGCAGGTTGGCGTGCCTGGCCCTAAGCGCCTTCAAGCCCTGCCAGGTTGCCATTGCCCGCTCCCAGTTGCCCGGCACCCCGCGGATGTCATCGTGCTCGTCGCCCACGCCATCGAGCGAGAGGTTGATGCCCACGTCCGCGCCCTCGCATTCAGCGCAGATGCGCTCGGCCTGGGCCAGGATCCTGTCGGTGAGCAGGCCGTTGGTGGGGATGGTGATGTAGCTGGGTCGGCAATGCCGGTACCCCGCGATCACCATCTCGTCCAGGTCAGGGCGCAGAAAGGGTTCGCCGCCGGTGAAGGTGAGATACTCGACCGACTGCCCCAAACCGGCGAAAACTTGCTCCCATTCCGCCGCCGTCATGTCGTCGTTTGGCTTGCGCCAGATGTCGCAAGTGCGGCATTTGGAATTGCAGCGAAAGCTGATGGAGATGACGACCGAGAAGGGCAGCAATCTGGGCCAGCCAAAGCGGCGGAAGCTCCAATAGGCGGGGAGGCGAGGGGCGAGGGAAAGGAGGGACATGGGGAGCGAGGGAGGGTGTGAAGGAGTGAGGGGGTGAGATCATTGTAGGGTGGGGGTGGAGAGGCGTCAAATTTTTATGAAGAAGATCATAAAAATAGAACGGCAGGGCCGGCGCAGCGCGGGGCCGGCGGAGTTGTCATTTTCTGGCAGCGTCGAGGACAATGCCCCGATGCGCTTGCTCCTTTCGCTGGCCGCCCTTCTGCTCGTGGCTGCCTGCATCCCATCGCCTGCCATCGCCCCCACCCCAACGGTCGCGCCCCTGCCGTTGACCGTTTTGCCCCCGACAGAAACGCCCGCCCTGGCGCCCACCGCCATCCCCGCCCCCACCCTTGCCCCGGCCGGCGTTTGGCAGCCACTGTTTGCCGGCGCCGAGGTTCTGAGCACGACCGACGGCCTCATCGCCATCCGCCACCTGGCCGCGGGCGTCCGTTACAGCCATCGTTTCGAGCCGGCCCCAGGCAAAAGCCGGGGGGTGGGCGGCTGGCTGGCGGCCGATGGGCAGGCGCTGGCGGCGATCAATTGCGGCTTCTATTTGCAAGAGGACGCCGGCTACCGGCACATTGGTCTGTTGATGAGCAATGGTGAAGGCCCCACCCGGCTGCGAAGCCGTTGGGGCGGGGTGCTGATCGTGCGCGATGGCGCGGCCTTCGTGGTGCGCAACCCGCAGCGCCTGCTGGCCCCGGCCACGCTGGGCTTGCAGGGCTGGCCAATGCTGGTGGAAGCGGGCGTTGTCATCCCAGGCTTGAACGACGAGGACAACGACCGCCGCACGGCCGCAGGTGTGGATGGGCAGGGCCGGGTGGTGTGGGTGGCCGCGGCAAGGGGGAGCACGCTGGCCGGCTTCGCCCGCCGGCTCTTGCAGCCCGACCTGGGGCTGGTGGATGCCGTCAATCTGGACGGAGGCTCGTCCACCGGCCTGCGTTGGCGTTGGACGCCGGTTTCCTCGCCCGACGGCCCCGAAAGCCTGCCCGTCCCTTGCGCCATCCTCCTGGCGCCGCTCGAACCCTAGAGCGCCCGGCCGCCGCCGAGGCTGGCCACCCACTTGCCTGGGTGTCTGGTTGCCTGGTCGTGCGCGCGTTTTGACGCAGCGCGTCATACCTGTTAGAATAGGGCGAAACAAAGAGGACTCAGTTTGGGCCGGAGACGCCGCCGTTTCTGGCCTTACCCCCATCCATCACCCCCCGCGAGGTGCCTGCAATGCTCAATTTCATGCTATCGCCCGAGCAAAAGATGTTGCGCGATCTGGCGCACGACTTTGCCGAGAACGAGATCAAGCCCGTGGCCGAGTACTACGACCACCACGAGGAATTTGCCTGGCCGATTGTCAAGAAAGCGATCGAAAACGGGCTCTTCAGCGTCAACATCCCCGAGCAATACGGCGGGCCGGGTATGAGCCTGCTGGAAGAATGTATCATGAACGAGGAGCTGGCCTGGGGATGCTCTGGCGTTCAGACCTCGCTGATGCTCAATTCGCTGGCCGGCCTGCCCATCCTCATCGCCGGCAACGAGGCGCAGAAACAGAAGTATTTGACCAGGATGGCGGCCGGAACGATGGCCGCCTATTGTGTCACCGAACCGGGGGCCGGTTCGGATGTGGCCGGGATGAAGACCTATGCCGAGCGCCGGGGCGATGTCTATGTCATCAACGGCGTCAAGACTTGGATCACCAACGGCCCGGTAGCCGATCTCTTCGTCGTCTTCGCCAAGACCAATCGCGAGGCTCGCTACGAGGGCATCAGCGCCTTCATCGCCGAGCGCGAGTGGGGCGTGAAGACCGGCAAGCCCCTGCCCAAGATGGGTCAGCATGCCTCCAAGACCAGCGAAGTGTTCTTCGAGGATGTGGAAGTACCGGTCGAAAACCGCCTGGGGCCAGAAGGCTCCGGTTTCTTGACGGCGATGAAGGTCTTCGACAGCTCGCGGCCGGCCGTGTCGGCGGCGGCGGTGGGCGTGGCCCGTCGCGCCTTCGAAGAGGCCACCGCCTACGCCAAGACGCGCATGGCCTATGGCAAGCCGATCATCGCTCAGCAGGGCGTCAGCTTCATGCTGGCTGACATGGCCATGAACATCGAGGCGGGCAGGCTGCTGGCGCGGCAGGCGGCCTGGCTGCTGGACAACGGCCTGCCCAACACCGCTCAGGCAGCCTATGCCAAAGCCTTCTGCGCCGACATGTGCATGAAAGTGACCACCGACGCCGTGCAGGTCTTTGGCGGCTATGGCTATAGCCAGGAATATCCGGTGGAAAAGCTGATGCGCGATGCCAAGATCTATCAGATCTACGAAGGCACCAGCCAGGTCATGCGCCATATCATTTCACGAGAACTGGCCCGATAGCGAAGAGATTGGAGATTAGAGATTTGTTATTGGACGTTTCTCAATCTCCAATCTCTAATCTCCAATAACCACCCCCGATGAACGAAGTCTTTATCATTGCCGCCACCCGCACGCCCGTTGGCAGGCGGCGAGGGATGTTCAGCGAGACGCCGCCGATCGACCTGGCCGCGCCGGTGTTGCAGGCTGCGGTCGGGGCGGCGGGCGTGGAACCGGCGCTGGTGGAGGATGTGATCTTCGGTTGTGTGACGCCGGTGGGAGAGCAGGGCGCCAACATCGGCCGGCTGGCGGTGTTGAAGGCCGGCTGGCCGGTGGAAGTCCCGGCCGTCACCCTCAACCGCATGTGTGGCTCCAGCCAACAGGCCATCCACTTCGCCGCCCAAGCCATCCTGGCCGGCGACATGGAGGTTGTGGTTGCGGGCGGGGTCGAGCACATGACCCGCGTCCCCATGGGCGCCGATTACCCGCCGGCCTGGCCCGCCCTGCCCTACGACCTCATCCCGCAGGGCCTCTCGGCCGAGATGATGGCGGCGCGTTGGCGCATCAACCGGACCGAGCTGGACCAATTCAGCTACGAGAGCCACTGCAAAGCCGCCGCTGCCACCCACAACGGCCTGTTCAGCGCCCAGATCACCCCCATTGCCGTCGCCGACGGCGCTACTCAGCGGCTCGTGCAGATCGACGAAGGCATCCGCTTCGACGCCAGCCTGGAAAAGATCGCGGCCCTGAAACCCGCCTTCAAAGAGGATGGTGTGGTCACCGCCGCCAACAGCAGCCAGATCAGCGACGGCGCCGCGGCGGTGGTGTTGGCTTCGGGGCGAGCGGTGGGGCGGCTGGGACTGCAACCCCTGGCGCGTATCGTCACGCGGGTGGTGGTGGGCGACGACCCGGTGTTGATGCTGGCGGGCGTCATCCCGGCCACGCAGAAGGCGCTGCGCCAGTCGGGCCTGGGCCTGGATGACATCGATCTGTTCGAGATCAACGAGGCCTTTGCCGCGGTCGTCCTGGCCTGGCAACGCCAGCTTGGCCCCGACCCCGCCCGGCTGAATGTGAACGGCGGCGCCATCGCCCTTGGCCATCCTCTGGGGGCCAGCGGCGCCCGGCTGATGACCACGCTGGTGCACGAACTGCGTCGCCGCCGCGGTCGCTTTGGTCTGCAGACGATGTGCATCGGCCACGGCATGGCCACGGCCACGATCATCGAAGCGTTATGAAGGGAGGCGCCCCACCCTCCTCTGAGCGAGACCGGGCGGCAGGCGTCGCAGACGGGGCACGCTGTCTTTCTGCGCTCTGGCTTTCAGGGGCAAAAAGCCTTGCCTTTCGCCAGCGTAGCTTCCAGCTCACGCACCTTTTTGCGCAGGTCTGAGATCTTGTTCTTGAGATCGAAGCTGACCCATTTGCCCTGCGCCTGCAGGTCGTCACGCTCGGCCTCGAGCGCCGTCAATTCGCGGCGCCGGGCCTCGTGTTCCAGGCAGTCTTCGTACAGTCGCCAGCAGAGGACGAGCATGAGCCGGTCGATTTCGTCCTCTTTGCCCCGCTTTTCCCCTTTCAGGCGTTCGATTTTGAGCGGGTACAAGCCGGCGGCGGCGATCAGGGGATCCTCCACCATCACTTTCTGGGTGTAGTCGATCTGCTGCTGGTAGCTGGCGATCCGTTCGCGCAGGCTGCCGGCCGTGCTCAGGAGGGTGGAGGTGTCGCTGTGACGGTGGTCGTGGAGCAGGCTTTCGTCGGGTTTAGGCGGCGCGGGGCAGGGCGATGGCTCTGCGTTCGCGGTGGGGTCCGGCAACTCCTTTGGGGTGAAGACAACGCCATCGTTGGCGTGCAGATAGAGCACCGGCGTGCCAAAACCCCGCCAATCCGACCCCTTGAAGTTCGTGAAACAATCGCCGCGCGCCAACGAAACGGCGACATCGACCCGGCCCAGCCAGGGGGGGGAGATGAGAGCGCTGTAGAAACTGGAGGCGAAGCGCGCGGCAACCTCATCGAGGATTTCATACTGCATGGCAATCACCGCCGGCATCCCGGCCATCAGCAACGATGGAACCATGCCCACGAAGCCGAGGCCGCTCAACTGGCCCCGCCGCTTCTGCTCCTCGCCCGCCACCTCGGCCCCTTCACAGGCATTCAAGATCACCAGGCGCAGGTGGTCGCGCTGCGACTCGACCACCTGCCGGATCTGCATCTGGTCGATCCACATCTCGTCTTCTTTGGCCGGGCCATCATCCGGCAGGTCAGGGTGATTGAAACGCAGGAGAGAGCGTGGTGGCATACCCTCTTCGTGCTCGAATTTGCCGTGGCCGATGAAATGGAGGATGTTGAAGGGCGTCGGGCTGGGGGCGCGTAGCGTGTCGATCACATCCTGGATGAACACCCGCCCCTTGAGCACCGTACAGGGGATCTGAGCCTGGCCGAGAATCTGCCGGATCGCCCGCTCCTCCCCATCCGTGTCCAGGCCCGACCCGCGCGGGATGATCGCCAGCAGCCGCGGGTTGCCTTCGATGGCCAGCGACTTGATGGCGCCGTAATTGAGATTGAGCAACTGGCGGGTCAGCAGGATGCGGGCGTGCGTGGCCAGAAAGCTGCCATTCCAGAACATGAACTCCCAGGGCAGGGCGGCGATCTCGGGCGCGTGCTCGTCGATGGCCAGGCGGAGACGCAGGAAGGTGTCCGGGCGCGGCTCAACATCCCGCAAATAGACAGCCTCGAAAAGTTGCCTGACCTGCCCCTGAAAAAGGGCATCGTAGAGCGTCGTCCCGACGCCGATGACGGTTGCCTCCTTGAGCGTAAATTCCTCTTCGCGCATCTGGCGCAGAGCCTGGACGAAATCGTCCTGACTGAGTGCGCGCCAGTCTAGCGGCGCCGGCGCGGTGGGATTAGCGCCCTCGAGTTCGGCGGTGACGAAGTAGCGCCCGGCGCCGGCGCGGAGAATGCGCACATCGAGTTCATGGAAGGTGGTCATGGGGGAATTCCTCGCCGTGAAGCTGTTCACCACAGAGGTCGGAGGCGATGAAGGACGCTGCCTGGCGGCGCCAGAACTTGAGCGATTGTAAGGGCAAGGTAGAGGGGCTGTCAACGCCGCTGAGCGTTCTGGCAGGGTCCTGCCTCAGCGACCGCTGCCCTTTGACAGCGTCCTCGGCGCGGTTTAGAATCGTTCCCACGCCCCCGTAGCTCAGCGGTCAGAGCGAGTGCCTTCTAAGCACTGGGTCGCAGGTTCGAATCCTGCCGGGGGCGCCTTGACGCCGGTTCAGGGGCAGCGGCGGGGGGGCCTTGTTCACCGCCGCCCTTGCCGGCGCAGGTCGGGCCGGCAAAATTGACAAAATAAAACAAATGTTCTATTCTGTTGGCCTCACTGCTCACCGGGGCCGGATCCTGGCCCGGCGAGCAGCCGTACCACACACCACACATAGCCCCAGGCCAAGCCGCCTGGCGCGCGGAGGAAAACATGACAGGAGTACGCGTGTTGGTTGGCACCCGCAAGGGCGCCTTCATTCTCACAGCTGCCGCCAAGCGCGCCAACTGGGACATCAGCGGCCCACATTTCGCCGGCTGGGAAGTCTATCATCTCAATGGATCGCCCGTCGATCCGAACCGGCTGTATGCCTCACAATCCACGAGTTGGTTCGGGCAGTTGATCCAACGCTCGGACGACGGCGGCGCCACCTGGGAGCCGGTGAGCAACGAGTTCGCCTACGAGGGCAGCCCCGGCAGCCACCTGTGGTACGACGGCACGCCGCACCCCTGGGAGTTCAAGCGCGTCTGGCGGCTGGAGCCTTCGCCCACCGATGCCGATACGGTCTATGCCGGGGTCGAGGATGCGGCCTTGTTCCGCTCGACCGACGGCGGCAAGACCTGGCAAGAACTGCCGGGGCTGCGCGAGGTCAGCGGGCATCTGTGGCAGCCGGGCGCGGGCGGGATGTGTTTGCACACCATCCTCTTGGACCCGCACGACGCCAAGCGCATGTTCGTCGCCATCTCGGCCGCGGGCGCTTTTCGCACCGACGACGGCGGGGCGACTTGGCGGCCGGCGACGAAGGGCTTGCACTCGCCATTCGAGCTACCCGATCCAAAGGCCGAGGTTGGGCATTGCGTCCACAGCATCGCCATGCACCCCTCGCGGCCCAACGTCCTCTTCATGCAAAAGCACTGGGATGTGATGCGCAGCGACGACGCCGGCGAAATGTGGCGCGAGGTCAGCGGCAACCTGCCCAGCGACTTCGGCTTTCCCATCGCCGTCCACGCCCACGAGCCAGAGACGGTCTATGTCGTGCCGATCAAGAGCGATTCCGAACACTACCCACCCGATGGCAAGTTGCGCGTGTACCGCAGCCGGGCAGGCGGAAACGAGTGGGAGGCGCTGACCAACGGGCTGCCGCAGAGCAACTGCTACGTGAACGTGTTGCGCAGCGCCCTGGCCGTCGATCGGCTCGATTCCTGCGGCGTCTACTTTGGCACCACCGGCGGCCAGGTCTATGCTTCGGCCGACGCCGGCGACAACTGGACGCCCATCGTCCGCGACCTGCCGGCCGTGCTCTCGGTGGCGGTGCAAACCCTGCCATGATTCGCGTCGTGCTCCCCCACCATCTACGCACGCTGGCGAACACGGGCAAAGAAGTAGCGCTTCAGGTCGAGGGGCCGGTCACGCCGCGGTCGATCCTGGATGCCCTGGAGACGGCCTATCCCGTGCTGCGAGGAACGATCCGCGACCACGGCACGCTCAAGCGGCGGTCGTTGGTGCGCTTCTTCGCCTGCGGGCAGGATTGGTCGCAAGCGCCGGTCGAGGCGCCGTTGCCCGAGGCAGTGGCCGCCGGGGCGGAGCCATTTATGATCGTGGGGGCGATGGCGGGCGGGTGAGCTTTTCGTAGTAACGACTTTAGTCGTTCATGCGGGGACAAACGACTAAAGTCGTTACTACGCGATACTATCCGCCCACATCCGCTCGGCCGCCCGCTGCACGCGCGCCCGCATCGCGCCCAAATCTGCACCCAACACCTCACCGTTTCGCACTCGCCACTGCCCAGCCGCCATCACATCGCGCACGTGTGTATGGTCGCGCCAAAGCACCAATTGGTCGTAGAGATTATGCACGGCGACGGGGGTGGGGAAATCGGCGGCGATGATCTGCAAATCGGCCGCCCAGCCTGGCTCCAACCGCCCGACGCGCTCCAGACCGATGGCCCTCGCCCCACCCTCGGTGGCCAGATAGAAAACCTCGTGGGCGGGCATCAGCTGCGGGTTGAGCTGCGCCGCCTTGTGGATCAAGAAAGCCCCCCGCATCACCTCGAAGAAATCGTGGATATAGCCGTCCGAACCCAGCCCCACCGTCACCCCGGCGGCCATCTGCTGCGGGATGGGGGCGATGCCGCCGCCCACCTCGCAATTGCTCAGCGGCATGTGCGTGACCCTGATCCCACGTTCGGCGATGATCGCCCGCTCGCGCTCGGAAAGCTGCACACACTGCGAGGCCAGCATCCCCGGCCCGGTCACACCCAGGTCATCGTAATATTCTAGCGTGCGCTTGCCAAAGTGCTGTAGGGCGTAGTTTGGCTCGTGTACGCCCTCGTTGCAGTGCATGTGCGTCAGCACGCCTCGCTCGGCGCCCAAAGCGAATGCCTGACGGATGAACTGAGCCGAACAGGTGAAGGTGGTGTGGAAACACATCAGCCCCTGCACCAGCCCGCCCTCGGCGCGGCAGTGGTCGATGAAGCGGGCGTTTTCCTGCAAACCAAGCTGCCCGTTGGCCTGGCTCACCCGCTCGGTGGCCTCGAACGAGAGGATGCCCCGCAGTCCCCGCCGCTCGACGACCTCTTTCTGAGCAAAGAGGGCATCGGGAATGGCGAACGGCGCCTCGAGACAATCATAAAAACCGGTGACGCCGCTGCGCAGCATGGCGGCGCAGACCCAATCGGTGGCGGCGACGATCATCTCGTGGTCGAGCGCGTCCTCCACCAGCGGCCACCAGAACTCGGCCAGGAAGCCCCAAAAGTCGGCGGGAGCCTTGGCCAGGGGGATGCCGTGGGCCAGGAGGCCGTAGAGGTGGGTGTGAGCATCGACAAAGCCAGGGGCGAGGACATGGCCGGAGGCGTCGATGATCTCATCGCCAGCGTAGGCCGCCTGCAAATCGGCGTTGGCGCCGACGGCAGCGATGCGGTCTCCGAGCACGCGCACGCCCCAGTTGGGTTGTGGCGCTGCCTGGGGGGTGGTGATCAGCCAAGTGGGGAGGATGAGCGTTGCTTTCATGGTTCAAGGGGTTTTGGCAATGACGATTGACCAAAGAGGATGGATGAATCAGCCCGCCTGGATGAAGGGCTTGCTCTCGCCCATCGTCCATCGGCAAATGAGAAGCGGAACCGATGTTTTCCAGGCGGCCTGGGCTGAGTCGCCGCTTCGAGGGTGATAATTGTCTTCGATCACCTGGCCGTCCTCGTCCAGCACGATCTTGCCGTCGATCAACGCCTGGATGACGGCCTCCACTTCGGCGACGACCGCGGCGGGGGTAGTGGTGGCGAGGGTCAGGCTTTGGACGCCTTCGGCAAAGCCGACGGCATGGCTTGTCCATGCCATCTCGCCGTTTTCGATGGCGGCCACGGCAGCAAGGATGATCGCGGCCACACGCTGTTGGAGGGTGGCCAGCGCAGGCGTGGCCGCAGGCAAAGCCGGCCGATAGCTCCAGCCGATGAGGGCGGCCTCGTCGCTCACCGCAGTCGCCCCTTCGCTCACGGCAGCGGCGTCGAGGCCGGCATGGGCCAGGATCAGCTCGATCCCGGACTCGTACAGATTGATGGCGGCGTCCCTCGTCCGGGTGGGGTTGTCGCCGGCATAGATGACCGGCACACCCTCGACCGCCGGATTGACCTGTTGCGCCGCCTCCTCGAAGGCAGCGAAATCGGCGGCGCTCAGGGCAGATTCCACCGCCCCCAGCCCCCCCAGGCGCCCGCTTTCCACCATCAACCCGGCCAGGATGCCCGCGGCATAGCCCGCCTCGCCCGGCCGG